>CAMCUP010000098.1 GCA_945878885.1 Polynucleobacter meluiroseus | reverse complement strand
TGCGAATCTTGGCATATTCCTTGCGCTGAACTAGGTACTTCATTAGCTCAGAAAAGGGCTGCAACTGCTTACCCTGCTTGAGGGCTGCTAAGGTGCCATCTTGCAGACCTAAAGCTAAATTAGGAGGGTAGAAGGCATGCAGGCAAAGTTGCTCACGCGAAACTGACTTACCCCACTGTTTTCTTAAATCACTTAAAGCGGGTTTAATGAAATCACCTGGTCGCTGGCTCGGGTCATACTCCACCCCGGCACGGGCCATCACCTCCCCACTTGGCTGACCAGCTAATTGACCGTAATGACCACGCAAATAAAGCTTAACCTCATCAGGTATGGTTTTATAGCGCTCACCCTGCATTACATTTAAAACTGCTTGAGTAACAATGTATTGCGCAAAAGGACTGACTAAGATGGGGTAGCCTAGGTCTTTTCTAACTTGCGCAGTTTCTTCTAAAATTTCTTGCTCACGGTGGGCAATACCAAGAGTTGCTAACTGTGCCCGCAGATTAGAGATCATGCCGCCGGGTATTTGGTGTTCATACAGTGCTGGGTCATATGCCAGCTTTTCACCCCGAGGCAAGCTATCGCGAGTACAAATCCAATCGAAATAGTTATCAACCTCTTGCAAGGCAGATATATTCATTTTGGGCGCCCTGCCAAGACGCGCAGCACTTTTCAAGACTTCACTTACCGATGGCAAGGATGCGCCGTTAGCCAAGCAATTAGTGGCAACATAACCATAACTAAAGCCGGCTTTAATTGCTTCTTCATAAACTAAAGGGGCCAAACCCGACTGACAATGGGAATGTAATTTTAAGGGAATGCCCTTGGCTACAGCCACCAGCGCCGGAAATAAAGTAGCGCCACGCTCTGGGGTCAATAATCCCGTAGGATCTTTAACAGAAATAAAATCGACTTTTAATTCAACTAGCTCTTTGGCCCGCGCCACAAAATAAGCATCGTCATGAACTGGGCTTAACGCATAAGTGAGCATCGCATTAATCAGCATGCCATGTTTTTTACCTGAGGCAATCGAAGAAGTAATGTTGCGGTTATCGTTGAGCGCATCGTAAACGGTTAGGACATTCACGCCTGATTCTGCCAATAAAGCAATATTCAGATCGACCACATCGTCAGGAAACAATTCAAAGGTGTAAATACTTTGTCCACGAGTCAAGGCATCGGTAGGCGTGTCTAGTTCGCGACTGAGAAAAGCCATGCGTTTCCATGGGTCTTCACGCAAGAAACGCACCATCACATCAAACACGGCGCCACCCAAAATATTGATATAGCCGTAACCTGCTCGATCGATATTGTCTAAAGCCGGGTACATTTGGGCTGTGGTCATGCGAGTTGACCACAGGCATTGATGCGCATCGCGTAGCGTTACATCAATCATTTGAAAGGGGGCACTTTTAATTAGCGAGACTGGTTTTTTTATCATTACAACTCGATCACCATTAAGACCTGGCCCGCTGTAATAGTTTCACCATCAGCCACACAGATATCGATAATTCTGCCAGCGTGTTCGGCTGCAATCGTATTGAGTAGCTTCATCACCTCGACAATGCACACGGGAGTATCAGGGCTTACCTTTGAGCCAATCTCGACAAAAGGAGGTGAAGTGGGATTAGGTCGGCGGTAAAAAGTTCCCACCATTGGACTCAAAATCTCGAAAAGGCCTGCTTTATTCCTTGGCTTACTAGCGACTGGAGATTGAGGGGTTGTGGTTTGAGTCACTCCTGATGGGGTAGCAGCGGAGGTAATCTCAGGAGAAGGCTTATTTCCAACGGCTATTTCTATTTCAAATTCTGGGGTTTTATAAGAAAACGTATTGAAATGACCTGCATCTTTAATTAGACCAATCACTTCCTTTACTTGCTGCATTGAAATAGCGCCAACTTGTGCAATAGATTTCTTAGCATTGGTTATGGGTGTGTCCTTAGGCTTAGCTCTAAGCTTAGGCTTAAGTTTGGGCTTGGCCCGAGAAAGGGGTGTTTTTTTTATCGCCATGACTATAATTCTGAAGTTGATCTTTTCTCTAATGAAATATAAAGTATCACTAGATGAAATGATTTAAGGGTAAATACCTAAAAACCTTTAATAAACAAAGCAAACGATAAAAATGCCTAAATTAAGTGCACTCACACCAAAAACTTCAGGCGCCTTGGCATCTCTAACAATTATCGAAGGTAGTAAATCTAGTATGGCGGAAAAAGTGCTGCTCATTTTAGAGGTCATCGCTAACTCTGAATTTCCACTCCCTTTGGAAAATATTTCTACTCGTATTGGCTTAGCAAAACCTACCGCCTTCCGACTTTTAAATACCCTGGTAGCACAAGGTTTTGTCGAGCGCGACGCAAATGGACGTCGGTTCCAGCCCAGTGCTAAATTTCGCTTAATGGGTATTGGCCTGCTCTCAACCGACTCGATTCGCTCTCAACGAGTGGCAGTCATGAAGCGCTTAGTTGATACCGTGGGCGAAACTTGTAACTTTAATATTCTTGATGGTAATGAAGTACTTTATCTCGATCGAATCGAAACCAGTGCACCGATTCGTTTGCATATTGACTCGGGGATGCATGTGCCCCTACACTGCACCGCAAGCGGTAAATTATTTTTATCATTTATGAGCGAGGATCAAATTAAACGTATTGTCGGTGCAGAACCTCTACAGAGCCATACCGCTAAAACCATGACTCGCTATAGTGACTTAATGACTGAAATAAAAAAAATTAGTATGCAAGGTTATGCCCTCGATAATTGCGAGTATTTAGAGGGCTCAATTTGTGTTGCTGTACCCGTGCGCGATGCTAAAAATAAAGTCTTTGCTGCCCTTGCGGCTCATGGCCCAACACCTCGTTTTACCTTAAAGCTCGCTGAACAATCTGTGCCAACTTTACGCGCTGCCGCTTTAGAATTAGAAAAAAGTCTTTCCCAATAAATCAATACTAATAAACTGAATTCATTTGGAGCCTCTATGTCCTCACCCGTGATTATTACC
>CAMCUP010000097.1 GCA_945878885.1 Polynucleobacter meluiroseus | reverse complement strand
GGAAAGCGGGTAATTAGTGGAGGAAGGGCATTACCGTCGACGTCGTTTTGCTGTTGGCGCTGTTGATAGAGGGGTTGTGCTAAATCGTGCTCAATAATTTGGCGTAAAAAATTAGAAGGTTCAGCAGCGCTGGCTTTGGGTTTACTAACTACTAGTTTTTTAGGGCTTTCTTTTGACATTCGCTAATTGTAGAGAAGATCGCTGCACGAGAAAGAAAAAAGCCCGCAGACTAGGCGGGCTTGATGAGAAGGTAAGGATAAGTCAAAGCTCTTCGACGAAGACTTTTTCACGTCCTTTTTTGATCGCAGGTAGAGCAACAATCACGACCATTAAAGCTGCCGCTGCCAAGAGGCCTAGCGAAAGCGGACGGGTAATAAAGGTCGAAAAATCGCCTCGCGAGAGTAATAAGGCGCGGCGGAAGTTTTCTTCCATCATGGGGCCCAATACAAAGCCTAATAAAAGCGGCGCAGGTTCGCAACCTAGTTTAAAAAATAGGTAGCCAATAATGCCGAAGGTTGCGGTGATGTATACGTCAAATACCGTATTGTTAACGGTATAGACGCCAATACAACAGAAAACCAAAATAGCGGGATAAAGAAAGCGATACGGAATTTTCAATATCTGTACCCACATACCAATGAGCGGTAAATTGAGCAAAATTAACATCAGGTTTCCAATCCACATCGATGCAATCAAGCCCCAAAATAGAGCAGGGTTGCTAGTCATCACTTGTGGACCCGGTTGAATATTATGGATAGTCATTGCACCCACCATTAATGCCATAACCGCATTGGGTGGAATGCCTAAAGTCAGCAAAGGAATAAAGGAAGTTTGAGCCGCAGCATTATTTGCGCTTTCTGGGCCAGCAACACCTTCAATGGCGCCTTGACCAAATTCAGCGGAGTATTTTGAGGTTTTCTTTTCAACCGAATAAGCGCCAAAAGCTGCTAAAGCAGCACCACCGCCTGGCAAAATTCCTAAGAGTGAGCCAATCGTAGTTCCCCGTAAGATTGCCGGAACCATGCGCTTAATATCACTCCATGTAGGAATAAGGGTAGTCACTTTATTTAAAAAACTTTCCCGCTTTTCTTTTTGCTCTAAGTTCACCATGATTTCAGCAAAGCCAAATACGCCCATGGCAATACTGACAAAACCAATGCCATCACTGAGCTCAGGAATATCAAAGGCGTAGCGAGAAACGCCGGAGTTCACGTCGGTACCAACAAGACCCATGAGCAAGCCCAAAAGAATCATGCCAATCGCTTTAATGAGTGAGCCCGACGCTAAAACCACGGCACCGATTAAACCCAATACCATCAGCGAGAAGTACTCAGCCGGACCAAACTTAAAGGCTAGTTGTGAAAGTGGGGCGGCAAAAGCAGCCAAAATAAAAGTCGCTACGCACCCAGCAAAAAATGAACCCATACCAGCGGTAAAGAGGGCAACTCCTGCTCGCCCTCGTCGCGCCATTTGATAGCCATCAATCGCAGTCACTACCGAAGATGTTTCCCCTGGAATGTTTAATAAGATTGCCGTAGTTGAGCCGCCATATTGCGCGCCATAATAAATACCGGCCAACATAATGAGCGCAGCAATAGGAGGTAAAGCATACGTTGCTGGCAATAACATCGCAATGGTGGCAATAGGGCCAAGACCTGGCAGAATACCTATTAAGGTGCCCAATAAGCATCCCAGAAAGCAGTACATTAAATTTTGAAAGGTCAGTGCGGTTGAAAAACCCAGCGCTAAATTATTCAGCAGATCCATATTAGTGTCCTAGGCTTTAGCGATTACTTATTGAGGAAGAAAGGCCACAGCGGAAACTGTAGCTTGAGCCCAACTACGAAAGCGAGATACGTAAATACCAGCAGAACGACCGCGTTGATAACTGTACCTTTCCACCTAAATTCATGGCTAGCCGAGGCTGAAACAAACACCAAAGTGATAAGCGCTACAAAAAATCCCATGGTGCTTAACAGTACGCCATAAAGTACTACTGCACCCGTAATCCAAATGACACTTTTCAGATCCCATTTTTTTAATTTGACTTCGGTCGCTTTTTTAGTTGATGCATTCAGTAAGACAATAAGGCCAATTAAGGCTAAGAGCATTCCTAGCCAAAAAGGAAAATACCCAGGCCCCATTTTGGCGGCAGTACCCATTTGATAGTTTCTTGCTATGGCAGCAAAAAATAAGCCAACGACGATATACATAAAGCCAGCGGCAAAGTCTTGTTGATTGCGTATTTTCAAAGTGCGCTCCAAGTTGGTCTAATTATTGACTGACCATTTTTTAATATTGATTAGCGATTGTAAGCCAGGCTGATAACCCTTGCTAGTCTAAAAATCTAGGGTTTGCCCTAATTAAGTGCCAATGCGATAATTATCGCTATGAAAGTCTCCCAAATTCGCCAAGCTTATCTTGATTTCTTTGCTAGCAAAGGACATCAAATCGTGCCATCTAGTCCTGTGGTGCCTGGGGACGACCCCACCCTGCTGTTTACCAATGCAGGAATGAATCAATTTAAGGATGTTTTCTTAGGCTTTGATCAGCGCCCCTATAGGCGAGCAACCACTGCGCAAAAGTGCATTAGGGCGGGGGGTAAGCATAACGATTTAGATAATGTTGGCTATACGGCTCGGCACCATACTTTTTTCGAGATGCTCGGCAATTTTTCTTTTGGTGATTACTTTAAGCAAGATGCAATTCAATTTGCCTGGGAATTATTAACTGTAGTGTTTAAATTGCCGAAAGAGAAGCTGTTAATTACGATTTATGCAGAGGATCAAGAGGCCTACGATATTTGGCATAAACAAATTGGCGTACCTGCAGAGCGCATTATCCGCATTGGCGACAACAAGGGCGCGCGCTATGCATCCGATAATTTTTGGATGATGGGCGATACCGGCCCTTGTGGGCCATGTACAGAAATTTTTTATGATCACGGTGCCCACATTCCTGGCGGACCTCCTGGTAGTCCCGAGGAAGATGGCGATCGCTTCATTGAAATTTGGAATAATGTTTTTATGCAATTTAATCGCGATGAAGCGGGTAATATGCATCCTCTACC
>CAMCUP010000096.1 GCA_945878885.1 Polynucleobacter meluiroseus | reverse complement strand
CCAAGGTCTTCCCAACGCCGGCCAAGCCGGATCATGATCTAGCCAATTGATCACCATTGACGAGCCTGAGACAGCAATGGAAACAATATTAAATAGTGAGGTTTTGGCCTGCCCAGCACGATTCGAACGTGCGACCTACGCCTTAGAAGCTGTAAAAATGAGTTAAAACAACTAGTTAAACAATGGTTTTAGCCTGCTGACATTTGGTGTTCAGTACACACCGAGAACCTTGGCGTTGGGTGGAATGCCTTGGATGTCGGGTGGTATTGGCAGATGGTCAAATGGTTTGAAGTGGGATTTGTCGGGTAAACCGACATTTCTAAATTGATATCAATATGAATCCCATGCCTTCGTGATAATAAATTTAATTAATCAACAGCAATCTTCCCACTTTTGACTAACTTAGCCCATTCAGTCATTTGAGCTTTAACAAATTTATCAGCGGCTTCAGAATTACCCTGAAATATCTCACCACCAAGTCCTGTGACTTTTTCTCTTACCTCAGTTGATTGCATTACTTTTGCAATTGCATCCGATAACCGTTGCACGATAGGTGCTGGCGTAGCGGCTGGAGCAAAAATTGCATTCCATTCATAAACCTCGTAACTAGGCACTCCTGCTTCTGCCATTGTCGGGACATTAGGCATGGATGAGGCTCTTTTCTTTCCAGTAACTGCCAAGGCATTTAACTTCCCTGAATCAACATGCTGCTTAGTTGAGGCAACACTTCCAAAAAAGACGGGTACTTGTCCACCAATCACATCATTGAGCGCTGGGCCGCCTCCTTTATAAGGAATATGCTGCATTTCCACCCCTGCCTGAACTTCAAATAAGGCGCCAGCAAGATGTTGGGCAGAACCCTTGCCTGATGAAGCGAATGCAATGCTATTGGGCTTGGCTTTTGCCATCGCAATAAGGTCTTTCACTGACTTGGCTGAAAATGAGGGGTTTACCAACAATACATTTGGGTAAAGAGCTAACACAGCAAGTGTTTTAAATTCTTTATTGGGATCATAGGGTAGCTTTGGATATAAAGACGGATTCACCGAATAGGAAGAAGCGTCGAGCATAATGGTGTAACCATCGGCATTTGCTTTGGCAACAAAGGCTGCAGCAATTTGTCCGCTAGCCCCTGCTTTATTTTCAACCACTACCGAAGTTCCTAGTATTTTTCCCAATGGCGGAGCAATCGTTCGGGCCATGAGGTCGGCTGTTCCTCCGGGTGGATAGCTAACGATTAGCGTAATTGGTCGATTAGGCCATTGTTGCGCATGTACAAAACTGCTCACTGCAACTAATCCTAGTAAAAGTACTCTTATTAACATTTTCATATAGTCTCCTTAGTGAACCTCTGCTGCATATCGAAATTCCATTGCATCCCCGATTGAACTACGATATTCAACGGGTTTTCCAGTCAAATCAAATGCAATACGTGTAACCCGAACGCCCGGATGCCCTTCTTTCATTGACAACATCTTGGCGTCAGTTTTTTTCATGAGCTCAAAACTAACTTGATCTTTGGCTTTAATCACGGCAATCTCACAAACCTTGGCATACATTGGATAAAACAAATCATCAAAGTCTTTGCTCTTGAACTGCATTAATTTCTTAAATTGCGGTAGTGGCAAATAAATAATTTCATAGAGCAATGGTTGACCGTTAATAAGTCTAATGCGGTGAATCTTTAATAATGATTTAGATTTCCAGCCTGTTAATTTGACGATGTCCCTATCTGGGGTAACCTGCTTGATATCCAAAACTTTGGCCTGCGGCAATATCTGCTTTTGACCTTCTAACTGATAACGAAAAAAACGCAGCATGGACTGACCATTTAACCCGCTACTAACAGCTGTACTTTTCCCATGATGCTTTATCAATACCCCGTCTTCTGCTAGTTCGGCAATGGCTTGACGAATCGTTCCCACTGCCACGCTAAACTTTTTGGCAAGACTTGCTTCTGATGGAATGGCTTTACCAATTCGCCATTCTCCTGAAACTACCTTGGCACGCAAGATGGCAGCGAGGCTTTGATAGCCAAGAGTGGTTTTAGTCATAATGATTTTTATCTCATTTACTCATCTAGATGAGATATGGTAACATGAACACCATGCTTGTCGATAGCCATTTTCATATTTTTAAAAAAAATGAATCCCAACCAAATTCGCGCTATGTGATTGACTACGATGCCTCAATTGAGGAGTGGTTTACCCTAACAAAGCCCTTAGGAATCACCAATGGGGTCATGATTCAGCCAAGTTTTCTGGGCACCGATAATAGCCATTTGCTAGAAACAATTAAGCAGCATCCTGAGGCCATTCGGGGTATTGGGGTAGTCGAGCCATCAACATCCAAGAATGAAATATTAGAATTTAAAAAAGAAGGTATTGCTGGTATTCGACTTAATCTTTTTGAGGATCGAAATCCTCATCATTCCATTGAAAAATACGCCCAGGTATTAGATCATTTAAGAGATGTGGGCATGCATTTGGAGATTCATCACAGCGATGGTTTGTTAAATGATCTACTCTTAAAGATACCTCAGGGAATTAGAATAGTAATTGATCATTTTGGTAGGCCCAAGACAAATGATGAGTTCCTAATAAATGAGGGGGGTATCGACAAGCACAGAGAGCATATTTGGGTAAAACTTAGCGCCCAATATCGAATGAAGCATATCGATTATCGTGCTGTTTTCCAATATTGGCTAACAAAGATCGGCCGGTCTCGGCTACTTTGGGGAAGTGATTGGCCTCATACGGGGTATGAGTCATCCCAAAGCTATAGTCAACAATTAAGTGCGTTCATTAAATTGGTAAATGATCAAAAACTTAGTCAGCAAATACTTTCCGAAAATCCAAGCAATTTGTATTGGTCTTCTATCTAGCAAAACTCTTGCCAGTGACCAGTCCGGACCTTAAGGTTTTTGGCCTGCCCAGCACGATTCGAACGTGCGACCTACGCCTTAGAAGGGCGTTGCTCTATCCAGCTGAGCTATGGGCAGATCGTTAACATACAAGTACTTACACGCTTTTTGCACAGACTCACTCTTGATTTGGTCAGGATTTGGTCAGGAGTTACGCAAAATGGCATCAATTCAAAAGAGAGGCTCACACTTTCGAGCCAGAATCACCCGTGAAGGCAAAAGT
>CAMCUP010000095.1 GCA_945878885.1 Polynucleobacter meluiroseus | reverse complement strand
AGGTACTTCTAGCAGTTTCGATCGACTTGAGCATGAGATAGTTATTCCCCATCGTGGGGCTGGCATCCCAATCTGGTCTTTAGCTGCTCATGCCGAACACCCTGCTGGCGTAATACTCATGAAGGCACTGCTTAATACTTCTGCAGAGGCCTTGGCTGTAAGGTATTCGACCGATATCTGGCGTCGTAAAGTCCACCTTAAAGCCCGTAATGGTTTGGTTGAGTACGCCTTAGATCTGGGTCAAATTAAAGCCCTAGATTCTCAAGGCAAAGAAAAAACAGTTCCTGTCATGGAGCTCGAAATTGAATTACTGCAAGGAAAACGCAGTGCAGTCCTAGCTCATACCTTAACGATGATTAAGCGCTTTGGCGCCTATCTTGATACCCGCGGCAAAGCACAACAAGGTTTTACCTTAGTCAATGGTATTCAATCGAGTCCACCCGTGCGAGCTGAATTAACCCATTTTAGTGATGTCAAGCCAAGCGATGCAGAAATTATTTCTGCTATTGTGCAATCGTGCTTGGCGCAAATCTTGCCAAACCTTAGTGAGATTAATTCTGGTATCAATAGCTATGATGAACATTTACACCAACTCAGAGTTGGCTTAAGACGCTTTAAATCGGCTTTAAAAATTTTGGCACTAAATCATACCTATATGACCGAGTCACAAATTCAAACACTCGACCAGGTATTTCAATTGCTTGGCACCTATCGTGACAATAATTTTATTTCCGAAAAACTCAGTCCTGCGCTAAAGGCATCTCAGGGGCCAGCAATTCAATCGGAAATTATGCCAGTGCAAGTCCATCCAAGAACATTTTTACATGCGAAGCCATTTCAAGAATTACTGCTTGCAATGATTGCGCTGGGAAATCAAGAAATTCAGCCAACTAGTAAGATTGGTTCAGCCTCAATTCCTCTTCCACTTATTCCGATGCAATTAAAAAAGCGGGCCATGACAATGCTAGATAGTGTCTACCGGGATACCAAAAAACAAGCTGCAAACTTCAAGTTGATCGACGATGCTAAGCGCCATCGCTTGCGTAAAAAATTAAAGTTTTTGCGTTACTCACTTGAATTTTTTGGTGATTTTTGCCAACCTAATAAGCGAAATAAATATTTTAAGATTATGACTAAGGCATTAGAAAGTTTAGGTAACTATAACGATATCTGTGTAGCGCTTCATGAATTAGGGCCAAGCGTAGAGAAACATACCCAACATTGGTTTGCCTTGGGTTGGTTAAGTGCTGAACAAAATCGTATGCGAGAACAATGCTACGAAAATCTTAAGCTGCTGTATAGCGCAAAAAAAATCTGGTAGCGCTGATTTTAGCGAAGGACTTATCCAATTTTTATTACCACTGGCTTAGCAGTAATGTAACCAACTGCTGCGCCATATCCTCCCTTGTAGTTTTCTTTAATCAGTGGATCGAGCAAGGTTTTGACCTTACCGTGTAATTTTGGTTGCCAGTCGCCGGCATGTTGAAAATTTGTCGTGATATACGTCCAACCATTGAGGTTATCAACCACCTCAAGACCCGTAGCTTCAGCCCCAGCTGGCATCGACATAATGCGACTTAACTTTTTGGTATCTACGTTATAAGCCCAAATAAAATTATTCACATGGGTGCTACTATCCTCACCAATAAAAAGAGTGCGTAATTTTTCTGAATATTTAAGGTTATCTGGATTTGATATTTTGTCTGGATTTGCTAAGTTACCCAGTGCATCTGGGGTAATATCTTCACCCTTTAACAGCGGATACATTTGATACGGAAGCCATTCGCTCAGAATAGTAGCGCCCGTTTGGTCCTTTTGCCCACCAGAAAGTTTATGGGCAAATATTCCGCCAGCCATGAGAGCCTCATCTAAAGCCATTCCCCCACCAGCATTCCAACCCTTACCAGTTTTAATCATTGAATCTTGAATATTTTGTAATGCGGTGTAAGCAATCTTATCTTTGAGGTTTACAGTAGTTCCCTCCATTTTGCTAAAGCCCATGCTACCTCCCATGAGGTAGGCGTATCGATGGGTTTCTAAAAAGGCGGCGGCCTTTTCCATTCCGGGCTTTAGTTTGATCCAATTGGGAGCCCCATCGTAGAAGATCTTAGTGAAGCTCGCGTCATTAGGGTCAGTTTTAAGTACCGTCATAATGTCACTTGCTTGTAAAGAATGTGCTAAATAACGTATATCAGAGCTAGTTGCATGACCTAATTTAATCCAACTTAATTTTGCTCCTGCATCGCCAGGATTAATAGAAAACCCTTCCCCTAATTTAGCGACATAGAGCGTGCCCGACGATAAGTCAGTTGGCCGATCGGCAATGAAAACAAAAAGGCCGCTATTGACATAGTCGTCACCCATTAGCACGGTACGATTATCTGGCATCACCACAACTAATTCGTGCGAAATTCTGCCCATACAATAGTGCTTCATGATGCTGCCACTACCATCAGGGTTGACAGTAATTTCAGGTAAATGACCATAATCATAAGGATTTGCCGCAAATTCATCGCCAAATAAATTTTTGCTAAATTCTTTAAAGCGCTTGTTACCAGAAATAAACGCTGCATCAGGTTCATACTCTTCACTTGAAAGATGCGTATTCCAAGGCGAAAGACTAGAGCCGCAGGTTATCCATAGGCCCTTTACCGCTGAAGTATCAACATTGCGATACTGAACTAGGCTCAGATTGCCAGTTTTTTTATCTTGATCAAGTGATAAAACGGCAATGGCTGAGGGTAATGTGCCATAGGTCCTGTCACCCTTTTGATTAGCAGAGGCATACTCAAATTGCACCACCGCAAAAACAGGATTTCCTTTTACGCCTTTAATTTGCGCAGATGGTAGTTTTAAAAGTGAAGTGCCATCAGGACAATCCGAAAAAATCTGCCGCTCTTTACCAAGAACTGATTGATCGAGAATGGGTTGATTTTTAATATTGTAATATCCGCCAGCCAAAGTTTGGCTGCCATTACCTGTGGGTACCATATTTCCCGTGATAAAAAAGGGTTCGTAGGCTAGTTGAAAAACTTTTTTAGGGCCATTTTTATAGCTAATCTCTAATGCCGAACTAATTTCAGTCTTGGCCATTAGGGAGAGCTGGCTTAACGATGGCGCTGGCATGGAGATAAATGATGCAGACTCAAAAATTAATTGCGTACT
>CAMCUP010000094.1 GCA_945878885.1 Polynucleobacter meluiroseus | reverse complement strand
TACTTTGAGGCTGTAATGGAAATTAAAAAAATCGCCTTTATTGGCCTAGGAGTGATGGGGCGTCCCATGGCTTTAAGACTTGCTAAGGCTGGCCATGAATTAGCAGTTTACGACATTAATCCTCAGGCATTCGCTGAATTTAAGTCCTATACAAATTGCCGAATTGCAAGTTCTCCAGCCGATGCTGCGCAGAATGCCAGTTATGTATTTACCATGCTACCCGACTCTGATTTTATTGATGAGGTGCTATTCGGTACGAATGGAGCAGCGGCAAGCATGCCAAAGAATGCGCTTTTAATCGAAATGAGTACGGGCAATGCGTCCCGTTTTATGAAAACTGTTGAACGTCTTAAAGCAATGGGATTAAGAGCCATTGACGCGCCAATGGGACGTACTCCAACAGACGCTGCAAAAGGCGACCTATTGGTTTTGGTGGGCGCAGATGAAGCAACCTTGCATGAAGTTAAGCCCTTATTAGAAAATTTTGGCAAAGATATTATTCATATCGGACCCGTAGGTAATGCGATTAAATTAAAGCTCATTAATAACTATATGAGTATGGTTAGCATGGTGCTCACTGCTGAAACACTGATGTTTGCTGGCAAGTTGGGCCTCGATCGCGATACGACAGTGAAGGTATTGCAAAATACGGTTGCTGGTAGGGGGCAAATTAATGTCAATTTTCCGAAAAAGGTTTTGGCTGGTGACATTACCCCAGACTTTCCTTTATCGCTTGGCTTGAAAGACATTAGTTTGGCGATCGAGCTTGCCAAGTCTGAAGGTGTGCCACTCTTTTTAGGCGGCGTTTCTAGGGAGTTATTCTCTTTAGCAAAACCATGGGGTAGATCGCAGCAAGACTGTACCGCAATGCTGTTGCTCTTAGAGGATATTTGCAACACCCCAACTTCATTGAAATCATGAGTTAATTCTATCAATTAGAACCATTTTGAGGAATGAGCTATCACCTTACTGAGCAGCTTGCTTTAATATCTAGAAATGAAGCCTAATCAATACCTTTATATTTCTATCATCTGCTTTCTGCTGATTATCGTCGCAGTCTTTTTGCAGCAAGTGGGCTACCAAGGAGTTTTCTATGCGCCTTGCCCCTTATGTATTTTGCAACGGGTGGGCTTTTTAGGCATTGCGATTATGTGTTTTATGGCGGCTAGCTTTGCCTATTTTGCGCGTTGGTTTCAGGCCCTTGCCTTGATCTCAAGCATTTTTGGTCTTGGTGTTGCTGGTCGACATGTTTGGATTCTTTATCATCCCGAAGTATCGTGCGGCATTGATCCTCTAGAAACCTGGATTAATCAATTTCAGATTGTCAATGGCCTGCCTTGGTTATTTAAGGCAGATGGTTTTTGCACAGCAAAATTGCCACTCATCTTTGGGTTGGCGGTACCTATTTGGTCTTTAATTTGGTTTGTAATTTTAACCAGCGTACTCTTAGTCACCTTGTTCAAAAAGAAATAAGCTAATCCAAGGTATTTTCTTCTCGCCGTAAGTGGGGAAAGAGGATGACATCACGAATATTGGGTGAGTCGGTAAGTAGCATTACTAGGCGGTCGATCCCAATTCCGCAACCACCGGTTGGCGGCATGCCATATTCAAGGGCGCGAATGAAGTCGTGGTCAAAATACATGGCTTCTTCATTGCCAGCTTCTTTTTCAGCAACTTGTTTACGAAAACGCTCGGCTTGATCTTCCGCATCATTTAACTCTGAGAAGCCATTAGCAATTTCACGGCCAGTAATAAATAACTCAAAGCGTTCGGTAATGCCTGGGCGGGTATCTGATTCTCTGGCGAGTGGGCTTACTTCGATTGGGTAGTCGATGATATAGGTAGGCTCCCAGAGATGTTCTTCTGCTACGAGTTCAAATAAAGCTAATTGCAAACCACCAAGACCAGCATTTTTTAGTGCAGGACCATTTGGATCGATGCCACCTTTTTTGAGTTCAGCGCGAATAAAATCAACACCTTCTAGCTGATTAGCGACATAATTTTTATTCGATAAGGGGGCATACTTTAAGATTGCCGCAGTAATACTGAGGCGTTGAAAGGGCTTACTTAAATCGAGCTCACGGCCTTGGTGGCTCAGTATTGCAGTGCCCTGGGCGTGGATCGCGGCAGATCGAATCAGGTTTTCAGTGAAATCCATGAGCCACAGATAGTCGGTATATGCAGCGTAGAATTCCATCATCGTAAATTCGGGGTTATGACGCGGACTTACCCCTTCATTACGAAAGTTACGATTAATTTCGAAGACCCGTTCAAAGCCACCGATGACTAAGCGCTTTAAGTAGAGCTCTGGCGCAATGCGTAAAAACATTTGCATGTCTAGGGCATTGTGATGTGTAGTAAATGGTTTTGCCGTGGCGCCGCCAGGAATAGAGTGCAGCATGGGAGTTTCTACTTCCATAAAACTCGCATCAATCATCTGCTCACGTATTGAAGCAATGACTTTGCTGCGTGCTAAAAATGTATTTCGACTTTCGGGAGTCACAATTAAGTCGACATAACGTTGACGGTATTTTAATTCTTGATCTGCTAGCCCATGAAATTTATCGGGTAGGGGGCGCAGCGATTTGGTGAGGAGCCGTAAATTTTTACACTCGACGGAAAGCTCACCTTTATTAGTTTTAAAGAGAATGCCTTCAGCAGCGATAAAGTCGCCTAAATCCCAGTGTTTAAAGGCGTTATGTTTATCCGCACCAACGCGATCATCGGTAATATAAAACTGAATCTGCCCGCTACGATCTTGAATCGTCGCAAAACTCGCTTTACCCATGACGCGCTTTAGCACCATGCGGCCAGCGACTTTGACGGAAATTGCTTGGGTAGCTAAATCTTCTTTGCTTAGAGCATCGTATTGTTGATGCAGGTCGGCTGATAAATGGGTTGGTACAAAATCATTGGGAAAGGCAACGCCAGATTCGCGTAGCTTACTTAATTTTTCCCGGCGCTCAGCGATGATATGATTTTCATCCAGTGCTTCAGGAGCAGCTGGTGCAGAGCTAATATTTGGGGCTTTATCGTTCATAAGAGCACAGTAATTAAGTTAGACGCCTTGCTTAAGGCTAGCTTCAATAAAGGCATCGAGGTCTCCATCTAATACCTTTTGCGTATTGGAAATTTCAACATTGGTACGTAGGTCTTTAATGCGGCTTTG
>CAMCUP010000093.1 GCA_945878885.1 Polynucleobacter meluiroseus | reverse complement strand
CATTCAGCATCATTTGGCCGAAGCGAATGTAATCACCTGCTGTAGAAAACGCACAAGAACCACCACAATCAAATTTCACCTTATCAGTCAAAATTTTGATTGTCTGTGGCTTGCCAGAGATTGGGTCAAGTGGCAATGGTTGGGCTAAGCGCGCCCGCTGGTTATCAGCAACCTGAAAGGTCGTATCCGGCATGACGACTTTAGACCAAACGTGTTCTTGCAAAACACTACCGAGGGGTTTATTAGCAATTTTTTCTTCGATTAAACCTAGCACGTCTATGCCAAAACCATAATCCCATACTGTGCCTGGCTCATCGAGCAAGGGTATGGTCGCAAGCTTATCCATAAACTCTGAGCCGGTGTAATCAAAAGCTGCTGTTACCGAAGCATTTGGAAATAATTTATGTACTGCAGAATTGCCGCGCGCGCCGTAAGTCAAACCATTGGTATGACGCATCAGGTCTTGAATCGTAATCGGGTTCTTTGCTGGCACCGTTGTAACGCTGCCATCTGCAGCCACGCTACCCACTTTACTATCTTTAAATTAGGGATACCAATTTGAGATTGGTGCATTCAGGGGCATTTTGCCTTCTTCATAAAATGTCAACGCACCTACTGCTGCCATTACTTTCGTCATCGATGCTAGATTAAAAATTGCGTCGAGCGGCATCGGCGTATTCGTTGCCTTATTTAAATAGCCATAGGATTTATAAATTACTAGCTTGCCATTTTTTGCTACAGCTAACACTGCTCCTGGCATCCGATTGTTAGCGATTTCATCGGCAAAAAAAGTATCAATTCGCTTAATACCATCAGCGCTTACGCCTTGACTCTGGGCATTAGCCAGCGGCAAAGGTTGGGCATTACCAGCTGCATGAGAAATGCCAGATGTTCCCAATAGGGCGCAAGTCATTAGGTTAAGTAGGAACTTTGAATTCATGGGGTTTCCAAGCATTGGCCGCTTAATTATTTAAAGAATTTAGTTTGATGCTAACCCTTATTAAAAATGGGCTAAGACTATAGACCTAGTTAAGTAGTAAGCAATTACTTACTTTAGCTGAACTTGCAGGTGGTAAAATTGGGTTATGGTTTAACAGCAATTCCCCGCTCTTCATCATGATTGGTGAAGCTTTAAGATCTCGGCAAGCTAATCAATTAAGCCTGCCACAGGAGCGTAAGTGCTTAGCTGCTGCCTGAAACCCTTTGTCTGCCTACAGTGATCTTAGCCAAATGGCAAGTTCGGCTTCGGTTTTTTCATTCGTAGCAACTCGTAAAATCCACTCCCCAAGTGCCACGTCTAAAAAATTGATTGCAACTTGGTTAGCACTTAAGACAAAAAATAAAGCAGCGGCTGATGTTCTTTTATTCGCATCGTTAAAGTAATGCCCTCTGGCGATAAAGGTCGCATAACACGCCGCTAAGTCAAAGACATCGGCAATAAAACCATATTGCACACGATTATGAACACGCTCTAAAGCAGCATCTAAGGATTTATCTTTGGCTAAACCTTGTAACTCATTTTTACCAATGAGATGATCATGAAGTGTGATGACTTGCGACGCTGTTAGAACTACAAATTGCGTCATTTACTTATCTTTCAAATAATCCAATACATGAGCAATCTTGGGTAATTTTTTCTTCAAAAATGAATTGAGTTCTTGATTGGAGGCTGTGACGAGTTCGATTTCAGCAACTGCACTCTTCGGTACAAAATAGCCGATGGCTTCATTGCGATTCATGATGGCGACGGGTTGATTACCTGCTTTAGCGATAACTTTATTGGGTTCACGCAGTTCTGTTAAAGACGCAGTCAATTTGGTTAAAAGATGTTCCATAGATTCTCCTAGTAGCTATAGTATACTATAACATATATTTAAATGTATATTTAAAAAACTTAGCTTTAAATTGCTCGGCTACTGAAATCGATAATGGCTTGCAAAACATGAGTGTCTTCACCGACAGCCGACGAAGCGCTTAAAGATACTTGCGGAAATTGTAGTTGGCAGGCTTCAAGTAATTTGGGGAAATCATTGCG
This sequence comes from Polynucleobacter meluiroseus, assembly GCA_945878885.1. GTDB lineage: Bacteria > Pseudomonadota > Gammaproteobacteria > Burkholderiales > Burkholderiaceae > Polynucleobacter > Polynucleobacter meluiroseus_C. The sequence continues at coordinate 1,138 of CAMCUP010000093.1, read as the reverse complement.
TAAATGACCGCCCTGCCCAAAAAATACCGGAATCACTTGAATCGCAGTAGCGCCTTGGCCCACCAATTGCGCAACTGCCTCTGCCAGATTTGGCTCCATCATTTCTAAGAATGCTATTGCACTCGGAATCTGCGGCTGTTGCTCGCGCCATAAAGCACTTAGGCGATCAAACGGCTCACGCCAGCGGGCATCACGTGCTCCGTGGCCAAAAAAGATTAGGGCTTTCATAATAATTTTTAATTTAAACTTAACCCAATAGATTTTAATCGGCCTAACAAGCTGCCATGTATATTTATTATTTCATCAACACTACTTATTTATGTCAACCTTACTTAATCAAACTTGGGCCATTGCGCTTCTCAGTGCATTTCTCATTGGCGCAGTCTTACTGGCAGTACATCAAGCTGAGGTAATTGCTCATAAAGTTGGCGAACCATTTGGTACGCTGATCTTAGCGCTTTGCGTCACCATTATTGAAGTGGCGCTCATTATATCGATGATGCTCGCAGGCTCAGAGGGCTCTGAATTAATTGCTCGCGATGCCGTGTTTGCGGCCATCATGATTGTACTCAATGGTGTGGTTGGTCTATGCATTTTTGTAGGTGGTCTACGGCATAGAGAGTTAAGTTTTCGTATTGAAGGCAGTAATACGGCCCTAGCTGTACTGGCAGCCTTGGCTATTTTTAGTTTAGTAATGCCCGTTGTGACGACTAGTACCCCAGGACCAACTTTTAGCAATAGCCAGCTGGCCTTCGCTGGTATTGCCTCTCTAGCACTCTATGGGGCATTTGTCTTTTTCCAAACAGTAAGTCATCGTACCTACTTCTTACCGCCTCAGGCTACGCAAAAACTCGATGGTGTCGCTCATCCCCCACTACCGAGTAATTTAAAGACCGTTATCAGCGGCATTCTGCTAATCGTTTCTTTAATACTGGTGGTTGGCTTAGCTAAAGCTTTAAGTCCGGTTATTGAGGCGGGTGTAATGGCTATTAACGCGCCAAAAGCAGTAGTCGGAATCGCTATTGCAGCTTTAGTCCTCTTACCAGAAAGCCTCGCAGCGGTCCGTGCAGCACGTGCAAATCGACTACAAAGTAGCTTAAATTTATCGCTGGGTTCAGCCCTAGCAAGTATTGGTTTA
>CAMCUP010000092.1 GCA_945878885.1 Polynucleobacter meluiroseus | reverse complement strand
CTTGCTTTTGGTAACTATTGATATTGTGTTTATTGATCTGGTGAAAGACAAACATGATTAGTAGTACAAGCATGCCATGTACTAACACCACCAGCATGGCCACTAAAATCATAAATTTCATTTCTGGCCTAACCAAATCAACAGCAATCACATTCCAGAGATTAACAATATTGGGGAGGTTGTTTAGAATCTCAGGCATGAGCAGGCTTGGTCTATAAGGGGTTAGACGGGGGTTCGGTGAAGATCTATTTCTTATTTGACATAATAATGATTATGCGCATATTTGATCTATTTAGAATATTTAAGATTGATGTCATATATAGCCTGAAGGCGTTGCCAGCTCAGCCTACATAGCCCGCGGCAGTGCCATCATATGAGTGTATTTCTGCTTATATAACTTAAACCATCTACTTGATAAACCTTTACTTATATCAGTTCTTTCGAATAGATCGGCCACATCGATGGCTGTAAAACCTTGGTGATTAACAATTTGCATATCTGCGCCGTTCTTAAGTAATGTGCTAACGGTCTCTATATTTCCAGAGCGAACTGCCATCATTAAGGGGGTTGTATTACTTTCGCTTAATGCATTCACTGCTGCGCCTTGTTCGAGCAAATAAGCGGCAATCTCAGTTTGGCCGGTAGAAGCCGCATAATGCAGTGGCGTCCAACCTTCCCGATTAAAAATCGCTGCCTTTTTCTCAACCAAATACTTTACCTCAGGCATTAAGCCATAAAGAGAAGCCATCATTAGGGTGTTTTCCCCATTGCGATTGGCAGCGTCAATATCAACCTGCTGCTCATCCATCAACAGGTAGAGCACCTTCATGGAGCGGTCCTCTAGGGCTAGCAATAACAAAGGCGTACCTTTGCCATCGCGCATATTTGGGCTAATTAAGCCCTGATTAAGTAAAGCCTGCATTCCTCTAATATCGTCAAATTTGGCCGCTTTAATGGCATCTAGCTGATTGCTTGGAGTTTGGGCTAAAGCTGGTATGCAAACAAAAAGAGCAAGCGCATTATAAAAAATGTAGGTCCATAATTTACCCCAAAGCACCCTACTATTAAACTTCGTATTTATCCTCATTACACAGCCCTATCTATATGAAAACAATCAAAAAAATTCTTTGATGTTTGCTCCGCTACAACCTCAATAGATAGTCCTTTTAGATTGGCAATAAAGCGGCCAACATCGGCTACCCAGGCTGGCTCATTGGTCTTTCCACGATGCGGTACGGGTGCTAAATAAGGTGAATCGGTTTCAATTAACATGCGCTCTAGAGGAATTTGGCGGCAGGTTTCTTGTAGGTCTTTGGCATTTTTAAAGGTCACAATGCCCGAAAAAGAGATATAAAAACCTAAATCAATCGCCGCTAAGGCCACTGCTGTACTTTCTGTAAAACAATGCATAACGCCCCCAATGCGTTCTGCACCCTCTTCTTGCATGATTCGAATGGTATCTTCAGACGCCGCGCGGGTATGAATAATAAGCGGCTTATGCGCCCGAATAGCAGCCCGAATGTGGGTGCGAAAGCGCTGGCGCTGCCACTCCATCGACTCGTAACTGCGCTCACCATTGCGGTAATAATCTAAGCCGGTTTCGCCAATGGCAATAATTTTAGGATGCTGGGCTGCTTCAACTAAAAAATCTTCAGTGGGTTCAGGGGTATCTTCATAGTCGGGATGCACCCCTACTGAGGCAAATAAATGCCCATACGTTTCAGCCAAGGCCTTAACTGCAGGAAAGTCGGGCAAATCAACTGAGATGCATAGCGCATGGCTAACTTGAGCCGCAGCCATGTTAGCCAAGACCTCGGCCAGGCGATCGCGATACTCGGGAAAATCCAGATGACAATGTGAATCAATAAACATCAGGGTCAATCAATCTATTGGGAAGGGTTAATCGCTAAAGATATTTTGGTATTGCAATAACAGGGCTTCCATTTGTATGCGCGTTGCCAAAGGGTGATTTTCATGACGACGGGCTTGCAATAACAATTTCCAGAAGCGCATTAATTTTACTAGACGAACTTGGTTAGCTAACGCCTTGAGAACATCAGTTTGCTTAGGATAATAACGAATTGTATTCGCTTGAGTAAGCCCTTGTAAATCAGCGCACCAACGTTGTAGCGCAGTTAATAAAATGGGTGCAGGGGCTTTATGAATTTTTTCGGCAATATTTAACCAGTCAATATTGCTACCCTTCGCTAAACCTTGCAGAAGATTTTTTGTCGCCAATGCACCCAACATGAGTTCATCTTTTTCATCCTGATTATTTCTAGCCAGCAAAGATTCATAAACCGCAAAAGGTGCCCCACCAAGCTCATCGTAAAGCGCCTCAACTTCAAGCGCAGAAATTACATTAAGCTTTTCGCTGGCAATTTTATTTTGCAGCCAGCTAAGCCCAATTGCACGTTTTGGCTTTGGTGCTTGTAGCAGACGGCAACGCGAGCGAATGGTTGGCAAAACGCGATCAAGTCGAGCAGCAACCAAAATAAAGATGGTTTGGGGCGGCGGCTCTTCTAAAGACTTTAATAAGGTATTGGCCGCTTCTGGCTTTAATTGCTCTAAGGGATAAACCAAGATGACCCGATTACCACCTCGGTGACTACCTAAACCTAAAGAGCCAATCACATCGCGTGCGTGTGCAATGGCTATAAAGCGCTTTTCTTTTTTATCACCACCTTCCGCCTCAGACTCATCTTCTAGTATCTTGGTGGTGCGCACGGGAGCATCGGCTTGTCCGCCCTCTAGAGGTGCCTGGGGCAAATATTTACGCTGCATTTCTGGTACTAGCGCAATAAAATCAGGATGGTTTCCGGTGGCAAACCATCTGCAAGCCTCACATTGCAGGCAAGGCTTACTTATCTGGGGATCCTTACATTCACACAATAAGGCTGCAGCGAGTTTGATGGCAAAGTCATATTTGCCAATACCAGCTTGACCATGGATTAAAACGGCATGGGGGAAAGCTGTAAATGGCAAGCCATCCCAGAGATCTTTCAGCCAAGGGGCAATCGGCTGCTTAAGCGTATTTTGTGCCTCTACCAACGCACTAGCTTGAGCCATTGATTTTCTTCATCGGGGGCAGTTATAGCTAAAATTAATAATAAAAATATACATATAAATCATATGTTTATATTACTATTTTGAAGTTGATTCCAGATATCTGCTGGGGTCTGCCGAGCATCTAAGACACAAAAACGATCTGGTTCAGCCATAGCGCGGCGTAGGTATTCTTGCCGCACTCGCTCAAAAAAAGCTAAATCAAGTTGTTCAAATTTATCGGGCGCCCTCGCTTGTGAGCGTCTAGCTTCTGCAATATCACTGGGCAAATCAAATAAAAAAGTGAGGTTGGGTTGAACGATGCCCCCCGCCCTAGCCTGCACCCAAAGCTCTAGTTCTTGAAGTTTATCAATGCTTAAGCCCCTCCCCC
>CAMCUP010000091.1 GCA_945878885.1 Polynucleobacter meluiroseus | reverse complement strand
CTCATTTTGTTGTTGGCGGCAATAAAGATGAACTTATGAAACTTGCTGAGGAGCTAGCAACGATTGGAGTTTGGACAAAAATATTGGACGTCTCTGTTCCTTCTCATACTCCCTTGATGGCAAAAGCTAGTAGTGAAATGAATATTTATTTACGCGATTCTTTTTCTACAACTGTCATGCGCTGTAATTCTCCAGTTTTACTGGGCATTAATGGCGCTCGTTGTACAAATTTTGCAATGGGGATGGAGTCTTTAGCCAGAGCGATATCTGAACCCATTTACTGGCAGTACTCTATGCAGACTTTGGCAGATAGTGGCATCAAGGTGGTTCTAGAGCTTGGTCCCGGCGGATCATTGGCGAAAATGATTACGGAAGTTCACCCGCATATCGCGGCAAGATCTATAGCTGACTTTAGAACCCCCAAGGGAGTTGTAGATTGGGTCTTACGACAGTTGCATGAAGAGTAAGCATTTATTTTCAGCGCCCTATCGCCTATTAAATTTAGGGCTTTATTAGCAATTTCTTATTTGAGAATCATTCTCATTTAAACTAAGCACTGGCGTTTTGCGGTGCAGCCTTTGGGGAGGAGGCACCGCTTTTTTATCTGCACTCAATTGCCTAGGTAACTTATAAGTGAGCCACCATAATGCGGGCGATATGCACCGCTTCGCGTTGTACGCCATCTTGAATTTGATGGCGACAACTCGTACCATCGGCGACTACCCATGCATTAGGTACTTTCCGAATCGCTGGCAATAAGCTGAGTTCAGCCATTTGCTTTGAAACGGTTATATGCTCCACCTCATAACCAAAACTACCAGCCATACCGCAGCAGGAAGATTCAATTAGTTGGGGGTTAGCATGAGGAATTTGTTTTAATAATTCTAAGGTGGGGGTAACCGCTGCAAAGGCTTTTTGATGACAATGACCATGCACTAAGACTGGTTTGCTTGCTGCCTTTAAATCAAATTGACAGCGACCCGCTTTTAATTCTGCAACTAAAAATGTTTCGAGTAACTGTGCTTGTTGGCTAACAGTAATAGCTTGCTCGCCAAGGCCCATCACTAAGGCCTCATCTTTAAATGTGAATAAACAGGAAGGTTCTAGACCTAGAATAGCAATGCCACGCTTGGCGTAGGGATGCAAATGCGCTAACAGGGCACCTAGCTGTTCTTTGGCTTCATTCACCATGCCTGCAGCTAAATAAGTGCGCCCACAACAAAATTGTTTGCCGCAACCTGGTTGTTCAGTTCGAGTCGCTTTAGTGGGCTGTGGAATATGAATTCGATAACCCGCTATTTCAAGTAAGCGAATTGCTGCTTGGAGGTTTTCATTTTCAAAATACGCATTAAAGGTATCGGCAAATAAGACGACTCCTTTACCATCGCCTTGAAGCAATGCATCAGGTGAATGCGTATATTTCTCTTGCAGAATGGCTTGGTTTTTCCATAGTGTTTTAGCGCTCCAGACTGGCAAGCTACGGGCCGCTGAAATTCCCGTAAGCCATTGTTGCAGTTTGGCGATGAAAGGAACTTGATTCCGTAAATTGAGTAGGGCTGGTAAGCCTGGCAATGCGCTAATGATGGGAGCATATCGTGGTAAATACGCTACCAGTAGATCGCGTGCTGAATGACCTACCCGTTTTTTATAACGCTGCAAAAATTCAATTTTCATTTTCGCCATATCAACCCCGGTGGGGCATTCGCGGCGGCAGGCTTTACAACTTACGCATAAATCCATGACTTCTTTAACTGCATCACTGGCTAATGGATCGCTTAAGCTAATAACATCCTGCTCCAATTGACCCGACATTGCTAAGCGTAAAGTATTGGCCCGCCCGCGGGTCAAATGTTTTTCATCCCTAGTAACTCGATAACTTGGGCACATCACCTCGGCGTCAAACTTACGGCAATGACCGTTGTTATTACACATTTCAATGGCTTTCGCTAAACCTAAGGCCGGATCGCCACCAGTGCCTGGTGCAGAGATCGCTTCGGTAACAGGATTATTTTGTACATCCCAAGCCGACCAATCGAGTGCAGGTTTTAAAGGAATAATGGCGTAGTTGGGCGGATACCGAAATAGAATCTGCTCATCCATTTTTGGCGGATCAATGATCTTACCGGGATTAAACAAATTTTGCGGATCAAAAGCAGTTTTAATTGCCCCTAAAGCGGCAGTAATTTTGGGTCCAAATTGCCAAGAAATCCATTCTCCACGGCATAGGCCATCACCATGCTCGCCGCTGTATGCGCCTTTATAGCGCCGCACTAATTCTGCAGCCTCTTCTGCTACTGCACGCATTTTTTGCGCGCCATCGCGGCGCATATCTAGTATCGGCCGAACATGTAGGGTGCCAACTGATGCGTGGGCATACCAGGTGCCGCGTGAGCCATGCTTGGTAAATACCTCAGTAAGGGCTTGGGTGTAATCAGCCAAGTGCTCCAGGGGCACTGCGCAATCCTCAATAAAGCTAATTGGTTTGCCATCACCTTTTAAGCTCATCATGATGTTGAGACCTGCTTTACGCACTTCCCATAAATTCTTTTGTAAATTAGCATCAATCATGGGGACAACACTATTGGCTAAACCGAGGTCGCCCATTAACTCTTGTAAGCTTTGTAATTGTGCTAGAAGGGGCGCTTGGCTTTCTCCTGAAAATTCAACTATCAGAATTGCTTCAGGGGTTATTGCTTGAGGTTCGATTAATGCGGTTTCGATGACTTGCTTGAAGCTAGGATTACTGCGGGCTAAATCAATCATGGTTCGATCAATTAATTCCACTGCGCTGGGGCCTAACTTTACTAGGTGCTGCGCACTTTCCATCGCACGATAAAAGCTCTTGAAGTTCACTACACCAAGGACTTTATGTTGCGGTAAGGGCGCTAGTTTTAAGCGCAATGATTTGAAATAGGCCAGGGTACCTTCGCTGCCAACAAGGAGGTGCGCTAGATTGACGCTACTGTCATTGGTATAGGGCAATTCACTTTGGGGATGAAAAATATCGAGGTTGTAACCTGCTACGCGGCGTAATACTTTGGGCCAATTAGCTTCTATTTCAGGCTGAAGTTGCTCGGCCAAACTTTTAACTAAGATACCCATTTCTTTAGCGACGCCTGAGCTTTGAGCATAAGGGCCAAATTGGCCAACCTTGCCATTGGCCAACCAAGCTTCGATGCCAAGCACGTTATGGACCATATTGCCGTAGGCGATTGAGCGACTGCCACAGGAATTATTTCCGGCCATACCCCCAATGGTGGCTTGGGCACCGGTGGAAACATCCACTGGAAACCACAAACCACTCGCTTTGAGTTTGGCGTTGAGATGGTCTAGTACTAGTCCTGGCTCGACCTCTGCCTCGGCTCGATTAAGGTCTATTTCGAGGATATTGCGAAAGGCGTGGCTATTGTCGATTACTAACGCCGCCCCTGTAGTTTGGCCACATTGACTGGTGCCGCCCCCACGCGGCAAAACGGGGATGGCAAATTCTGCAGCCACTGCCAGGGCAGTTTTAACGTCTTCAGCATCTT
>CAMCUP010000090.1 GCA_945878885.1 Polynucleobacter meluiroseus | reverse complement strand
AAAAGCGGGTGTTCTATAGCCTACGCCATACCTATGCCACATTAGCACTTACTCACGATATGGTGCCTATACATACACTAGCTAAACAAATGGGTACTAGCGTCTTAATGATTGAGCGGCACTATAGCCATTTACAGGTAATACAGGCTATTGAGCAATTGAGAGGAGCTAATACTAGAAAGCTAATTGAGGCGGATAGTAGGGCGGCTGATAATTATCCTAGTAAGAAGCGGGCTGAACGAGAGCTGCGGGCGGCTTAGGTTGTGTGGTTGATATAAGCGTTACTTTAAGTAACGCTTAGGATTGAGAGCTCTCCCTACTAACGGATTAGGAAGTAAGTTGGCGTTGCTTAATAAGTTCTGCGGCTGGTATCCGAACAATCTTGCCATCAATAGTAGTTACGATTGCAGTATTAGTTTGGATTGCTAGGTCAATCGCTGCTTGACCAGCGCGTTGCATGGCATAGTAGGATCCAGCGATATCAGGATCTGATGAATTACGTATGTCTTTGCTTGGAATAGTCATAGTTAACCTTGATCCGTTTGCTCCGGGGGCGTTTTATCACCATTTAACAATACCCATGATTTTACAGCCTTTTGATATTTAGATAAATTCTCAAGGCCTGCGGTGTAGCGCCTGCGAATTACTTCTTCAGGAATATTATGCCCTCCCTGTGCCACCCGCTCTGCTACTCGAGAAATAGCTAATTCAGGAGAGCTTAATGCAATAAACCAGAGTTTGATGGTGTAACCTAAATCTTTCCACTCCTGAATGCGTTGCAGGTAATGGGCTCCAGATAAAGTTGTTTCAAAGGCAAAGCTTTCACCAGCTTTGGTGTATTCATCTAATTCATTTAGCATTAATCGGGCTGCTTTAAATGAAACAGATTCAGGATTAAATGGCGCCAATCCAGCGGCTATGAGATCAGCGTTAATAAAGCGAAACGTATGTGCTTCTTCTGGCAAAAAGTTCTTGGCAAAAGTCGTTTTACCAGCACCATTGGGCCCAGCAATAATGATAATTTTTTTACTCAAAGAAGGCGTCATCTAATTTGATTTACAGCTCGCCGTTGCTTGGTTTCTTTTACTAATTGCGCAATACTCTTTTTGCCACAAATGTAATCAGCAAGGTTTTGCTCTAAATGCTTAGTAGGTGTAATGCCTTCAATGCGAGCAGGGGCCACAGCGTTAGAAACGCTGTATTTGCTGGTCTGAGATTGGGTAGCAAACTTAACTGGCATGATTCTATTTTAGTAGATTCAAGACTGATTTCATAGTGAAATCACAGCTAAAATATACTTAAAATTACGCTTTTAAATAAGGAATGTTAATTTGCATCTAAAACTGATCCACCATTTGTATCTAACTTTAATCCACCCAAGTGATCAGGTTATCTTTCACTAGCGGACTATATTAAACAGATGCTGGACTGAAATTCGATGCAAATTAGGGCACTAACTGGATCAATTTTATGTGCAAGGCGACAGGTTGCGCCTCTAAAGACTTTTGCTTTAAAACTCATCTACGTAGTATTTTTTATTATCCGAATAATTTCTACCGATCTCGCAATAATGATTTATTTGGTATATTTATTACTCATTAACCAAAATATCATCAGACACCAAAGAACCTTTTGATGCGTACCTATCTAACTACTTTGTTCGCTATCTTAGCTCTAGTATCTTGTGGGGATGGCGGAGAATCTAGTTCTTCGAATACTACGGGGACATTCTCTGCAACTGGCATGATGTCTTCCACTCGCTCTATGCCAACTGCTAATTTATTAGAGAACGGACAGGTGCTAGTGGCAGGTGGCGTGGGATCTGCAAGTATCGCTGTTGCTTCTGCTGACCTTTACGATCCTGTAACAAGGACATTTAGTATAACTGGATCGATGTCAAATTCACGCTATGCTGCATCCTCTGTGCGACTTTTAGATGGACGTATTTTTGTAGCTGGGGGTGAAGGTATATCTGGAACCGGCATTGATTCTGTTGAAATTTATAATCCCGTATCCGGTACGTGGCAGTTAACAAGCAAGATGAGTACTCCACGTGTAAACCCAACAGCAACATTACTGAATAATGGAAAAGTATTGGTGGTGGGGGGATATTCCTATGACAGCACTTGTTGTGCTCTTGCCAGCGCTGAAATTTATGATCCTACTACCGGAACCTTTTCTCCTACCGGATCGATGTCTACTGCACGTCGAAACTCAACGGCAACCCTGCTCAATAACGGCACAGTATTAATAGCTGGTGGCTACGATGGAAGCAATTTAGATGCGCCCGAAATTTATAATCCTACGACCGGTAGGTTTAGCATAACGGGCTCAATGGGTACACCTCGACGCTTTCCAACAGCCAATCTTTTATTAAATGGAAAAGTATTGGTTTTGGGAGGATATGGTACAAACGATACTGTGCTTGCATCTGCCAGTTTATATAATTCACAAACTGATACTTTTTCTTATACGGGTTCAATGAACACTCCAACTGGCCGACAAACATCCACACTGTTGATTGATGGCAAAGTTCTGGTTGCTGGCGGATACAATCTGACAAATGTCCTTTCTTCTGCAGAGCTTTATGACCCAATTTCAGGCAGTTTTTCTGTTACTGGATCCATGACGGTACCTCGTTGGCGTCATGCTGATGTGCGTTTATTAAATGGTGATGTCTTATTAGTGGGCGGCTCAAGTATAGGTGGAAACACAGGCGGTGCAATTGCATCGGCAGAGGTATATTCGAGGAAATAGAACTGAGTAAGACCAATAATATTAGCTCCGGAATCCTTTGGTCCCAGGTTCAAGTCCTGGTGGGCCCACCAAAATCACGATACCAACTCTAGGGTTGGTATTTTTTTGAGCGTTACTTTAAGTAACGCTGGTGGTGGTGGGCTACTTCTAATCTGATTTCAGCCGTTCAAAATCAACCCATTTAGTGTAATGACTTGCTGTAAAAGAACTCTCTTTGGTCGTGGACCTAAATTGACAGCAGTTCACATTCGGGCTGTTTTTTCATTTAGGGTAACTAATTTGTCAAATGCTACTTTTTATATTTTTCTTGACATTGGTCTTAAAAAGACTATAAATATCCCATAAGCCTTGCTTTGCTTATCGACTGGGGCCGGAAGCTCCAAAATACATAATAGGAGACCTTATGAAGTTGCATCATCATTTAAATGATTCACCATTTTCTTGTAGTTGTTGCATGGATTTGCTGGATCCTAAAAAGTCAAGACGAGATTTTTTACGATTAGCCGGTGGAAGTGCTGTTATGGGTAGTCTTGGAATGCTTATGGGCCCAGGAATCGCTATTGCTGGATCTGGAAAGTATGATGCCATGCTGCTTTCTTGTATTGACCCTCGCTTTCAAAATCCAGTGAACAAAAGGGAAAATGATAAGGGTCTTGGGGGAAAGTACAGCGCGTTTACGATAGCTGGAGGATCTATTGGGGTTGTTGCACCAGCTTTTAAGGCTTGGCACGAAACCTTTTGGCAAAATTTAGATGCTTCAAAAAGTCTGCATAGCATTAATAAAGTAATCGTGGTTAATCATCG
>CAMCUP010000089.1 GCA_945878885.1 Polynucleobacter meluiroseus | reverse complement strand
GTCGATGAACTAGTAGCTGAAGGAATTGTGGTTCGGCGTCAGGGGAAGGGTACTTTTCAGGCAGAGCATGACTCGAAACGCCAACTGTATTATTTCTTTCATGTAGTGCGGCATGATGCCGATAAAAAAATTACTCCGCGCGTTGAGCTAGCCTCATTAAATAGCGCCTTAGCAAGTCGTGAGGAGGCTTTAAAGCTCGAAATGAAAGAGGGCGCACCAGTTTGGCGTATCGTTAATCGTTTATTTCTTGAAGAGCAGTGCGTGATGATTGATCAAATTACTTTAGAAAAAAAACGATTTAAAAATTTGACTCGCACTATTTTTGAAAATCGGCAGGGTAGTATTTATCAGCTGTATCAAGTTAAATATGGTCAGTCGGTAGCGCGAACGCGTGAACGCTTAAGGGCTGGGTTAGCAGGCAAGCAATTTGCAGGTTGGCTAGAATTAAAACCCCAATCGCCAGTAATTACTATTCGTCGGGTTGCTTTTAATTTACAAGATGAGCCGATTGAGTGGCGTATTTCAACCTTAAATACCACTCAGCATGAATATTTTAATGAGCTAGTAGTTTAGGGTTTATCGATTAGCTTGATCTGCTAATTCTTGAGCCCAATTACTAATTGCAGCAACTACTAGCGCAGCTGAAGGGGGTGGGCTGCCTTTGCTTACATGAAGCTCCCAACTTAAGCGCCGTTTAAATGCGCTACGCATTTCTTCACCAATTCCACAACCCCAAACTTGAATATCTGCGTGCTTAGTCCACGCTAAGACATTGAGCAAATGGTTTAGTAAAAATGTTTCTCCATTAGCCTGTAGTGTAGCCCGATCCATTGGACAACCATCCGATAGTAAGATAATTTTTTTGTCAGGACTACTCTGAGTGGCTTGATTAATGCGCTGGGTAGCCCATAACAAAGCTTCGCCATCTAAGCTCTCACGATAAATATCTGGCTTTAATAAGGCGGCCATACCTAGGCGGGCTTTACGCCAACTAGTTTGCCGATCCTTAAAAATCCAATGAGCTCGTTCATTGAGGCGCCCTGGGTTTTCGTCGCCACCCGCCTTTTGCCATTCTTTAAAGGGTCTACCGCCTTGCCAGGCAAGCGTGCTATAGCCTAAGACTTCCGTAGTAACGCCGGCACCTTCTAAAATTCGCACCATGACATCAACAAAACTAGCTAGCTCGAGGCGATGCTCTTTCATCGAGCCTGAGCAATCTAATAAAAAGGTAATTTGGGTTCGAGCTAGCGGCTTGGTAATACGCTTTTTTTGGATTGCTTGCTGATGCGGTGAGGTTACGAGTCGATTGAGATAGCGACGATCGAGGATGCCTTCATTTTCGGTATTTTGCCATTGGCTAAGATGGGGCTGTGCCAGCAGGGCGGTATAAAGTCTAATGAATTTCCCCCAGGGAATTTGCCAAGCATGAATACACTGATCTATTTCGCTACGAAAGTGTTGTAATTGTGTAATACGTACAGCATTTTGCGCTTTGATTTCAAGGTCATAGCGCGCGTTAAAAATGGAATACCGATTGAGTGCCGTAGCATTTTCATGCTGTTGCGCTTGGCGGCTTGCTGAGTTGTGAGGTTTTGCTGGCAAAACAATTGGGGGCTGATGTGGTGGAATCCAATCAATTAATAGGCCTGGTGAATTAATCCGTTTGCGTTTAGAGCGCAAACTTGGTTGACTTTGATATTCGGCATGTACTAGCTCACCTACCAATTGAATAAGTAGTAAGGCCTGCTGAGCATATTCTTCTTGTTGAGTTTGCAAGAGTTTGAGTTGTTTAAGAATTGGCCCTGTTTCACTTGCAAGCCCGGCGCGCGTTGCTTCAATCGTATCTTGCATTTGTTGTGGAAGTTCTTGATTATTGAGGCGCATCCAAGTCATACAAAAAATAGCTAAGAGGAGTAAACCGATGCTACTTTCAACTTGACCTGCGGCCATAAATTGGGTGAGCCAAGCGATAAATTGTTGCCGCAGATTTTTTTTACTACCAATTAAAGCCGGCGGGCAAATACTTTCGACTCGAATTTGCTCTAATACCTCAAAAATAAAGGACCCCAATTGATCTTGTGGGCTCAGTTCTTGGTGCACGGCTTGATCGGAATAGCGTAAACGAACCGCTAGAGCATCCAGCATACCTCGTGCCTCAAACCAAGCTTGCTTGCGGTTCGCTAAGTGAAGATGGGGCGCAAGTTGATCATAAGACCGAGTGGCTTGATGGAGTTGCCAATCGCGAATTGCTACGCTGAAGTCACCAGATAATGAACGTAAGACAGCACCATATCGTTCTTGTAACCGAAAATCATGATGAGATTGATTTTGCACAGCGTCAACTTATAGGATTGAACTTAGTTTTAAAAAGGGCTGATTAGCCATTTATTTCTGTGTCAAAACATCGTTGGTAAAACTCTGCAACTAAAGATTGCTCTTCAGCTTCGCACTTATTTAAAAATGCCAAACGAAAGGCGACCGCTAAATTATTAAAGATCCGCCAATTTTCTGCCCAAGTAATTAAAGTACGAGTTGACATCAGCGTTGATAAATCTCCCGCGGCAAACCCTTGACGAGTTAAATTGGCAAGCTGCACCATCGATTGAACTAGATTAGCAGAGGGGTTAACGCCAATTTCAGGTACGCGTGCTAATACAATTTCGGCTTCTTGGGCTGGTGATAGATAGTTAAGCGCAGCCACAATATCCCAGCGATCCATTTGTCCATGGTTGAGTAATTGCGTGCCTTGATATAAACCATTCCAATTGCCTAAGCCAACCGTGTTGCTCGTAGCAAAAATACGAAATGCAGCATGGGGTTCAATGACGCGATTTTGATCTAATAAAGTCAGCCGTCCTTCACGCTCGAGCATGCGCTGAATCACAAACATGACGTCGGGTTGCCCCGCATCATACTCATCTAGCACCAACGCAATCGGGCGTTGTAATGACCAAGGAATAAGGCCCTCTTGAAACTCAGTGACTTGTTTTCCATCCCGCAAAACGATGGCGTCTTTTCCAATTAAATCTGTGCGTGAAATTTGGCCATCGAGATTAATTCGTAGACAAGGCCAATTGAGACGCGCGGCAATTTGTTCAATATGAGTAGATTTTCCTGTGCCATGCATTCCCTGCAATAAAACCCGGCGATTAAAGGCAAAGCCTGCCAACACGGCGAGGGTGACATCTGCATTGAGGCAGTAGGCCGGATCAATTGTGGGCACGAACTCACTAGCCTGACTAAAAGCAGGCACCGCAAAATTAGCCGTAAATGCGCATTCTGGAAATGCCTCTTTGATCGCTACTTGCCGATCGGGCTGCAGTTGACTTAAATCCGCTAAAACAGTGGGGCTGGGCATGCTTCTTTCTCCAAAAGGCCGGAATTCAATCGATTCAAATATCTGCTTGAATATATTCCATATAATGGTTTGTCAGCTTGACTTAAGCTAAAATCCCTGATTATTATCAAAATTATAGAACAAATTGTTCCATTTAATCGAATAGGAAACCGACCCCATGTCTAAAACTACCCCGAATTTAAGTAATGGCCCCCACAAAATGACGCCCTCTGAGGCCTTTGTCGAGACCATGGCAGCTAATGATGTCAAGGATATTTTCGGCATCATGGGCTCTGCTTTTATGGATGCAATGGATATCTTTGCTCCCGCTGGCATTCGTTTAATTCCCGTGGTACACGAGCAGGGTGCTGCCCATATGGCAGATGGTTATGCGCGGGTCAGTGGCAGGCATGGTGTGGTTATTGGCCAAAACGGCCCAGG
>CAMCUP010000088.1 GCA_945878885.1 Polynucleobacter meluiroseus | reverse complement strand
GTTTCTGTAGTTAAAGGTGGTGATGCTGCGGTTAAATTAGGTTATGGTACCAACGATGAAATATCTAGTGACAAGGTAGCAGCACACACCTAAAGTGGATACTGTATTGCAAAAAAACGCTGAATTGCCAGTACTCATTATTGGTGCTGGTTTAGCAGGGCTCACAGTGGCTTTGCATCTAGCCAAAACCCAAGCCGTGATTGTGATGGCTAAGCGTAGTTTGGCTGAGGGTGCTACTGCATGGGCGCAAGGTGGCATTGTTGGGGTTTTAGATCAGGCCGATAGTGTTGATGCACACGTTGCCGATACCTTAAACGCTGGTGCGGGTTTAGTTGATGAAACAACTGCGCGTTATATTGCTGAAGAAAGTGCTGCGGCGATACGGTGGCTTGTTGATCAAGGTGTTCCATTTACTACGGATGAAGCGGGCCCACTAGGTTTGCACTTAACCCGTGAAGGTGGCCATAGTCATCGCCGCATTGCGCATGCTGCTGACGCTACGGGTAAGGCAATTCATGAGGTGCTTTTAGATCAAGCCCGGTCACATCCGAATATTCAGTTAATTGAACATTGGATTGCACTCGACCTCATTACCAATCGACACTTGGCAAGCAAGGATAAGAAAAATTTACCGAATCGTTGCTATGGTGTTTATGCCTTAGATATTAGTCATTCGAAAGTAGAAACAATTGCGGCTAAAGCCGTTGTTTTAGCAACCGGCGGGGTTGGTAAGGTCTATCGCTATACCAGTAATCCCGATACTGCTACTGGTGATGGCATAGCCATGGCTTGGCGCGCTGGGTGCCGAGTGGGTAATATGGAATTTATTCAGTTTCATCCCACTTGCTTATATCACCCCAGTGATCGTACTTTTTTAATTACTGAGGCCTTGCGTGGAGAGGGCGGCTTACTTAAGTTACCTGAAGGTGGTGCGACTCAAGGGTTACGTTTTATGCCTGAACATGATGCGCGTAATGAATTAGCTCCACGTGATATTGTCGCGCGCGCCATCGATTTTGAAATGAAAAAATATGGCTTAGACCATGTTAATTTAGATGCTACACATTTAGATGCAGCGTTTATTCAAGAACATTTTCCCATGATCTATGCGCGGTGCTTAAGTCTGGGAATTGATATTACGCAGCAGGCTATTCCCGTGGTGCCTGCTGCCCATTACACCTGCGGTGGGGTGGTGACTGATTTGCGTGGCCATACTGATTTACCGGGTTTATACGCCGTAGGCGAATCTACTTATACCGGCTTACACGGGGCTAATCGCCTAGCAAGTAACTCATTATTAGAATGCGTTGTGATTGGTAAAGCAGCTGCTGCTGATATTAAATCAGCTGTTACGCCTGACTTGCCAGCGTTACCTTTATGGGATGAAAGCCAAGTTGAAAATGCCGATGAGCAAGTGGTGATTGCCCATAATTGGGATGAGTTACGCTCTTTGATGTGGAATTATGTTGGGATTGTGCGTACAACCAAACGGCTTGAGCGTGCTTTACATCGTATAGAGTTATTGCATCATGAAGTGCAGGAATACTATGCTAACTTTAAAGTGACCCGCGACTTAATTGAATTACGCAATCTGTTGGATTGTGCTGAGCTGATTGTGAAATCGGCCCTAATGCGTAAAGAAAGCCGTGGTTTGCACTATAGCCGCGACTACCCTAATGCGGGGGCAATATCTTATCCAACAATTTTGACACCTAAGCAGCAGGCTTAATTTAGCTAGGCTGCTTAAGCTAGCATCCGCATTGAAAAATCAATGGCCTGCACATCCTTAGTCAGTTTACCAAGCGAGATACGGTCAACACCAGTTGCTGCAATAGCGCGCATCAGCTCGATGCCAATACCTCCTGAAGCCTCTAATAGCGCTCTGCCTTGATTGATAGCAACCGCTTTGTGCATTTTTTCAATTGAGAAGTTATCAATCAAAATATTTTTAGCGCCCACTTTTATTGCTTCATCTAGTTCGGCTAAATTTTCTACTTCAATCTGAATGCTGACACCCGCATTGAGTTTCTCTGCGGCATCAAGCGCTGCACGAATGCTGCCAGCAGCAGCGATGTGATTTTCTTTGATCAAAATGCCATCCCACAAAGCCATGCGTTGGTTTTCTCCACCGCCAATACGAACTGCATATTTTTGTGCTTGACGTAAACCTGGCAAGGTTTTGCGGGTATCAAGTACAACACAGCCATTGGGGTTGGGGCTCAATCCAACAATCGCCTCAACATATTTTTTAGTGTTGGTAGCCGTAGCAGAGAGGGTTTGTAGAAAGTTAATTGCAGTACGCTCTGCTGATAATAAGGCGCGAACATCGGCCTTAATTTCGCATACTGGGGTATCGGCCACCATCCAATCGCCTTCTTGATAAAACCAAGTCAGTACGGCTTTAGGATCAAGGGATTGAATGGTGCCTTCAAACCAAGACTTACCACAGAGTACGGCTTTTTAGCGCACACTTAGCTGGCTTCTACCTATTTTTTTGGGCACAAGTTGTGCAGTCCAATCGCAAACGCCAATATCTTCCCTCAAGGCATCTTGAATATTGCGCGTACGTGCTTGCTCTAAAGTTTCGTTGGTATCAAACATAAGATCGCAAGTAAACTTTAAGCTGCGCCAATATGTTTGACAAAGCCATGTTGGGCTTTAGCTAATAAATCGGGGTGGCGGCTCGTGAAATCGAGCATACGGTCGATGCAAGTAAGGGCATTTATTCTCGTGGCCTCTTCAATGAACACTTCACATGTTTGATTTTCTAGGGAATCCAGAATGCCTTGCAGGCCATTCATCGCCATCCACGGACAGTTGGCACAACTTTTGCAGGTAGCGCTAGTGCCCGCAGTAGGGGCTTCGATGAGTTTTTTATGAGGCGCTAGTTGCCGCATACGGTGCAAGATGCCCTTATCGGTGGCGACAATGTATTCATTGGCAGAGCCCTCAACTACAGCCTTAATCATGGCAGAAGTCGAGCCCACCATATCCGCAAGTGCAATAACCGCAGCCGGTGATTCTGGGTGAACTAATATTTGGGCATGGGGGTATTGCAAACATAATAATTCGAGCTCGGTGGCCTTAAATTCATCATGCACAATGCAGGCGCCATTCCAGAGCAACATATCAGCTCCAGTTTGCGCTTGAATGTAATGCCCCAAATGACGGTCGGGCGCCCAGAGAATTTGTTTACCCTGCTCTTTGAGGTGATGCACGATAGCTAAAGCACACGAACTGGTCACCATCCAATCTGCTTGGGCTTTAACAGCAGCACTGGTATTGGCATAGACCACTACCGTGCGCTTAGGATGAGCGGCACGAAAAGCGGCAAATGCATCGGCAGGGCAACCCAAGTCGAGTGAACAAGTTGCATCGAGGTCAGGCATAAAAATACGTTTTTCAGGACTGAGAATTTTGGCAGTTTCACCCATAAAGCGAACGCCAACAACGATTAAATTTTTCGCTGCATGGGCTTTACCAAAGCGCGCCATTTCCAGGGAATCCGCTACAAAGCCACCAGTTTCCATGGCTAAATCTTGAATTTCACCATCAACGTAGTAATGCGCCACGATCGCCGCATCTTTCTCGATTAAGAGCGTTTTGATGCGGTTAATCACCGCAGCCTTTTGGTCTCCCGAGATCTGGGGAGGTGTTTGAGCCCAAGCTTGTGCAGTGCAGGTTTTACCAGTGCCATCTTGCTGGGGATAGTCAAAAGAAATGGGTTTTGTGGGGGCTGGCATGGCCATAGAAACAGGATTCATACCAAATCTTAACCCGAGCGGCGGGTTAGCGCTT
>CAMCUP010000087.1 GCA_945878885.1 Polynucleobacter meluiroseus | reverse complement strand
TGCCGAAACTTGGCCCCAAGTGAAAGCCTTTACGGTGCCAGGCATGCCTTTAGGTAAGAATGCTAAAAATGCAGGAGAGTTTGAATGAAGCCCAATAAACAACTTGCCCTGGTCATCGATTTAAATGTATGCGTGGGCTGTCATGCTTGCGTCACTTCTTGCAAAGAGTGGAATACCCAAGGATCTGCTGGGCCGTTAAACGATTTGCATGCTTACGGCGAAAATCCCACTGGTACTTTTTTTAATCGCGTACAAACCTATGAAGCGGGTTCATTTCCCAAAATGGAAACTGTCCACTTTCCAAAATCCTGCTTACATTGCGAGGATCCGCCTTGCGTGCCAGTGTGCCCTACTGGGGCTAGCTACAAACGCGCTGAAGATGGCATTGTGCTGGTCGATTACGATAAATGCATTGGCTGCAAATATTGTGCTTGGGCCTGCCCTTATGGTGCCCGTGAGTTAGATGAAGAGCGTCAAGTAATGACCAAATGCACTTTATGCGTTGATCGCATTTATAGTGAAACTTTACCGGAGAGTGAGCGCAAGCCCGCCTGTGTTTTGGCCTGCCCAACCAGCGCGCGTATTTTTGGTGACGTTCATGATCCTTTATCAGAGGCTAGTATCGCCATTAAAGAACGCGGTGGTTATTCGCTGATGCCTGAATGGGAAACCCGACCAGCCAATCAATATTTACCCCGCTCAATCATGGACACCATTCAAGCTGTGATGGATGAAAACTAATGCAACCTAATTTTTCCTTAATATTTTTTACTACCTTGGCCGGCATGGCACAAGGTTTAATTATTTCCATTGCGCTGCTGAATTTTCGTTCATCTTTGCTACCTGGTGAATTTCTAGCTTGGTTAGCTTTGCCAGTCGCCCTAGCGCTATTGGTAATCAGCTTACTCGCCTCCTTTTTTCATTTGGGGCATCCCGAACGCGCTTGGCGGGCCATGCTCATGTGGCGTACATCATGGCTTTCTCGTGAGGTGTTAGTTTTGCCCCTATTTATTGCTGTTACTGGCTTAGCTTGGCTCTTTGCTCTTAACCAGCAGCAGTCAACTTGGTTATGGCTTGCCCTAATTATTCTAGCCATTGCCTTGTGGGTATGTACCGCGCAAATTTATCAATGTATTCGGTTTATTCAAGAATGGGCAAACCCGCTTACCTTGGTTAATTTTATGGCGCTTGGCCTCACATCGGGCTGGCTCTTATTTGCCAGCTTAATTGCTATCTGGCCTACTGTACTACCCTCATTTGAACCCTCACTACTCGCTGGTTTTGGTTTTATTTTGCTTTTTGCTTGCCTCAATATTAAGTTATGGATTTGGCGGCGGAATCAACGCTTAAAGCCTATCTCGAATTTAAATTCCGCCACGGGAATTAAAAATCCTCAACTTCGGCAAACTTCCATGGGTTTAATGGGTGGTAGCTTTAATACCCGCGAATTTTTTCATCAGCAAAGCAATTTGGTAATTAGCAATCTACGCAAAATTATTTTCTTTAACGCCTACTTTATCCCGATGATTGCCTTAGCTTATGCTATTTCTGCGCAAAGCTATGGTTGGATCATCGCCGCTTTTATGATTCACTGCAGCGGTTTAATTGCAGAGCGCTGGATGTTTTTTGCCGAGGCTAATCATCCACAAAATTTATACTATCAACGGGTTTCATAAGCAACGATTAAAATTATCGCAAAAATGAAGTCAAAAAAAACCGCCACATAATGGCGGTTTTTTATCAGGAGATTAATTTACTTGCGTTTATTAACTGCATCCTTAAATGCTTTGCCTGCAGAAAATTTGGCGGTCTTCGCTGCAGGAATCTTAATTTCAGCGCCAGTAGCAGGGTTACGACCTAGTCTAGCTGCTCTTTTGCCCGATTTAAAAGTACCAAAACCAATCAGCTGTACAACGCCACCTTTGGTAACCGCTTTAATAATATTGTCGATGACTGAACTTAAAACCCTATCAGCAGATGCTTTGGAAAGCTCGGCATCGGCGGCAATTTTTTCGACTAATTCTGCTTTATTCAATTGAAGCTCCTTTATTTAATTTGTGTCGCGCTGAAACAGTAATTATCGTATCACTAGCTAGGGTTATTAACTCTAGGGGATACCCCTAGGTGGTAACTCCCTAGAAAGCTTAGCTTTTAAGGGCTAAGACGGGTAACGATACCACTAAAATTACACGTAATCCTGGTATTTTTCTAATAAACGAACCGGTTTTGATAGAGCATCTCGACGGAATGGATCACCCAATTCGCGTGTGCACATAATTTCTAGCACGCAAGTTTTACCTTCTTTCATTTGCATCTCAATCGCTTGTTTTAAAGCCGGACCTACTTGATCTAAGCGATCGACCACAATACCTTCGGCGCCCATTGATTTGGCGATTCCAGCAAAACTTGGGCTATCTAATTCGCCAGCAACAAAACGGCGGTTGTAGAAATCAACTTGGTTTTTCTTCTCGGCGCCCCACTGACGGTTATGAAAGACAATTGCAGTAACTGGAATGTTATGACGCACTGCAGTTAATATTTCAACCATACTCATTGCCCAGGCGCCATCGCCAGCATAAGCAATTGCGGGGCGATTAGGAGCGGCAGTTTTGGCGCCCATAATGGTTGGCAGAGCATAACCACAGTTACCAAAACTCATTGGTGCAAAAAAACTCCGTGGCTTTTCAAAGCGTAAATAGCTGTTGGCGACGGAATTAATATTCCCAATATCGGTTGAAACCATGACATCCGCAGGCATCGCTTTCTCTAATTCACGCAACACCTCACGTGGATGTAAATACTCGCCACCTGTAGGAGTCTTTTCTTTTTTCTGCTCTTCAATCATGTCAAGACTAAAGGCATCTTTTTCATGGGTCCAAGCGTCTAATTCCTTTTCCCATAGAGCCTTTTCTGTGGCAATGATTTTTGCCCGCTCAGCTTTATTAGCATCGGCAACTAAGGTTTTCTTTTCTAAACGCTTGGTTAACGCAATTGCAGCTGCTTTGGCATCACCACAAATGCCAACGGAAATTTTCTTCACTAAACCCAGCATCTTATTATCCGCATCAATCTGAATAATCTTGGCATTTTTTGGCCAGTAATCCATGCCATGCTGAGGCAAAGTACCAAAGGGGCCCAAGCGTGAACCTAAAGCCACCACGACATCGGCCTGAGAAATTAATTTCATCGCTGCCTTAGAGCCTTGATATCCCAAAGGACCACACCACAGAGGATGACTAGCGGGAAAGGAGTCATTGTGTAAATAGCTATTCACAACTGGCGCACCAAGACGCTCAGCCAAAGCTTTGCATTCTTCTACCCCATCAGCCATCACTACACCACCACCCGAAATAATCACCGGAAACTTGGCGTTTGCTAAAAGTTCAGCAGCGGCATCTAAGCTGGTCTCTCCCCCTGGCCCACGATCTAAGCGATTGGGTTGAGGAATTTCGACTTCAATTTCACCATAAAAATAATCCCGTGGAATATTGAGTTGCGTTGGCCCCATTTCCGACATGGCCCGATCAAAGCAGCGGCCAGTAAATTCGGCCATCCGCTTGGGGTTATTCACATGTCCTTGGTATTTAGTAAATTCTTCAAACATCGGCAATTGATTTGCTTCTTGGAAGCCCCCTAATCCCATTCCCATCGTGCCAGTCTCAGGCGTAATAATTACCACGGGGCTGTGAGCCCAATAAGCCGCAGCGATAGCGGTAACGCAATTGCTAATGCCTGGGCCGTTTTGGCCAATAACCACACCATGCCTGCCACTGACCCGCGCATAACCATCTGCCATATGGGCAGCACCCTGCTCGTGTACCACGGGAATTAAACGAATGCCAGCGGGAGCAAAGATATCCATTGCATCCATAAAAGCAGA
>CAMCUP010000086.1 GCA_945878885.1 Polynucleobacter meluiroseus | reverse complement strand
TGGTTTTGGGCGCTACTGATCTTAAGCGCAGCTTGGGTACATTTTTATCTTTTAGTAATGGTACTAGGGTTATGGTTTGCCGATATAAGCGATCGTCCGCGAAAAAATTTTTTCAATTTGTTTATTTACATTAGTATCAACATTGTTATGCTATTTGTTGCCTTATGGCTAGCAGGCTTTTTTGCTGTCAACGCCACCGCAGCTTCTACAGGAAATTATGGCATTGGCCGAATGAATTTATTAGCCCTATTTGATTCAAATGGGTGGTCTCGTTTGCTACCTGAAATTGCTGAAACTCCAAAACATTACAATTCTGCCGATTCTGTCTTGAACCATTTTGAAGGTTTTAATTATTTAGGTTTAGGCGTGATCATATTAATTATTTTTGCTTTGCGTGGTATTTATGCGAAGGGTATATTGCTTAAGCAGGCAACAGTTTCGCATCGCTTTTTACTGTTAGTAATGATCGCCTTTGCAATGTTTGCAATTAGTAATCATATTGGTTTTGGTTTAAAGGAATGGGTTATACCGCTACCCAATAAGGTAATTGCCTTTGCTAGTATTTTACGAGCCTCTGCCAGACTGTTTTGGCCAGTCTTATATTTACTTGTATTGGTCGCTATCTTTTTAGTAATTCGGACTTATTCTTACAAGCAGTCACTTTTTATTTTAGCTGCTGCATTATCAGTGCAAGTTTGGGATACCCATATTGCTTGGAGTGCACTTAGATCTCGCTTAAGCCAACCAGCTGTTACAAGTTGGGATACGCCACTAAAAAATCCGTTTTGGGATGAAGCAAAAAATCACTATGATGCTTTCATGCGAATTCCTGTGCAAAATAATGTTAGCGGCTGGGAAATTTTGGCGACTTATGCAGCGAAAAATCATTGGACAACGAATTCAATTTTTTTGTCTCGTGTGAGTGAACTGAAATTAAGACAGGCTAATGAGACCTTAGAGAAAGCGATGGCAACTGGTCAGTATGAATCTCGTCATCTTTATGCGTTGGCAGATGATAAGGTGATACCAGCACTTTTAAATCTAAATAAGCAAACAGACTTATTGGCTCGAATTAATGACTTAAATATATTGGCTCCAGGATGGCTCTCCTGCACTACTTGTCCTGTGGTGCCTAAAGAGTTCAATATCTCGGCATTTGTACCGCAATTTGAGCGTAACGTACCAATTGATTTTTCAAGATCACGTAAATTTGATTTGGCGTTAATAATGGTTTCGGGTTGGGATTATCCTCAGCCATGGGGCAGCTGGGCTTTAGGACGTGATGCTAAATTGGTCTTACCATTGCCAAAAGCTGCCATAAACAATCCCATTACCGAATTGGTATTAATAGCGCGTGCTGTTGTATCCCCAAGGCATCCAGAGCAGCATGTCGAGGTATGGGTGAATGGAGAGTTACAACAAATTGTTAATTTGATGCGAGGAGAGGGTAACCAGATTACAGTAGCATTGCCGGCCGCTGCGCAGCGCTTGGGTTATGTAACTGTAGAATTTCGCTTTCCCGATCGAGTTCGACCGCAAGACATTGGCATGGGGGACGATATTCGTGAGCTGTCCATGGGCTTGGTCACAGCAACCTTTCATTAAATGATTATGAATTATTCTGGCTGGCAGAAGCAATCGCTGCTCTACCTGGTACCGATTGTCCTGGGCGCGCTGAGTTTTTTTTTAGTCGTAGGCCCCTATGCTTTAAGCCCCACTAATCTTGCATGGTTAGATAATGGCTTTGATCAAAGCCAACATTATTTAGGTTGGGCATTTTTTAGGGATAGCCCTTGGTCATTTCCCTTAGGTCTTAATCCTAAATTTGGAATGGATATCAGTTCTGCAATTGTCTATTCTGATTCTATTCCCTTATTAGCTATTTTATTTAAGGGTATCTCCACATTCTTACCGACTCCCTTTCAATATTTTGGGATTTGGATTTTGGCTTGTTTTGTCCTGCAAGCCGTATTTGCCTGGAAGCTTCTGAGCTTATTTACCCAACAGTTTTGGCTACGATTATTTGCGGTTCTACTCTTCGTTTTTTCACCTCCCCTTTTTTGGCGCATAGGAATGCACGCGGCATTAGTGGGGCAGTGGACCATTTTGGCAGCCTTGTACTTAAATTTAAAGCGACATCAATCTCATCGTTTAATTGCATGGGGCATCTTAATTGCCCTAACAGCCCTAATTCATTTTTATTTACTAGCTATGATTTTGGGGCTTTGGATTGCCAGTTTGGGTGATGCCTGGCGCGACAAGAGCGTCACCTTAAGACAGTTAATTACTGAGCCACTCATTATTTTAATAATATTAGGTTTAGTCACTTGGCAAGCAGGCTATTTTGTCGTTAGTCCGGGTGCTGTAGCCACTCAAGATTATGGGATAGATCGCATTAATTTGCTTGCTTTGATGAACCCTCATCAATGGTCTTATGTCCTACCAACAATTCCAGACGTTCAAGGTTCTTTAAGCGATCTTGACTATACCGCTCGTAGCTATGAGGGCTTTATGTATGGAGGTTTAGGGGTCATTACTATCTTTATTTTTGCCGTCCTGAATTTTCGTTCTAGCATAGCCTGGTTATCGGCAGCAGCTCAACGCCATCTAACTTTAATGGCCGTTCTTTTTAGCTTTAGTCTGCTAGCAATATCCAATCAAATTGGCATCGGAGCTTACGGCTTTACTATTGAACTACCTGAGATGCTTTATCAATTAGTCAGTATTTTTCGCGCTTCGGGAAGATTTTTTTGGCCAGTCTTTTATATCCTTATCCTGACAGCCATTATTCTTATCTATAAACAGTATTCTTTGCGAGCCACACTTGGATTATTAATGGTGGCGGCTATTATTCAACTATTAGATTTAAGTGCAGGGTATCTGCCTTTACGTCATCGCTTGATGCAGTCAAAGAGTAGCGAGTTTAGAACGGAATTAACTAATCCATTTTGGGATTTTTTAGGTCAACACTATAAAAAATTAGTACGGATACCAGTAAGGCCTGAGTGGGTGAATGTGCTTCCAGAAAATTGGAGTAAATGGTCTGCTTTTAGTGCCAAATATCATTTGGCTACAAACTCAGCCTATCTAGCAAGGCAAAGTGTATTGGGTTTATCCAAAAGTAATAATCAGCTTAAGGTCACTGTCCTTTCAGGGGATTATCAACGCGATACGCTGTATGTTTTAGAAAATGAAGTAGTTCTTTTGGCAGCAGAACATTTGCATACGCAAGACGATTTACTTGGCCGTATTAATGGGGTCAATGTGCTCTTGCCGGGCTGGATAAATTGCGCGAGTTGTCGTACACCGTCTGATTTTGAAATCTTGGGCTTAAGTGATTTAGTGCCCAAATTAAATCAAATTATTCTTTTTAATCAAGTAGGTTTAGGCCAATACTATTTACCACGAGCAGATTGGGCTTGGCCAGAGTCTTGGGGGGTATGGTCAAAAACAAATACAGCTTCCATTCGTTTGCCAGTTCCCAAAGGGAATTTGGCTCAGCAGCTAATATTAACGATGCGCGCATTGGTCGCCAAAGAACACCCCAATCAAATTATCGGCGTTACCGTTAATGGAAACCCAATGGAAACTGTAACGCTAACTAATGCAGAGCTTAATACTCTTAGAATTCCGCTTTCTGCGGTTAGCAATCAAACTGGCTATGTGGAGGTGCATTTTCAATTCCGCAATCCAATTACGCCCAAATCTATTGGCATGGGAGACGATGAGCGATTGCTCTCAATCGGCCTAATTTCAGCCGTGTTCGTACCCTAAGGAAAATACAATACGGTTCATCTCAATCATTACTACTAATCTAATTATAAAATAACTAATAATTTAATAAATTCAATATTCCTCTGAATCCCCTGCACCCTAAATACCGCCCCGATATCGATGGCCTGCGCGCACTAGCAGTGCTTGCGGTAATTGGTTTTCATGC
>CAMCUP010000085.1 GCA_945878885.1 Polynucleobacter meluiroseus | reverse complement strand
AATGTATGACCAAAGCTCAAATTAATTATGCATTATTAAAGAGGGCTATTCACAATTCAACTCGATGAGTTAGTAACCCCAGCCGCATTAATAGATTCAGTGCGGCTGGATCGTAACATTCAAGATATGCAACGACGCATGAATAAATTAGGCGTCGCATTCAGGCCGCATGTAAAGACAACTAAATGTATTGCAATAGCGCAAGCCCAAATTGCAGCTGGAGCACAGGGCATTACTGTCTCCACCTTAAAAGAAGCCGAACAATTTTTTGCTGCAGGCATAAGTGATATTTTATATGCAGTAGGCATGGTTGCTCCAAAATTAAAGCAAGCAGCAGCATTAATTCAACGGGGATGTGCCTTAAAGATCATTGCCGATAGCGCTGAATCTGCATCTGCCATCACGGCTTACGCCCAAGAGCATAAGCTACCATTTGAAGTATGGATTGAAATTGATACTGATGGTCATCGCTCTGGCGTAAATCCCAATGGTGAAGAATTGCTCATCATTGGTCAGATTTTGAATCGGCATGAAAAAACCTTAGGCGGAGTAATGACCCATGCAGGTTCAAGTTATGACCTCAATACTCCAGCCGCTTTGCAAATGCTTGCTGAGCAAGAGCGCAGCCTTTGCGTTCAGGCAGCTGTGCGATTACGTGCCGCTGGCCTTGCTTGTCCTAATGTCAGCATTGGTTCAACCCCAACTGCACTATCAGCGCAGCAGCTTGAAGGTGTAACTGAAGTACGAGCAGGCGTATATGTATTCTTTGACTTAGTAATGTCAAACGTAGGAGTTTGCTCTGTAAACGACATTGCTCTCAGTGTTTTAACTACGGTTATTGGTCATCAAGTAGATAAAGGCTGGGCAATTGTAGATGCAGGATGGATGGCAATGAGCCGTGATCGGGGAACTCAAAAGCAATCCAAAGATTACGGATATGGGCAAGTTTGTGATGTAAGTGGCAAGGTCATTGAGGGCTTCCAGCTTACTGGGGCAAATCAGGAGCATGGCATTTTAAGTCAAGTTAACCCATGTGATGATCAAAAAATTACTAGTCGTTTTCCGGTAGGCACTCAATTGCGGATCTTACCAAATCATGCATGTGCAACTGGGGCACAATTTCCTGCTTACTACATGGTGCATGACCGGCAAGTAATTGGCTCCGCCATGAGTCGATTTTATGGATGGTAAAAATAAACATGCAAAAAATCGAGTATCTCAATCCTAAGGAGATGGCCCCACCAGGTGGACACTACAGCCACGCTGTAATTGCGAATGGCATGGTCTTTGTATCTGGCCAATTACCCATTACCTCGACAGGTGAGCTACTAAATAACGCTAGCTTTGCAGAGCAAACTAATCAAGCACTAGCTAATGTCAAACTTGCATTAGAGGGTGCTGGCACCAGCATCTTGAATTTAGTACAGGTTCGTGTCTACATCACCAGTATTAGTAATTGGCCAACCTTTAATATAATTTATCAGCAATGGGCAGCAGAGGTATTGCCAGCTC
This sequence comes from Polynucleobacter meluiroseus, assembly GCA_945878885.1. Lineage (GTDB taxonomy): Bacteria > Pseudomonadota > Gammaproteobacteria > Burkholderiales > Burkholderiaceae > Polynucleobacter > Polynucleobacter meluiroseus_C. The sequence goes on along the minus strand of CAMCUP010000085.1, from coordinate 2,574 downwards.
GTGCTGTAGTACCGGTGCCAGAATTACACTATGGTTTTATGATTGAAATTGAAGCGCTAGCCCTTATATAACCATAGGCTTGGCCTAAATAAAAGTAAGGCTGTAGTATTTGCAGCTTATATTGATGTGAACAGATAATTGAATTCTCAAGCCCACCCACTACTTATTCAGGCCATGATGGCGCTAGACAATGGAAATCTAATTGGCGCCGAGTCTTTATTGCAGCAGGTTTTGCGTACCCAGCCAAAAAATTGTGCAGCACTGCATTTAATGGGGGTGGTGTGTGGTTTATCAAAAAAAAATATCGAAGCAATTCAATACTTTAAAAAGGGTATAAAAATTGCACCAAATGATAGCGACTTGCAATACAACCTAGCTAAAGCACTATCAGCAGCACAAAATGATCGTGAAGCGTTACAGCACCACCTTAAAGCAACACAGTTAGCGCCTGATAATGCCAATGCCTGGGTAAATTATGGCAAATGTTTAGATAGCCTAGGTAAGGGGAGCGATGCGTTAGTTTGCTATGAAAAAGCAATTGAGCTTCAGCCCAACTTTATTCAGCCTTGGTTTAATAAGGGTAAAACTTTAAGTGAATTAGGGCGCTATCAAGAAGCTTTATCGGCCTATACCGAAGCATACCGAATTAAACCGGAAGAAAATTTTCTACTCGGAATTTTGCTCCATCACAAAATGCTTATTTGTGAGTGGACAGAATTAGCAGAGCTATATCAAGCGATTCACAAAGGGCTTGCGCAGGGCAATAAAGTTGCCGAACCCTTTGGGCTCATGGCTTTTTCAGAATCAGAACGAGATCTTCAATTATGCGCTGAAATATTTGCTGCAGATTTTTACCCACCTAAAATATTACCGCCCCAAAGCCAAAATAAAGAAAAAAAGAAAAAAATACGGCTTGGTTATTTGTGCGGTGAATTTAGAGAGCAAGCTACTTCAATCTTGATGACTGGCTTATATGAAAATCATCATAAAGAAAAGTTTGAAATCATTGCATTTGATAACGGCATAGCCGATGGAAGTAAAATTAGGGTACGAATTGAAAATGCATTTGATCAGATGATTGATATCAGACAGTTAAGCGATTTAGAAGCAGCTCGTATTATCCAATCAATGGATATCGATATTTTGATAAATTTAAATGGATATTTTGGTAAAAGTCGTCAAGGCATTTTTGCTTATCAGCCGAGCCCAATACAGGTTAATTTTTTGGGTTTTCCTGGCACGCTTGGAGCAAGCTATATAGATTACCTAATTGCCGACCCCATTGTTATTCCAGAAATTAACAAGCAATATTATGATGAAAAAATTGCCTATCTCCCTAACTCATATCAAGCAAATGATGCCTGTCGAGAAATGGCTGATCAGACATTAAGCCGAGCAGAGTTGGGGCTACCAGAAACTGGGTTTGTATTTTGTTGTTTTAATAATAATTATAAAATTACCCCACAAGTTTTCAATGTTTGGATGACTATCTTGAGCGAAGTAAAAGGCAGTATTTTATGGCTGTTAGCAGATAATGCAACTGCAGAAATAAATTTAAAAAATCAAGCAAAGGCGCATGGAATATCGCCAGATCGTTTAATTTTTGCGAACCGCATGCCGCTTACCAAGCACCTAGCTCGCCAGCGGCAGGCTGATTTATTTTTAGATACCTTCCCTTGCAACGCGCACACCACTGCAAGTGATGCCTTGTGGGCTGGGTTGCCTTTACTAACCCAGCAGGGCCATACATTTCCAGGTCGAGTGGCAGCAAGTCTGCTGCATGCAATTGGTTTGCCAGAACTAATAGCTAAAACCCAGAGTGAGTACCTTGCATTAGCAATTGAATATGGCAACAATGCAAAAAAAATTGCCCAATTAAAACAAAAATTAGCCGCCAATCGGTTAACAACCCCCTTATTTAATACGGCTGAATTTGCTACCAACCTTGAAAATATTTTTAGTCAGATGGCTGAGCAGCAGCACGCTAATCTAGCGCCGACAGATATTTATATAAATTAAGTAAATGAAAATTTTATCTCTAACTCACAGTTATGGCGCTGATGGCGCTGCAATTATGTTAAATAAAACCATCCATTATTGGGTTAATGAATTGGGCTGGACTGTAGACGCTGCGGTCAACGATGCTATGGAAGTTTTATATCAAGAAGAGTTTAAAGTAAACGGTATTACGTCAATTAAAAATGTAGAGCTTAAAAATTATGATGTTGTCATCATTAATACCTTATTAGATGCACCACAAATTGAAAAGTTGAACGCTAACATTCCTGTTGCTCTTTGGGTGCACGAGGGCGAAACCTTGCTTGATAATTTAACGATGACTGCGGGCGACTTAAGCCGGCTTTTTGCAAAATTTAGCTTAATTATTTTTCAAACTGATTGGCAGAAGCTCGATGTTTTTCATAGCTTTATTTATCGCTTAGAGAAAAATAGGATTGCAGTGATACCGAATGGCATTTCTCTGCCTAATTTGCCTTCAAAAGAAATGCATATCGAAACCAATGACGCTACTTTTCGAGTTATCAATGTAGGTTCAGTATATGCGAGAAAAAGACA
>CAMCUP010000084.1 GCA_945878885.1 Polynucleobacter meluiroseus | reverse complement strand
GGAGCGCTGGTGAAGGCTTCTGGTGCAAAAGTTGATTAAACCAAAAAGTAGCAGGCTCACTTCAATGCCGATAGTGCCCCACTGAATATGCCCCAATTTGCCGCCAATCTCACACTACTTTTTAATGAGGTACCCTTTCTTGAGCGCTTTGAAAAAGCCTCGCAAGCTGGCTTTAAGGCGGTTGAATTTCTGTTTCCTTATGCTTATGCGGCAGACGAAATTAAGACCCTGTTAGATCAATATCATTTAAAGTTAGTTTTACATAACCTACCACCAGGTAATTTTGAAAGTAATGAGCGCGGCATAGCTTGCCTGCCAAATCGCATTGATGAATTTCGCTTAGGAGTCGCTACGGGTATTCAGTACGCAGAAATCTTAGGTGTTAAGCAACTAAATTGTTTAGCAGGTATTACCCCGCAGGGCATTGATGCTCAGTTATTACGCCAAACTCTTATCGCAAATTTGCAATACGCAGCAAAAGAATTTCAAGCTGCAGGGCTGAAATTATTAATTGAACCCATTAATACCTTTGATATACCCAACTTTTATTTATCTCGTACCGAGCAAGCCATTTCAATATTAGATGAGGTAGCTGCCCCGAATGCTTTTTTGCAATTTGATATTTACCATGCCCAGCGGATGGCAGGGGAGTTAGCCAATACCATTGAATTATATTTACCGCGTATTGCCCATATGCAACTAGCCGACAACCCTGGCAGAAATGAGCCTGGCACCGGAGAAATTAATTACTGCTTTTTATTTGAGCTGATCGATCGCTTGCAATATTCTGGCTGGATTGGCTGCGAGTACAGGCCCCTGACAAACACTGAGGCCGGCTTAGGCTGGCTAAAGCACTTAAAGAATAATTTGGCACAATGACCCAAGATATTTTGCAAGTCGTCTATTTACATGGCTTTCGCTCTTCACCCAATTCCTCTAAAGCAAAATTAACAGGCGCAGCTATAGAAGCAAAGATTACTGCTGGCGCAGCCTTGCAATGGTTTTGCCCACAACTGCCGCCATCGCCTCAAGGCGCAATTGATTTGGTACTCCAGCACCTGCAAACCACAAAACCCGCACAAGTTGCCATCATTGGCTCTTCGCTGGGCGGGTTTTATGCTAACTGGTTGGCTGAGCACTTGGGTTGTCGCGCGGTCGTTTTAAATCCTGCGGTCTATGCTGATCGGGAATTAGCGCCTTATGTTGGCGAGCTAACCCAATACGATAGTAATGAACCTTTTGATTTCAAAGCGGCCTATATTGATGAATTAAAAGCATTACAAATTAACCAAATAACCATACCGCAGCGCTATTTTTTAATGGCTGCAAAAGGCGATGAGTTACTCGATTGGCGTGAGATGGTTCATTTCTATGCCAATGCTCACCAATTGGTGCTCGAAGGGGGTGATCATGGCTTAAGTGAATATAGTCACTACTTGGCTCAGGTGCTTGATTTTGCCTGTGCTGACAGCCAAGCTTAAGCCCTGCTTTTAATCCCTCTTATGAGTGCGGAATAGTAGAGCAAACCCCAATCCATTGATAGAGCCGCTACTTTTCTGTAAAATAGAGGTGAAGGTTCGTTATTAAGGGCCCACCCTTAATGCATGCGAATCGCAGAAAGGAGCTGTTGTGCTTAGTATTTTGAAGCTAGATGCTGGGGGCATTCCCCAATGCTGGGTGAATGCAGAAGAGGCTACTAAGCACTACGCTGATAAAAGTGTGCTGTGGACACTAGGCGACCCAATCGCCGTGATGCGTGGCGGTATTTCTCGCCTTACTGGCCTGCAATCAATTATTGAACTACATTCTATTTTGGCGGTTAAAGGTTCTGCTCGCATCAATTTATTTGATGTTGTACCCGCCATTACCAAGCGCAAATTATTTAGGCGCGACCGCGGCCTTTGTGCTTATTGTGGACATGAGGTAACTGAAAATGATGCTGAGGCTGAACATATTGTCCCCAATAGTCGTGGTGGAAAATATGCCTGGATGAATTTAGTTATTGCCTGCCGACCCTGTAATCAGCGCAAAGGTAATCGCACTCCAGAGAGTTCTGGAATGAGCTTGCTATATGCGCCATATATGCCCAGCCTCTACGAAGATATGATTCTAAAAGGGCGGAATATTTTGGCTGATCAAATGGATTTCTTGGCTGCCAAATTGCCCAAAGAAAGTCGCTTGCTGGAAGGCACTTTCTGGGATTAAAAGTTCTATTTGGTGCGCTAGCAATATCATTACTGGCGCACCTGCTTATCTTTTTTGGCTTACCCTTTATTTCTTTTGGAGACCAGCTAGTCGCGCCAGAAGAGCAGACCATTCAGGCAGTTCTAAGAGTTGAAAAAGTTCAACCAATTGAAATAAAGCGCGGACAAAAGAAAAAATTTGCTCCAACCGTAACCAGTAATAGCGGCTCAGCAATTAGCTCAAGCCCCAGTGGCACTGAAGCAGAAGGGGAGGAGGGCGGAGTAACTCAACAAGGGCAAGCTTTTCGCTTGCCAAGCTCGGCTACACTTTTTTATGATGCGTACGCCGATGGTCAAATGAATCAAACGGGGCGGGTTGATTGGATCGCGAATGAGGGAGGCTATCGACTTTATATTAATGTACCGTTTGCCTTTGTTGGGCCGTTTGTTTTTGAGTCGCGTGGCGTTGTCGATAAATATGGTCTTGCCCCCGCTATTTACTGGACCCAACGCGGTGAAAAACCACCGCGGTATTCTCGTTTTGATCGTGACGATAAGGGCGGAGGGAAAATGTTTTTTACTGAGAAGCCTGAATTTACTCCAGATATTTTGCCGGGCACCCAAGATCGTTTTAGTCTCATGTTTCAGCTAGCTTCTTTACTCAATGGCAGCGATAAGATTGATGCGGCAGGAGTAGTGCGTGAAATTCCCGTGGTCGATTACAACACTCTTGAAATGTGGCAATTTCTGAGTTTTGGTGAAGAATTAAAATCGGATGCGATTCCCTCCTTGGGTCAAACAGCGGTGCGCCACTATCGATTAATTCAAAGAGCTAATGATCCCTATAAGCGTCAGGTAGATATTTGGCTGGCAAAAGATTTGGAATGGTTACCAGGCAGGGTGCGCACCTTAGAAGCAAACGGCAGGGTGTTTGAGTTGGTATTTAAACAGCGGGCAGATTAGCATCTGCGTCTTTAGCCTTTGAGGCCCTACTAATTAGCGTACCAAGCATATTAAATAACGCGGCCCCCGACATTGAGGCGGCGAAGATGCCTGAAAAGGCAATCACAATGGGTAGTATTCGCCAGCTCTTAGTAAGCTCAAAACTGCCAAAGCCCACTGTTACATACATTTCGCCAGCAAAATAAAATGTTTCTGGATTAGAGGGGAAAATATTGAGCGGGATTAGAGCGTAAGTCCACATCACAATATCGATTAAATGTCCCAAAATAATCAGCACGATAGCAATAAAATAAGCCACAAAAGCAGCTAAACGAAAGCCATAAAAATACTGGCCAGCAATCCGGTAGTGCTCTATTAACCAACTACGAATGGTATTAAAACAAATCACCACGAGCAGTACATAAACTCCGTGGAAAGTTAGCATAAAACCGACAAAAACTAAAATCCAATAAATTTGCTGATTACCGATATCGATATAAATTTGCTTAAATAGGTCTGTCAGAGAGGGTAGATAGTTTAAAAGTTCCATTTCGTGTGTTATTGATCTTTACTTGGCTTAGTAAACATAGATACTAATAGGGTGTAGAGGGCCGAGCCAGATATAGCTACGGCAAATAAGCCCGAAAAGGACAATAAAATGGGTAGCATATTCCAATCTGGGCCTAGCTTAAAGCTGGGGTCATTATGGTCTAAGTTAGTATACATTTCTCCAGCAAAATAAAAGGTTTTTAAAGAGCTTGGGAAGATCTCTAAATTGACCATGGCATAGGTCCATATAAAGATATCCAGCAAATGACTAACAAAGATTAATAAAATTACTGAGAAATAGACTAAGACGTCTACTTGCTTTTGGTAACTATTGATATTGTGTTTATTGATCTGGTGAAAGACAAACATGATTAGTAGTACAAGCATGCCATGTACTAACACCACCAGCATGGCCACTAAAATCATAAATTTCATTTCTGGCCTAACCAAATCAACAGCAATC
>CAMCUP010000083.1 GCA_945878885.1 Polynucleobacter meluiroseus | reverse complement strand
ACGCCCCAGACATCGGTCCATTGAATCGGGAGCTCGAAGGCTTGTTCGAAAGCAGCATGCGCCATTTCATTAGCTAGCAGACGAATTCGTTCTGCGGAAATACCGGTGATGGACGCCGCCCACTCAGGCGTGGTGTCAGCAACTTGACGGCGCAGCAATTCAAATGCAGGCGCTACTTTTTTACCTGCATGCGGACCTGGGCCCATGATATATTCGCCTTTGAGTGCGGGCGATACTCCAGCTTCAAAGCAAGGACGAGCACTATTGGTTTTTTCATCCCACACATATTTATTGTGCGGTAGATCTAGATTAATTTGCTCGCTATCGGGATCATATAAAAATAATCCTTCTTCTGGTCCCGTATCTAAGCAAACCAATTGCCCTGAATTACTGTAGCGCCGCAAAAATGGGGCATCGAACTTCTCCTTGCGAATGAGCTCATGCATGAGTGCCATAAACAAGGCGCCATCGGTACCTGGCTTAATCGGTATCCATTCATCTGCAATTGCAGAGTAACCCGTACGCACGGGGTTTATAGAGATAAAACGACCACCTGCACGCTTAAATTTAGATAAAGCAATTTTCATCGGGTTGCTGTGATGATCTTCGGCGGTGCCAATCATGATAAATAATTTGGCCCGCTCTAAATCGGGGCCACCAAATTCCCAAAAGCTACCACCGATGGTGTAGATCATGCCCGCAGCCATATTGACAGAACAAAAGCCACCGTGAGCGGCATAGTTCGGCGTGCCAAATTGACGGGCAAATAAACCAGTTAAGGCTTGCATCTGATCGCGTCCAGTAAACAAAGCAAATTTCTTTGGGTCAGTAGCACGAATTTTTCCTAAGCGTTCGCTTAAGATTTCAAAGACGCGCTCCCAGCTAATCGGTTCAAAAGCACCTTCGCCCCTGTTACTACCCGCTTTGCGTAAGAGGGGCTGGGTAATTCGCGCAGGCGATTTTTGTTTCATGATGCCTGCTGAGCCCTTGGCGCAAATCACGCCTTGATTTATGGGGTGATCCGGGTTGCCATCGATATAGACCAGCTCTCCATCTCGAAGGTGCGCGCGAATACCACAACGGCAAGCGCACATATAACAAGTGGTTTTTTTAATTTCATCGATTGGCTTTTGCTTGCCAATGGGATCGTGTACGGGGGCACTGGAAAATAGTTTGAACATGTTGTTTAGCTTTTGATAAATTAAAATCTAAGATGTAGGATACACAAAATTGGCGAAGAATGTGGCTTTAAAAAAAGGCGGGTAATAAATGGGTGGCGCATGGCTGGCTAACAGACTTAACAAAGGCCTCAGCCGGAGATCAGAGATATCAGCTGAGAGCCTTCATTAAACGCAATTTGGGATAGTTGGCTTTAGCGCCATCCAGAAAATTTTCAATTGATCGCGTTAAATAGCCCTCAAAATTAATTTTGGTTTCATGGTTAAAAATATATTTTCGGGTCGCATAAGCAAAAAAGCTGCCATGCAGAACCCAGACAAATTCACGCTCATCATCCGAGATCGGCCCCCAGTTTTTATCATCACCACATAGGGCTCTTAAGGCCATACATACCGGATCAATCAGGCGTTGACGAATCATTTTGAGGTATTTTTGATTCATGCCAGTACCAGCTAAACCCGAATATAAATACACCCGAATCCAGCGACGTGAAAAACTATCTTCAAAATACTGTTGATAAAAGGTCACCAACCGTTTCTTTAGGGGAAGGGTTGAATTTTCTAATAAAGCATCCCACTCTTTTTGCCAAGAATCTAAGAAGATGATTTCAAACACTTCCTCCATTAGCACCTGCTTTGATGGGAAGTAGCGATATAGTAGGGGCTGGGTAATGCCTAGACGCTCGGATAGTTCACGAGTCTTACCAGTAAAGCCCAGTTCGGCAAAATAATCTATCGCGCCCGCCAAAATAAGCTCGCGTCGTTGGCTGGGCGCCATTCGAACACGTGATTTTTGGGGCGTCTTTTTGGTGGGTTTCCGTTTGGCTGCTTTAAGGGACATAAAATGTTTTAAAACCTAATTAATGAGGCGATTCAAGGGGGGGCAAAAAAACTGGCAAAGCTTGATAAGCTATTGTATTTACTTGAATGCCCCGCGATGTTATTGCTCGTCTAAGTAGTTTCCCTAATTAATTACTGATAAATACTATGCAAACTTGCGCATTATTGTTGTATAGTTCTAATTATCAATAGATTAATTAAATCTTATTGTAGCAATCAACCAGCCGTTAATTTTATAGAGGTTCAAATGCCAAGTGATATCGAAATAGCTCAAAAAGCGACCATGAAAAAAATCGCTGGAATAGCCAAGGAGCGCTTAGGCATTCCAGAGGATTCGCTAGAGCCTTTTGGCCACTATAAAGCGAAGGTCTCATTAGCGTATTTAGATACTTTGAAAAACAAAAAAGACGGCAAATTAATCCTAGTTACAGCAATTAGCCCAACTCCAGCTGGTGAGGGCAAGACTACGACTACAGTTGGTTTAGGTGATGCGTTAAATTACATTGGTAAAAAAGCCATGATTTGTTTGCGTGAACCTTCGCTTGGCCCCGTATTTGGAGTTAAAGGCGGAGCAGCAGGTGGGGGCTATGCCCAAATCGTTCCCATGGAAGATATTAATTTACATTTCACGGGTGATTTTTCGGCGATTGCTTTAGCCAATAATTTGCTGGCCGCCTTAATTGATAACCATATTTATCATGGTAATACCTTGGGTATTGATGTGCGCCGAATTCAGTGGAAACGCGTAGTTGACATGAACGATCGTGCTTTGCGCTCTATTACTGCTGGCTTGGGAGGCCCTGGAAATGGATATCCCCGTGAGGATGGCTTTGATATTGTGGTTGCCTCAGAAATCATGGCAATTTTTTGTTTGGCTACTTCAATCGAGGATTTAAAAGAGCGTTTATCAAAAATTGTGATTGGCTATACCCGTGATTTAAAGCCTGTCTTGGCAAAAGATTTAAATGCCCATGGCGCAATGACCGTTTTACTTAAAGATGCTTTGGCTCCTAATTTAGTCCAAACCTTAGAAAATAATCTAGCCTTTGTTCATGGCGGCCCCTTTGCCAATATTGCACATGGTTGTAATTCGGTCATTGCCACCCAAGCCGCATTGAAGTTAGCTGACTATGTGGTGACAGAAGCGGGCTTTGGTGCTGATTTAGGTGCAGAAAAGTTTATAGATATTAAATGTCGCAAGTCGGGTTTACGCCCATCGGCTGTTGTAATTGTGGTAACGGTGCGCGCGATGAAGTATCACGGTGGGGTTGATGTCGCCAATTTAACTAAAGAAGACTTAATTGCCTTAGATAAGGGTTTGGTCAATTTGGAGCGTCACGTCGAAAATATTACTCAGGTCTATAACTTACCCTGCGTTGTTTCGATCAATCAATTCTTGAGTGATACCGATGCGGAAATCGATTTGATTCGTAAGCGGATGGATCGTTTTGGAGCAAAAGTAGTTGTGGCTTCGCATTGGGCCCATGGCGGCAAAGGGGCTGCAGATTTAGCCAACATTGTTGTTGACCTTTGTGAATCTGATAAAAAAATGCAGTTTGTTTACGAAGAAGAAGATACGCTTTGGGAAAAAATTAATAAGATCGCAAAACGGGTTTACCGTGCTGGCGAAGTGAATGCCGATTCGAAAGTCCGTGCGCAAATTGCGAGCTTACAAGAACAAGGCTATGGACATTACCCAGTGTGCGTAGCTAAAACCCAAAGTTCTTTTTCAACCGATCCAAAATTACGTGGCGCTCCAGAAGGCCACACCATTACCGTGCGTGAAGTGCGCTTAGCGGCTGGCGCTGAATTTATCGTCATGGTTTGCGGCGACATTATGACTATGCCTGGCTTGCCTAAGGTGCCGTCAGCAGAAAAAATTGACTACATCGATGGCAAAGTAACAGGTCTCTTTTAATCATTATTTATTTATTAACTCAATTTCAATCAATTTATCTTAATTAGGGAGTGAAATATGTCTCGTAATTCTGCCGAATGGCTTAAAACCCCAAGTTTTCCTAACTCACATTTTGTCGATAGCCGCATTTATACCGATGAAGGTTTATTTAAAGAAGAGCAAGAAAAAATCTTCAATAAGAGTTGGATTATTGCTTGTCACGAGAGTGAGTTAGTGAGTGCTTTTGATTATCGTACTTTCTCTCATCCAGGTGGCGCACCTTTAAT
>CAMCUP010000082.1 GCA_945878885.1 Polynucleobacter meluiroseus | reverse complement strand
CAAAATCGCCATTAAAGGAATAGAGTCTGAATAGACAATCGAAGAACTAATATCCATCCCGTAATTGGGATTTAAACCAATTGGATTAGTCCAGGAACTTAGTCGATAAAAAGCCCAGCCTAAGTAATGCTGGGCAGGATCACCTGAGGATAACCAAGCAATATTAGTGGGGATTAACGCATTGGGGCCAATGATGAGGAGAAAGGCGCAAATACTTAATATGATTGGCGCAATACACTTTAAATCGAAATTCCCATTCTTCATATTTTTTTTATTTATGAAGTTCTGAGTTATATTTTTAAAAAACAAAGAATCTTCTGCCAAAATAATTCCAAAAAAAGACTAAACCGGTAGCAACGCATTTTGAAAAAATTAAATGCCAATGAAGTATTTCAATCGATAGATATAAAATTATTTGATTAGCAATAAGCGCCAGTCCACTTACAATGAAAACACCTAATATCTCATGATGCTTACCATACCTTACCCCACTTTCAAATACAAAATGAATCGAAAGGAAATAATTAATGCTTGTTCCAATCAAGAAGGTAACAATAGAAACAGGTAGCCAGGGCCATCCAAGAAAGCTGGCAAATATAGAGAAAAGTCCAATATCAACTACTGCAGAGGTTCCTCCGACAAAAAAGTAGCGCAGAATGCGCAACGCTTCATTTTTCAAAATAATGTAGATGGGTTCATAATAAGATTAGCCAAATGAGTAGTTAACGCCGTTAAACTAGATAATTGCAATTATTATAGTCATTTAATAAATACAATATGGCCCTAGAAACTCCAATCGTCTTCATTATTTTTAACCGTCCACGGCATACCCGTAAGACTTTTGAAGCAATTCGTTTACAAAGGCCAAAACAACTCTTCATTGTTGCTGATGGACCTCGTAAAGCCCATCCTACCGACGACGAAAATTGTCTCCAAGTACGTGAAATTGTCGCCCAAATAGATTGGCCCTGCGATGTTCATAGAAACTATGCAGAACAAAATTTAGGCTGTAAGCAACGAGTAAATAGTGGGCTTGATTGGGTCTTCACACTAGTTGAGCGTGCAATCATTTTGGAAGATGATTGCTTGCCCAACCCCGACTTCTTCTCCTTTTGTGAAACCCTATTGGAGCGATACCAAGATAATGAGCAAATAATGACCATTACAGGTAATAATTTTCAGAATGGGCACCAGCGTGGAGATGCTGATTATTATTTTTCTAAATACAACCATATTTGGGGTTGGGCCACATGGCGTCGCGCCTGGCAAAAAAATGATGTCTCCTTACCCTTCTGGCCAACTTGGCGCAACTCATCCGAATGGATAGCGCATTCACCATATAGAGCAGAACGAGCATACTGGACAGCCATTTTTGACCGCATGTATCGCAATGAGATTGATACCTGGGATTACCCTTGGACTGCTAATATTTGGTATCACGGTGGTCTTATTGCCACCCCCAATGTAAATCTGGTTACCAATATTGGCTTTGGACCAGATGGCACGCATACTCTAAGCATTAAAGACCGTCCTGGTTTGCCAGTTCATTCGCTAGCCCTACCGCTAAATCATCCGCGAGCAATTCAGCGAGATGCAGTTGCAGATCGCTATGTTTTTGATCATCTACTAGGGGGACTAGATAAACAATTCCCCTGGTCGATTTTGCGCTTGCCTAAACGCGCTATAAATAAAATTCTACGTCTTATGCAGGGTGATCGCTAGTAAAGTTATGAAAGTCATTCATCAATCAGTTGTAATTATTCCACTTTATAAGGAGGCTTTTAGCGAAACAGAAACCTTTTCTTTTAATAGAACTCTGGAAATTCTTTATCAGTATCCTGTTATTATCATTTGCCCTGAATCATTAGCCCAAAATTTCAATCTACAAAAATTAGCCTGGCCTCACCCCAACATTAATATTCAACCATTTGCCAATACATTTTTTTTGGGCATTGCTGGCTATAACCGCTTACTCAAATCTCGCTTTTTTTATGAATCATTTAAGCAGTTTGAATATATGCTACTTGTGCAAACTGATGCACTCATCATTACAGATCAGCTAAAAGATTGGTGCCAAAAAGGCTATTCTTATGTCGGCGCTCCATTTTTTGTAGGCTTTGCCAACCCATCGCGCCCTTTGACTTTTTTTGGCGTAGGTAATGGCGGCATTTCACTACGTCGAATACCTGATTTTATTAAAGCCGCTTCCCCCCTGCTATATATTTCTAATATCTTGGCCCCAAAACCAAAGAGTCTATTTGATGGTTTTGGAATCTGTCGCTTTATTAAGCATCGAATTATTTTTTCCATTAATCGCTGGCCTCTATTCCCGAGAATTAATGAAGATGTGTATTGGGGAGTCTTAATCCCTCGATATTTTTCATTCTTTAAAGTACCTAAACCCGAAGAAGCATTGCAATTTGCTTTTGATGCAGAGCCTCGTTATCTATTTGAACTAAATCAACATCAATTACCATTTGCTTGCCATGCTTGGGAAAAATTTGATATCAGCTTTTGGCGCGAAATATTACTCCAGCAAGGCATCACTCTGCCACTAGAAAAATAAAATATGGCCCATATAGATATTAAATTAATCGTAATTTTTGGGCGCAGTGAAAAATTTATTACCCTTTTAAAAATACTTTATCCAGAAGCAAAAATTCATATTATCCCTTGGAGAGCAAATCTAAATATGGCGCTCATTTTGCTTCAACAGATTAAAGAGCCGATTGATTTATTGCTGATTTGTGGCTATGACTTTTCAAGTTATTCCTCAAAATTTAATGACTACCTTCAAAAGAATGTTTATCAACCACTTAAGATTATAGAATTAATAGATAAATATTGTATGAATCCTAAATATGAAATTATTTATATTGATACCCTAAATTCGTCAAAAAAATATACTTTTTCACGATATTTTTATGCAAAGAAATATTTAGCATGCCGACTAAGTGCTCTATTTCCATTTTCTAAAATAGTACAGCTCCCAACTATCTATGATGGTCAATATGGGACTAAAATTCAAGGGGGATTAATTACCAAATTATTATCTAATTTTTTAATTTCGCTTGGAATAGTAAAAATAATTACCACTAGTAATTTAAGTAAAAAAATTCAAGCTGCAATTGCTAATTCTGATCAAAATAACAAGGGCCGTATGATTAAGCCGAGATTAATAAGTCTTCCAAGAAATCAATTTTTTGATCGAATCTTAAGGATTCTTTGTGGCTAAAACAATCATTATTGGCGGTGGGTTTTCTGCGCTTATTGCTAAAATATTATTAGGCTCACAACCTTTTCAATTAATTAGTAAGATTAATGCCTCATCTAAATCAATTGAAGGCAAAGGTCACGCCAATTCCCGCAGAAAATCGCTAGAAATCAATAAGCTATTGCGAGCGAATGGCGTATCAGAAGGCGCGCTTTCAATTAACTTAATGCATTCAAGACTGCATGATCGACTTCTACATGGTGGAAATTCCAAAATTTGGGGCGGTTTTTGCAATATAGAGTTCTTACCAACCAATTTACTTGGCTTACTCAAAGATAGCGGTATTTTTTTTGAGCCTCTTTCTTTTAAGAGAACAGGAAGCATCTCAAACAATAGCGCCCTAGGTCAACTTTTAGACGTTAATGATCAAATAATTGATGCTGCAGATTATTTAAACCCACAATTAATTCCAGACCTTCTTGACCAGTACATAAGCAAAGTTCATATTATAAATTCTTCGACCATTGATCTTTTTGGTAATACCTCAAAATTTAAAGTATCAGCTCATAAAGTAATACTAGCCATAGGCCCAATTCAACTTCTTGACCTACTGTATCGATCAGGATGGATTCATGATGGAGATATTATTTCACTATCTGAATATGAACATCATTTTGCAACAAAATTTTTACTTGATCCTACTAAATTTAAATCAAGTGACGCCACTATCCGCTACTCACTCTCAAGGGCCATAGCCCATGCAATTGGATATCAAAAAAATCAAAAATATTTTAACCCCGTAAATATAAGTAGAATTTATATTGATCAAGTTTTTAGGTCAAATAGCTTAGAATTATTTTTAAAATTAGAAGATGGGTGCTTAAATGAAATGCACATAACATCAGATTCAGCTACTAAGATGCCCACTAACTTTGGGAATTCAATTCACTATTGCAATTTAAAAATTAATGGTATCTCAATTAATGATTTTTTAAAATTGATAAGCCCAAATATAATCGGTATTGGTATGGCTTTTATACGACAAACCAAACCTGGGCCAATATCTAGCGATATTTTGCTTGATGCTAAAAATAAGCTTAG
>CAMCUP010000081.1 GCA_945878885.1 Polynucleobacter meluiroseus | reverse complement strand
TAACCCTGAAATAGGTCGCCTAAAAAGTTCGAATCCCAATTCAGTCACCAATTTGACCTAAAAATCCATTACACACTTCATTGCACACCCTATTTTGACGCTTGTAAGCTATTGAATTTACAGTGTTTTTAGGTGGAACAATATTCTTTTAATCCGTTGGTCGTGGGTTCGAATCCCGCCCGACCCACCATATAGAATCAGGCTTTGCGGGCCGTTTCATAATCCTAGCGTGGAACAATTTCCTATAATCCGCTGTTTTACCTATCAAACCCATATAGATCTTGGCGTTCAAGCTGATTGGCTCTTTGCACACTAGGTGTTTTCTTGTGAGTAATGGGTTCGACTCTGTAGGTGGGATTGAAACCAGGTGGAATGAGCCATTTAACAAACTCAATCTGGCTTTATATTTGCAAGCCGAATTACTTTGCTCCACTTATCAATTTCACTATTAATTAAAGTGCCAAATGATTCAGGAGAGCTTCCACCTAAATCAGCACCAAGACCGGCAAGTTTTTTTCGAATCTCTGGATCTTGTAAGGTTCGGCCAATATCTATATTTAATCTAGCAAGTACTTCCCTGGGTACGCCTGCAGGAGCAATAAAACCAAACCATGCCGTTACATCATAGCCAGGAATTCCACTTTCATTGAGCGTTGGTATGTCAGGTAAAGTGGGATGTCGATCCAACGTTGAAACGCCAAGCACCTTTAATTTTCCTGACTTTACATATTGAGTAACTGCTGGCCCACCAGGACTTGAACCTGGGGGAAAAGATTTAATCTAAACTTTTAGCGCTATTCAAATAGCGACTTTCGTCACCCAACCTTTATTAATCCAACAAGATCATTTAAACGGAACGAAGAAAAGCTCTAATGCGCGATTAAATTGAGCGGGCTGTTCAATATTAGTCATATGAGCCGCATTAGAAATCAATACTAAAACTGACTGCCTTAAATTCTTATGCATTTCGAGAGCTGCCGATAATGGAGTGCCAATATCAAACTCTCCAACCATTACCATCGCTGGACAATTAATTTCTTTTAATCTATCGGTAGTATGAATAGAGGCAATGGCTGCACAACAACCAGCCCACCCGTTTACTGATGTAGATCTAATCATTGATGCAAAGAAAGCAACCACATCTGGACTAGAATTTCTGAAGGCCTCAGTAAACCAGCGATTAATTGCTGGTTGAACTAAGGGATCCATGCCCTGAGTCTTTGCAATACGAATTCGCTCTTCCCACATTGAGGCGGGTGTCGCAGTATGTGCACTAGTAGTATCAGCTAAAACAATGGACGCAAGCCGCTCTGGGTATCGCAAAGCGAAAGCTTGCCCGATCATGCCTCCCATAGAAAATCCTAGCCAGTGAACCTTTTTCACGCCCAGAAAATCCAACAAGCCAAGGGCATCATCGGCCAATAGATCTAATGAATATTCACCTCCCTCACAACCCGAACCTCCATGCCCTCTCGTATCGTATGCAATTACCCTAAAATTTTTCTCCAGCATTTTGATCTGTGGCTCCCACATTGCCTTTGTACAGCCAAGTGAGTGAGATACGATAATCCAAGGGCCTCTCTCTCCATAAACGGAGTAATCAATATCAATCTGATTAATTTTTACTTTCATCTTAACGTTTTATTCTGGTTGAATATTGGCTGCTTTAGCAATTTTTTGGAATTTAACTATTTCAAAAGCAATTAATTTTTTAAACTCATCAGGGGAACTTGGAGTCACAGAAACACCCATTTGATTTAACTGTTTTTGAATATCTGGGGATCGTAAAATGGATACTATTTCCTTGTTTAAAAGAGTGATTGTTTCAGGTGGTGTTTTCGCTGATGCCAACAAGCCATACCAAAAAACCCAATCATATTGAGGTGCGCCAGATTCAGCAGCCGTAGGAACACCAGGTAGTTCAGGTAATCGCTTCTTAGAAGTTACAGCCAGAGCTTTTACCTTACCATCTTTAACAAGACCAATAGCTGTTGAATAAGGTGTTATATGAAACTGGACACGACCTGCCACCACTTCTGTTAAAGCTTCAGATACCCCCTTATAAGGTATATGTACTACATCAATTCCAGTTTGCATTTTGAGCAACTCAACAGCAAAATGTGAGCTGCTACCAATCCCAGCTGAAGAGTAGTTCAGCTTACCTGGATTAGCTTTGGCAAGAGAAATTAAATCCGCCACATTACTTACATTTAGGTCATTTGGAACGACTAATAATGCTGGCCCCTCGCCAATTAAAGTAATGGGTGCAAAATCACTTGATGTGTCATAGGGCAACTTCTTATAAATAGCAGGGGCAGTAGCATGTGCAGGTGACACACTCAATAATGTTGCGCCATCAGCAGGCGCCGCTAAAAGCGCTATGGCTGCCAGCGTACCACCAGCACCAAGCTTACTTTCTACGATTACAGTTGACTTCATCTTTTCAGCCAATTTCGGAGCAATCATTCTGGAAGATGCGTCAGGAATTCCCCCGGCACCAAATCCAACGAGAATCTTATAATTTTTTGGATCCTTCTTGGTAACAGATGCATCTTGCGATTGCCCCAAAGCTGGGTGCGTAAGTAAGATACTTAATCCCAATAACAAAGTAGTAGTTCCTTGTTGAAGCCATTGTTGCTTTATTAATCTAAATAGATTCATAAAAAATCCTTTTCTCTAAAAATGCGTAAATAAACGATCGGCATTTACAGCAAAAAAACAAAATGGCTTTGCGCCACATTTTTCTAAGGATATTTTAATCAGGATCAATGCAAGGATTAGACTTTGAGCATTTATCGTTTATAACAGCCACTCCTTGAATTTCAATCAACATCCCTGGTACAGCCAGATTTGAAACTGTAATCATGGCGCTAGCGGGAAACTTACCATCTGGAAACATATCAGCACGAACTTTAGAGAGAATTGGTCCGTTGCGAGGGTCAGTAATGAATGTGGTGGTTGTGACAATATTTTTAAGGCTACCACCGGTATGCTTGAGGGTTTTTTCCATTAAAGCAAAAATTGTTCGGACTTGTGCCTCAAAATCACCTTTAATATCTTTCCCATTGAGATCAGTGATGGCTGTTTCACCAGATAACCAGATGGTTCGACCGCCCTCTGTTACTACCGCCGGTGAATAAGTCCGCCCTTTTCCTACATCGGTTTGCTTCATGAATTCAGCAGCATATGCTGTAGTAGTCAGAATGTAGAAAGATACAAATACAACTAAAAATACTAAGCGCTTCATGGGCTTCTCCTAATAGGACAAAACAGTATGCCATTACTACCTACACTCAAAATATTTACTGACTTTGCCTAAAGTAACACTCAAAAGACCGAACCCCCACTATGGCTAGTGAGGGTTTTTTTATGGTGGGCCTGTAGTATCCCCCGTCAAGCCGACATTCCTAAAGTGTTGTTTTCTGCCTGTGCTCGGTAGTCTCTAGGCGGTATTCTGCCAAGGGAGCTGTGCGGTCTTTCTTCGTTATAAATCGTGATCCAGTTTTCTGTAATTTCACGTACCTCCCTGAGGTTTTCAAATAAATAGGCATTGAGCACTTCATGACGGTAGGTTTTATTAAAGCGTTCAATAAATGCATTTTGTTGAGGCTTGCCTGGCTGGATAAATTTGAGCTCAATGCCTTTAGCTTCACACCAGCCCATAAAGACCGTTGAGCGCAGTTCGCTCCCATTGTCCAGCCGTATGGCTTTAGGTAAACCATGGATCTCCTCTAGTTGCTCGAGCGTTCTGACTACTCTAGCTGCTGGCAGGCTGATATCGATTTCAATAGCCAAGATCTCGCGATTGGATTCGTCGATAACGTTAAGGGTTCTAAAGGGGCGTCCGTAATGCAAGGTATCGTACATAAAATCCAGGGCCCACATCGAGTTGGCTTCGGTAGGCGCAATCAGCGGCACCTTGGGTAGCTTAGGGATGCGTTTTTTGGTTCTTCTGGGTAAGTTCAAGCCCATCTCCTTATACACACGCCACACGCGCTTGTGATTCCATGGATAGCCCTGATTGCGCATCCAATCAAAACACAGCCTAAAACCCCAGCGGCCATGTTTAGCCACCACTTGATTAAGCACTTCAACGATGGGCTCATCAGCTTTAGCCCTACTTGTGGGGCGCTCGTAATACGATGACCTAGCTAGCCCCAGATGAGCGCAAGCCCTTGTAATGGGTACTGCTTCTTCGCCAACCAGGTAATCGACTGCATCCCGCTTACCCGTTGGCGCTAGAGCTTTTTTTCAATTAAGTTCTTTAGCGCTCGGTTGTCGTGACTGAGTTCTGCCACCATCGTTTTATATTCTGATAGCTGCTGCTCAAGCTCTTTAACCCGTTTGAGCTCAGAAGCGTCAAGGCCACCGTATTTGGATCGCCACTTATAAAAGGTGGCGCCACTAATGCCATGCGTTCGTAGCAAATCTGCCATGGGTAATCCGCTTTCGGCTTCCTTCAATATCCCGACAATCTGAGTCTCTGTAAATCGTGACTTCTTCATGTGAACCTCCTGTTGTAAATACTGCCATAAACAACAGAAAACTCAACTTTTTAAATGTACGAATCTAGGGGGATACTACAATAGCAATAGGTTTTCATGGTTTTTACTTTTTACTAGGTGAGTAACCAATGCGGTTGCCGTTGTTGTCGTAAATATTGGTGACACCCGAAGGCGCTTGGGTTTCATAGCCAATGCGGTTTCCCCGGTTGTCGTATACGCCATTTGTCGCGCTCCAGTTACTCGCACTGTTATCCCAATTGCTCGGGCTGTTATTCCAATTGGTAGAAGAGTTATCCCAATTACTAATACTGTTGTTCCAATTGGCTGGTGAGTCATTCCAATTAGTTGTTTGAGCAGCCAATGGGCGAATCGATAAGACG
>CAMCUP010000080.1 GCA_945878885.1 Polynucleobacter meluiroseus | reverse complement strand
GATTCATCCCGAGCGACTAAAGGTGTCTTTAGTTAACCAATTACTGGTAGTTAACGAAGCTTATGGCACGGACCAACATCTTCGAGAGGTTACCCAAGAGTACCGTTTAGCTTTGCTAATCAATGGCTGGCCTTTATTTGGCGCACGATTTTTGGCTTGGATCAAAGCAACTTATCTTAAGCAAGTTTTGAAATAATTTTCTTGTTTAAATTACAAAGCGTATGAATTCAATTACCGCCGTTATTTTAACTTTCAATGAACGTCTACATTTACAGCGCTGCATCGAGAGTATCTTCCCCTTAACTAAAAATATTGTCGTGGTAGATTCTTTTTCAACCGATGATACTGTTGATATCGCCAGGCGCTGTGGAGCCACTATTTTGCAGCGTGCTTGGCAAAATAACCATTCAGTGCAATTTAACTGGGCCTTAAGTCAATTACCCGCTAGTACAGAGTGGGTTTTTAGAATAGATGCTGATGAAATTTTAACGACTGCATTGATTGATGAGATTAAGCAAACCTTATTAACTATTAATTCATCCATTGTTGGATTGCAATGTATTCGGAAAATGGTTTTTCAGGGATCGCTCTTAAAATATGGTGGTATGGGGGGGACACGTACCTTAAGATTATTTCGTTTTGGTCATGGCCGCTCTGAATCGCGCTGGATGGATGAGCATATTAAGCTAGATGGGCAATCGCTGAATTTATCCGGTGCAATTATTGATAATAATTTGCAAAGCTTGGAATGGTGGCGAGCCAAACATGAAAATTATGCTAAGCGCGAGGCAGTAGATTTACTCAATTTGAAGTACCATTTTTCCGTAAGCGATTCAGTAGCATCGCAAGCAGTAGTTTCACAACTAAGTTTAAAGCGTAAGATAAAAGAAAAAATTTATGCGCGCTTACCAAAGGGGCTGCGCTCAATGGCTTATTTTATGTATCGTTATATATTACTGGGCGGCTTTTTAGATGATGCTAATGGCCGATCTTTTCATCGCTTACAGGGCTATTGGTATCGTAATTTAGCTGATCGTAATGTAGCTCAGGTTGAGCGTTACAAACAAGAGCATGGGGTAGATATTAAGACGGCAATTATGCATGTTTTAGGTATTTCGGTGTAATGCGTTAGTGTTTTTGATTGCCTTGAATAAATTGGAGGATGGCAGCAAAGCCTTTTTGTTGGGTCTCTTGTAAGTCTATCGCTATAACAGCGGCATTACTTTTTTTCTGCGCCAACCTTGCCGGGTTTAATTGGGCATAAAATTGGCTCACTTGGCTAGACAGATTTGCTGTGGGATCAATATGCCAACCCGCGTCGCCTAGTAAGTGCCAATTATCGTTAGTGTTTGTGCCGCAATAAAGTAGTGCAGCCTCTTGGCAAATAGAGCTGACCGCTTTTGATGGCACACAGACATGATCCCATGAGGGACTTAAGGTAGCAAGATGCACATCAATAAATTGTAGTTGGTTCTGGGGAATAGTTTCCAAAATCTCTACCCCTTGCATCTTCTTTGCAAGATTTAATAGGGCCTGCGCCTTTGCCCCATAAGTGCTCAGGATGAAATGAAAGCGCGAGGTATCCATTTGACGCATGAGCTCAAGAATAAACTCTGGCTCATGTGCTTGCCCCAAATTGCCTGCATAGCCCAATAGAATTTTACCGTTCTGCTGAGCCCAAGCAGGCTTTGCTTCAGCTCTATTTCTCTTTAAAACGCCACAAGGCAAAATAAGGCAAGGTATGCTCCAGTCGTATGATTGTTGAATAAATTCTGCTTGCTTGGAGCCTAGAGCAATGAGTAAATTCGGCTGATGGCGTTTAATGGACTTAAGGAGGAATTGGTAGATAAAATTTTTGGGCTGAACTAATTTGGCAGCATAAAAAGCTTGCGGGTAAAGATCCATACTCCAATAGGCCCAAGGAATGTTGAGCTTGCTTGCAAGCCGACCAACCCAGAAATTCAGTAAAGGCGGATCAGTCATGCAGATCCAAGGCGCTTGTTGGAGTTCCCTAGCTTTTCTCGCCATCAAAAAGCCTTCAATTAAATTAGCGCACAAGCGCATTAACTTATTTTTGCCATTATAAAAAGCGGGCACATAGTGAACTTGTCCAAAGACTGCTTTGCGTGAACCAGCCCCTGCGTATTGCCCATGAGTAGTAATGATTTCAACCTTGACACCCTGCATAGTCAAATACTCAGCTAATTCATTGGCAGATGCGCCAGTAATGCCTGCCACAGGCGGGTAATTACGGTTAAGAATTAAGCAATGCACAGTATCGCCGCGCACTTAACTTTTGCGCACATTCCAGCTATCGACAATCTCTGTAAAGATGCTATCTAATGACTTAGTGATATCCCATGCAGGATAATGCGCTTTCATTTTAGATAGATCACTGTAGTAGCACATATGATCGCCCTCACGATTTTTATCGCTATATTCCCAGTGCATTTTTTTGCCCGATAATTGTGCAACACGATCAAATGCTTCAATCATTGAGCAGCTATTATTTTTGCCGCCGCCGATGTTATATACCTCACCTGAGCGCGGGGCTTGAATGAATTCCCAAATAAATCGTGCAACATCATAAGAGTGAATATTATCCCGCACCTGTTTAGCTTTATAGCCAAACACGGTATATTTTTTACCTTCCAGATTACATTTAATTAAATAACTTAAAAACCCGTGTAGCTCAACGCCACTATGATTGGGGCCAGTTAGACAGCCACCCCTAAGTGCGCAGGTTTGCATGCCAAAATAGCGGCCATATTCTTGCACCATTACATCGGCTGCTACTTTGGAGGCGCCAAAAAGGGAGTGCTTGCTTTGGTCAATAGTAAATGTTTCTGCAATGCCATTTTGCATGGCAGGATCTGCAAACTCCCAGCGGGTCTCTAATTCAACTAAGGGCAGTAAGTTAGGCGCGTCTCCATACACTTTATTGGTAGACATGTGGATAAAAGGCGCGTCTGGGCATGCACGTCTTGCGGCTTCAAGTAAATTAAGAGTGCCTACGGCATTGGTATCAAAATCATCAAATGGGATAGCAGCCGCACGATCGTGAGAGGGCTGAGCAGCAGCATGCACAATGACATCGGGTTTGAGTAGAGCAACTAATGCTATGAGGCCAGTGCGATCACGAATATCGATTTCATGATGCTGAAAATTGTTAATACTAGTTTCTAGACGCTTTTGATTCCAGCGGGTATCACCCTGTGGACCAAAAAAAACCGCACGTTGATTATTGTCTACACCATGAATAGCATAACCTTGCTCTGCAAAAAATAGACATACTTCAGAGCCGATGAGACCAGATGAGCCCGTGATAAGAATTTTTTTCATGCTGAATTTTAGATTAAAAGATAAATTGTGCGTACAGTGTGCTCAGCTATTTGCTATTTAAACCAACTCGGTTTTTTAAAGCGCACTACTGCGCGGTAGAGCACGATATAAATCAGTACAAAAATGAGGGCGCAGAGCATAAGAACAAAGGGGCGCTTCCACCAGAGTATGGCAGGAATAATGCTAATACTGGAAATGACCCAAAGGTAGGGCGAGGTTCTGGAATTGGTTAAATATTCTTGATCAGGCAAGAGATTGGGGCCGTAAGCCCACTTCACCATACGGCGATAAATGAGACTATGAAAATGCGCACCATCGGGCAGACTAGGATTTTTGCCTTGGTGCACGAGGCGCCGCCAAATGGTAAAGAGGGTTTCAAAGATGGGATACGCATTCACCAAAATAGCGAACCAAGAAGATACTAGGGGGTTTCTCGAAACGAGCAAGATCGATAGAATGCCGACCCAAAAGCCAATTAAATAAGCCCCGCCATCGCCCAGAAAAATGAGGCCACGAGGGTAGTTCCAAATAAAAAAACCACCGATGGCGCCTGCCATGGTTAGTGCAAGATAAATAATCATTTTGTCTTGGACTTGAAAGGCTACATAGCTGATGGCCAAAAGGGCAATGATGGCAATCATGCTGGCTAAGCCATTAAACCCATCAATGATGTTGTAAGCATTAGCGAGCCCGGCCACTGCAAAGCAAGTAAAGAGCACCGAAACCGCTTGGATAGCAAGCAGTTGATCGATACCAGCAATACCCAAATTGCTGATCCACGCATTCAGAAAATAGCCTGCGATGCCAGCAGAAATGGCGGTACCAAAGAGGCGCCAAGTGGAACTAATGTGTTTTGTGAGATCTTCGGCAATACCTAGTCCAAATGCAGGAATAGCCGCGAGACTTAAGAGGAGCAGTTCCCGCCAATAGTTAAGTGATTGGAGGTAAGCGGCAAGGCTAGTAACAAGCATGGCAAAAAAGATACCTAGACCCCCAATTCGAGGAACTGAGGCGGTATGGAATTTTTGGGGGCCTGATAAATCAGAATCAGCCGACCAGCGTTTGTGAAGATGCTGATAGCGAATAATGAACAGAATGCTGAGCAGGGAGCTAAAAAATGACAGAAGCAGGGATGACATAGCGGTATTTTAAAGGCAAAAGGAAAATAATCGCCCTAAAATCAAGGCCTTATTGCGTATTTGGGGCAGTTTTAGCAAAATCGTCAAAAACGCGAAGCCCTTTATAATCACGTAGTAAAAAAAATTGCTCTGATGAGCGGAAATATTTCATCCTTTACCCATGTCTGAAAGCACCACAAACCCTTCTCATTTAGGCTCTACACTGCCCTCTAATCGCAGTTTTGGGCTCTTATTTACCATTGTTTTTCTGTTGGTAGCCGGATATAGCTGGTTTGAGCAATTTACCCGCGTTTGGGTTTATTTCTGGCTCGCACTTTCTGGGCTATTCCTATTTTTGACCTTTATAGCCCCCGGTATTTTGGCGCCACTTAATAGGGCGTGGTATCGCTTAGGCCTATTGATGGGTAAAGTAGTAAGCCCCATCGTGTTGGGAATTTTATTTTTCATTGTTATTTCTCCCGTGGCTATTGTTACGCGCCTATTTGGGCGTGATGTTTTGTTACTACGTAAACGCGAT
>CAMCUP010000079.1 GCA_945878885.1 Polynucleobacter meluiroseus | reverse complement strand
CTACTAAAACCTTTACTAGCTAGTAATAAGAAAGTGGGATAAATAAAATACATTTGGCGCCAGCCGTCATATAAGACGGACTGCAGCACAATAACCGCTATCACTGGTGCAAAAAATAGGCTCAGAAAAATCACATCTTGTAACTCTTTCTCGCCATGCCAAAGGTGATAGCCACGCTTTAATAGCGTGCCAATGGTTAGTAAGGAACCTAATGCAAACAAAACGCTATAAAGTAATGGTGTGGTCACTGTAATCCACACAGGAAGGTAATTCCAAGGCAACTGAGTGGAAAAAATTAGCTGCCCATCAAAAAGCATTTGCCCATTCCAGCGAAATTTAGCCATATTGGCAAAAGCTTGAGCAAAATGGCCCAAAGGGTCTCCCCACAGCCAGGGCCACGTGAGCAAAACTAGAGAGGTCATCACCCCTAAATAAAGGGCTGCGGTTTGCACAGCTGTTTTAGTAGGTACTTCGTCCTTTAAGACACGCAATACTAAAAAGGCTATAGTTAATAAGGGCAGAATCACAGCCATGATACGAATGTCGATTGCTAAAGCACAGGCTAAAGCATGCCAAATAGCAGTTTTTATTCTAGGTCGCAAAAGATATGTGATTGCAGTTGCTGTTGCGATTACAAAACAAGACATAAAAACAATGTCTTTACTGTTGTAAAAGGCCTCAGCAAAAAAACGAGGGCTAAGCAACAAGAAGCTAGCTGATAACAATCCTATTTGCCAACTGGCAAAGCGCCTTGCAGAAATAGCAAAAATAGCAACCAGCCCGGCTACATAAAAAAAGTAAGTAAGTAAGTGACGTAAATAAAATACATCACGATCATCATTGATGTTAAAAAAACGCTCAATCATTGCCATCGGCAAATTAAAGCCAACAGGATAATCGCGATCCATATACTCTTGTAATTTGGGTATATGGCGATATCTGATAATAATCGGATCTTGCTGAAGTCGGCTAATCCCAAATTTATCGGCTAAATAGGTTAGCGAGACAATTCCGTTAGTGCGCTCAACTTGCTCATCAGAGGAAATGTTGTAATCTCGATGCAATTGAAAACCCAAAACCACCAATATGATCAACCATAGACTGAGCAGCCCGAACTTGGTACGAGTCTTTGATAAGCCTAAGAAGGTACTGAAACGATTCATATCATCCACAGCAAAGTTAAAGTAAGCTAAAGTCAAGCTACCATGGCGAATCTGGATTTAGTTTTCATTTTAATTGCGAATGCAGAGTTACCCTCTATTTATTCAATTGATTAGCCCCTAACTATAAGCCTGGCATGGATCCACATCACACCCTAGATCTTCTGAGTGTTTTACTAGGCACTGTTATCACTGCGTTTTGCCTCCTATCTTGGGGGCAAATTGTCTTGCGCTTTTTTGGCACTTCTAGAGAATCAATTCAGATGAATCATGCCTGGATTGGCATGGCATCTCTGATAAGCGTTATTAGCCTAATACAACTCCTGATGCCAATTGACTGGAAAATGAGTTTAGCCGTACTTTTAATTGCTTTATTTAATGCTTACTATTATGAAAAAGTCTCTTGGGCCAACTTACTTAGCACAATTAGGCAGTATATCTTTCGCCACCCGTTTATTAGCTTCACGAGCTTTTTAGGAATTGTTTTACTAAGCTCTGGCGCTCTTTTAGCGCCTGGCAATTATGACTCTGGTCTATATCATTTTACTTCGATTGCTTGGCTCAATCAACACCCCATCACTTTAGGCCTTGGTAATCTACATGGGCGCCTTGCCTTTAATCAGTCTTATTTTCAATTAATTGCCTTACTGAATGTCTATCCCTTATGGAATAAAGGCTACTCCGTAGCAGGCCCCTTATTTATTTACCTCGGCATTGCGAGCGTTGTCTTTAGCGATCTTAGGAAAATTTGCTTCGGCCGTTATCTTCAAGCAGCGCTCCTGATATTACTTGCTTTGCTATGTATAGACATTTCTGCTCCAACGCCTGATTTGGCTATTAGTGTTTTACAGATTGCTATCTTTACTCATTTACTGCAACTGCTTTGGCAAAGAAATCAACATCAAAATCTAGTGCCAAACGACCTAGTTGCTTTTGCTTGTCAGTGTTTTTTAATTAGCACTATGAAGTTAAGTGGCGCAGCATTTGGTTTGAGCGCACTCGCTCTAGTACTATTTATGCATCCTAACTTCTCTAAGACTTACCTCAAAAAATTTAAAAAATTACTTTATTTACTGATTATATTTTCTTGTATTCATATTTTTCGCAGCTATCTTTTATCGGGCACTCCTTTTTATCCTATGGGCTTTGGTGCACTTTCAGGGGCTGATTGGGTCATTCCCATTGATACCATTCAATCTGAATTAAATTGGACCTATAGCTGGGCACGAAGACCTGGTTTTGAAGTGGCAGAGGTACTGGGTAATTGGAATTGGTTTAAGCCCTGGCTAAAAACCTTACCAATTGGCGCTCTCTTTTGCATTCTAGTTGCCAGCATTTGCGTGCCTTGGTATTTATTTTTAAGAAATAAACAATTAACTACTTCAAATGGTATGTATAGGAAATTTATACATACTGCGGGGCTAGCCTTTATGCCACTTCTCATTACAACTCTACTCTGGTTTTTGACTGTACCGGATATACGCTTTCTGGGGGTTATACATCAGTTGCTTGCCATATTTTCTGTCTGGCTTACATTGGTTCTAATGAAACTCAGGCATATCACTACTGTATTTGGAGTTAGGGAAAATCAATATATCTTCGCCGCCCATGATAATCATATACTTTGGTTTGGATTTTTAAGCGCTGTAATTATTATGATTAGCCTGCAAATTATTCGGCCAGGAATATTTTCTGGCAGCGAGTCATTGCCCATAACTGAGTTAAAAACTAGTTCAACTGTATCAGGTTTAATTATTTACTCGCCTGCATCAGGAGAGCAATGTGGCAATGCCACCCTACCTTGTACGCCCTACTTTAATTCAGCACTTAAAGAATATCGCCTCAATAATTGGTGGTTAATGTATAGCGTTAAATAAAATTACTGAGCTCACTTAGTTTTATTGAAACCATGCACGCTCGATACCAATTGCAAGCTGACGCTCATCATCGCCTATACCTGCACTTTTAGGACTATGTGCGTCAGGCAACTCAAATACGATCTCAAGAAAATCGCTATTTAATAATTCTTTATTCAATGGAATACGAATGAGATTGTGCTGAGCTTTTGATAGTGAAATGTTATCAAAAGGTCGGCCATTAATAAATATGTTAATTCTTTGAACTGGCTTACTTGCATGAATGAGCGCTCGGACATCAATCACTAGCTCACGTGGAATATCTTTAGGTATTGGTAAGACTAAACTTGCTCGCGTACCAATAGACCAAGCACCCCAAGATTCTGCTTGAGCCCAGTTAGCACTTAATTTAACTAAAAACTGCTGTTGCGTATCTTTGCCAAATGAAATTGTTTGGCCCAAAGTAGGCAGTAAATTGATCAATACTTCAGTCGATTTGACTTGCGGACACTCTGCGCAGGCAATCCAGCCAGGAGCAATCAGGTTATAGCTATCAATGCGCGCAGCAAGATCATTTTGTAAATTCAGCTTACGCAGAGCCAATATCGCTCGGTCATCCTCTAAAATGTACAGTGTATTTGCATCATATTGACCCATTTCTAACTGCTTTAAGCGCTTTTGCTTCTCATCTTGAAGCTTTGTAGTGTCATATCTTGATAAATACGCCGAATTAGTCTTGAGATGGTATTTAGCAGCGTAATCAGCGAAGATCTTCCAATCAATTGAGCCGCCATCTTGAGGCAGGATCACAACTACATTTTGGTAATGCTTAGCAGCTGCTTCCCAAAAGGGGTTTTGTAAGGGGGTACCCATGCTTGATGCTGCAGGCAGCATAAAGAGGCTCTTGCGCTTAGGCCACCAGCCTGCACTACTATCCGCTATTTGAATGACTAGACAGCTCGCAAGGATCAGGATGGCTTGTTTTTTGGAATAGCCCCGAATGACCCCATAGAGGATCATGAGGATCAGGACGTAATAAACAGGCCAAAATAGGCGGGCTGAGGCTCTCAAAATACTGGCGCCATTACGTAGACCCTCACTGATGGGAATACTAAAGCCCCAAGGGCCTATAGCAACGTTATTAGAGATGGCAAATAAGGCTAAAGCGATCAGCGCAATGACTAAATAGACGTAGCGCTTAGCTAAAGGCTTAAAACTGACTCTTCCTTTAAAAACTGCATATAGGGTAAAGAGACCGGCAATGATGGTACCTAAGCCTAAATAGACAAAAGACTCAAAGATCCTGGCATTAGGTTCAAACGGATCAGGAACATCTGTCAGGTTAGGCAATACATAAGACCAGGTATCAGGATCAATGATGGAGAGTAAGTTAATGCGTCCAATACCGTAGTTACCAGTGCTAATAGAGGTGACTACGAAGTAGCCTGCTTGGTAGAAAAGAAGGAGGAGGAGTGCGATTAAAGTGATATTGAGTGGTATCAAACTAATCCATTTTTTACCCGAGAGAGATAAATTTTCTATTTTGATTGCCTGCGCAATCGAAGCAATATAAAGCACTAAGGCCATCACAAAAAGATAAAAGCTAATCAAGAGTGCAGCACATATGAGTGCAATCCAAGCTAAAGCATTTTTTGTTTTAAAGGCTACATCGGTCTTCAAAAATACTAATGTCAAAGCAGCTAAGATGAGGAAATGACTGGCCAAAGCTGCATGCACTCCTAAGCGCCATAAGAAAGCCGGTGCAAAGATAAAAAAGCTAGCCCCAAGCATTTTGAGTACAGGCTCTTTAGTAATGCGCCCAAGTAAGAGATAAGCAAAATAGCCTTGCAGAACAAAGCATAGTAATGCCCAAAACCCTAAGTATTGGAAAGTAGCTGGTAACCACGCTGAAAACGGTTTAAGCAAAATCGCCATTAAAGGAATAGAGTCTGAATAGACAATCGAAGAACTAATATCCATCCCGTAATTGGGATTTAAACCAATTGGATTAGTCCAGGAACTTAGTCGATAAAAAGCCCAGCCTAAGTAATGCTGGGCAGGATCACCTGAGG
>CAMCUP010000078.1 GCA_945878885.1 Polynucleobacter meluiroseus | reverse complement strand
GATTGGGTTACTTTTATTGTCAAGGCGCCTAAGAATCACTATATCGAGCCAATCTTTACGAGAGATCCTGCATTAATTACTGAGGTGCAGATATTGATGGCCATGATGGTGATTAAAGGTATTTATATTCCTTATGAAATTAATCGACTAAATCATGGCATTGGATTTGATACTGCGGCTATCGAGCTAATTTTGCCGACCTATGGTGAGGCGCTTGGATTAAAGGGTAAGGTCTGTGAATACATGAGTGTTAATCCGTGCCCCACCTTAATACCCGCAATAGAGTCAGGTTTTATTAAAAATATTCATTGTGCGGGGTCTGAGCTGGGGATGGAGGATTATGTTGCGGCTCGCCCTGATATTTTTTTTACTGGCCCAGATGGATCGCTTCGCTCGAATAGGGCTTTTTGCCAACTTGCTGGCCACTACGCCGATTTATTTATCGGCTCGACTTTACAAATTGACACCGAAGGAAATTCATCTACAGCAACTTTAAATCGAATTGCTGGATTTGGTGGTGCGCCTAATTTTGGATCTGACTCAAGGGGTAGACGCCATGCTAGCAAAGCATGGTTAAAAGCTGGTGAGGAAAGTATGCATCCAGGAAAATCTGCAATACCTCGTGGGAGGAAGCTAGTAGTGCAAATGGTTGAAACCTTTAAAGACAAGATGCAAGCTACTTTTGTAGATAAATTAGATGCCTGGCAATTAATGGAAGATTTTCAGTTAAGTATTCCGCCAATCATGATTTATGGTGACGATGTTACTCACTTAGTTACCGAGGAAGGTATTGCACACCTTCATCGATGCAGTAATTTGGCCGAAAGAGAACAGGCAATTAGAGGTATCGCGGGATATACCCCTGTAGGGTTAGCTAGAAATAAAAAAGTTGTAGAAGAATTGATTAGAAAAAAGATCATTCAGCGACCCATTGATTTAGGTATAGATCCGCGTATGGCAACGCGTAATCTATTAGCAGCTAGGTCGATTAAGGATTTAGTTTTTTGGTCTGATGGTTTATATAAACCACCTAAACGTTTTAGGAATTGGTAACTATGGAAACTTTTGAATTTAAGTTTGGCCCTTGGTCAAAGCAGTCTCAATTAAGTAATAAAAAACCGATTATTGTCGGTGTAGTTGGGTCAGGCAATTTAGAGGTCTTGGTTGAGGAGGTTGATTTAAATGGGGGTACTAAATTTTATTTAGAGACTTCGATTGATGGTTTTGAGAAAACATGGCAAGCAGTACTTGCAGACTTTGCCGAACAAGAGCGATTTGCAAATACCATCATTACGATAAATGATGGCGGGGCAACTCCAGCAGTAGTTCAGCTACGACTTGCTCAGGCGGCACAGCAATGGAAAGAAACACCATGAGATTAGAAAATATTTCTGGTCTTTATGAATCTTCAGCACGTGAACGCATTTCATTAATTTTAGATGCAGCTACTTTTCAAGAGATTCTGCCTCCATCTAAGCGGATCTCTAGCCCACACTTAAAAACGCTGGGTATGCCAATTGCATTTGATGATGGCATCGTCATAGGGGTTGGCTTATTGGAGGGGAAGAAGGTATTTTGTGCAGCTCAGGAGCCAGGCTTTATGGGTGGCTCTGTTGGAGAAGTGCATGGTGCAAAATTAACGGGCTTACTTGAACGGGCTGCGATAGAAAAGCCTGCTGCCGTTATTTTAATTTTAGATACTGGTGGCGTCCGTCTTCACGAAGCCAATGCTGGACTGATTGCTATATCTGAAATACAAAGAGCATTATTTAAGGCGCGTTCAATGGGTGTGGTTGTAATTGCGCTTTCTGCTGGATCAAATGGTGTGTATGGCGGTATTGGAATTGTGGCGCGATGCTGTGATTTCGTTTTAATAACTGAGCAGGGTCGCTTATCTGTGTCGGGTCCTGAGGTGATTGAGTCGCAAAAAGGAGTTGAAGAATTTGATGCCCGCGATAAGGCCTTAGTGTGGAGAACCATGGGGGGTAAGCATCGCTACTTACAAAATGAAGCGCAGGCCTATACAAAAGATTCAATTGAAAATATACGTGCGACCATCGCAGCTTATTTCGGCAAACCAGTTCCGCTTAGCCTGAAGGAATTATTAAGGCAGCATAAAAGCCTAGGCCAGAGACTAGAAAAATTTAGTGACTGTGCAGATGCCCTTGATATCTGGACAAAAATGGGCATTCAGAATCCTGATCAAATTCCTAGTCTTGATGATGAATCTTTTATTACCATTGCAAATCGAGTTAGAGATCATGACTAATGTTAATTCTGCTTGTGAGCAATTATTTCCCTTGGGCTTTAATTTAGTTACTTCAGGGGAAATGATTTATGGTGAAGCAAAAACAAGTAAGGGCGTCGTTGCATTACTGGGCACAATTAATAGCGCACCCATTGGGGTCGATTTGGCTTTTGCTTTAGCTGGGAAAGTGCTTGAAATTATTCAAAATCATCCCCAGAGACCGATCATTATTTTGGTAGATACGCAAGGGCAAAATTTATCACGGCGTGATGAGTTACTGGGCAACGCGGGCTATTTGGCCCATCTTTCAATGTGCTTCGAACTTGCTCGAATGCGTGGTCACACGCTAATTAGTATTGTTTATAAGGAAGCTGTAAGTGGCGGTTATCTTGCATTAGGAATGATTGCCGATAGATCATTTGCCTTAGATAGCGCACAAATTCGCGTGATGGCACTTTCAGCAATGTCGCGCATTATGCAAATTTCATTAGAAAGACTAGAGGAGCTATGTGCTAGCTCGCCCATATTTGGTCCTGGAGCTAGCAACTACGTTGCACTCGGGGCATTAGATGCGGTTTTGGCAAATGATTTATCGTCTCCAATTGAGCAGGCCTTAAGTCAAAGCGAGCAGCTTGATCAGCGTGCAAAACTAGGTCTTGAAAGAGGCGGCAGAAAATTAGCCTTTGAAGTTATTAATTTAGTTATTAATGCCCATGTATGAAATTGCCAACCTAACGCCTTGGCGACATCGGCAGATTTGGATTCGACCTGAGGATGCTAGTGAAGTTTTTTTTGAGCGTGATGAATCTAGTGAAAAATTAAACTATTTAGTATCTTGGATTCAGCAAAATAAGCCTCTAGTAGGTAGAGCTTCTGGGCAAGCTAATCTAGCCTCAAAAGACTTAAGACCACTTGGTTTACTGCAGTTTGGTTCGTCTGAAAGTAAGCAGCGCCTTTATCTATTAGTAAAAAACACAGTTATTGATAAGGTAGAGCAACCCCTTTTATTATCTTCAGTTCTACAGTATCTTCCTCTCCAGCATCGTTTATGTGCCACCCATTTATTGGATTTAATTCAAGGAGTTGAAGTTGAAATTCGGGTATATGGATCTGCTTTCTGGAGTTATGCACAAAAATCTACTTGTATGACAGAGGAGTCAGATTTAGATTTATTAATTCAAGCTCATGGTCGAAATAACATTGAAAATATTTTTGCTGCGCTTGTTAAATGCAGTAATTTATATGCCATTAGACTCGATGGCGAATTAGAGTTGCCCGATGGTAAGACTGTTGCTTGGCTTGAACTATCGACCATGCCAGACAAAATATTAGTGAAGTCAGACCACGGACCTTCACTGCAAAATTGTAGTGAAATTTGGGCGCAACTAGAATGAGACCATTAATTCTGAAGCAGGCCCTGCATGAATCACTTAACCCACTAGCAAATGCGCAAAAAACTATTAGAGATTCTTGTTTATTAGCCCTTTGGCATGAGTTAATTACCTTTCCTAAGCCTGGCTTAGTTAGCCTTGAAGACTCTGGTAGCCATTCTGATATGTCAGCTAGCCACTTTTCTAGCAGCATCTTTGCCTTGCGCTTTTATTTTTATCAAATTGCCGAAGCGGGTTCTAGAGGCCTTAAGTTTGAAGTATTACGTGAATTGGGTGTCTCGGGTGAGCAAAGAATGCTGGCCGCTACTAATGGCCGTAATACCCATAGAGGGGCTATTTTTAATTTAGGTTTATTAGCTGCCGCAGCTGGCTATCAATTAAAAAATAATATTCAATTGAAATCTCTTGGTGAAATTGTGACTGAGCTTTGGGGCGAGGAATTAATCAAACATCAGCGGAGCACTGAAAGTAATGGCTTCAAAATCTTTAAAAAACATGGTACAGGCGGGGCATTAAGTGAGGCGCAGAGTGGCTTTAGAACTGCCTATCAAATTGGTTTACCAGCCTACCGGAAGCTTTTGTTTCAAACCCAAGATCTTGAATTAGCGCGCATTCATACTTTCTTTAAACTACTGTCAGTAACTGAAGACACGAATTTATTACATCGGGGAGGATTAGATGGACTTTTGTTTGCCCGGAATGAGGCTCTTTCTTTCTTGCACGAAGGTAGCGTTTTAAATCCCGACTGGCAGCAGCATGCTGTATCTATTCACCATAAATTCATAGCAAGAAAACTAAGTCCTGGAGGATGCGCTGACTTATTGGGGGCCTGTCTTTTGATTGATTATCTTGATCTGACCCTTGATGTCTAATTTAGCCCCTAACTTCGCAATTGTCTGTTCGGGCCAAGGAAATTTAAGTGCAGATACCTTAACTTTTTCAAAGTTACAGCACGAAGGCGTAGAGGTAGTAGAAATTTTTTCCTCAATTTTTAGTTCCAATCTTTATGCTGAAGTTGGCAAGCTATCACATCACGGCTTAAATCCGCTATCGCAGCCACTTGCTGTGGCTTCGGCGATTGCCAATTGGAACATTCTTAAAGAAGCCCTGCCAATTCCAATGATATTTGCTGGATATAGTGTAGGTGAGGTTTCTGCATGGGGATGTGCGACATCATTACCAATTGAGCAGATTGCCCAGATTGCCTTCAAAAGATCATCCTTGATGGATCAATATGCTCCGCCTAATTCTGGAATGCTTGCAGTAAGGGGAATAGATTTACTTCAGCTTAATCAGCATTTAAATGAGAATTTAATTTATGTAGCAATTATTAATGAAGATACTCATTTTGTTGTTGGCGGCAATAAAGATGAACTTATGAAACTTGCTGAGGAGCTAGCAACGATTGGAGTTTGGACAAAAATATTGGACGTCTCTGTTCCTTCTCATACTCCCTTGATGGCAAAAGCTAGTAGTGAAATGAATATTTAT
>CAMCUP010000077.1 GCA_945878885.1 Polynucleobacter meluiroseus | reverse complement strand
TACAACACCATTTTTATATTTG
This sequence comes from Polynucleobacter meluiroseus, assembly GCA_945878885.1. Lineage (GTDB taxonomy): Bacteria > Pseudomonadota > Gammaproteobacteria > Burkholderiales > Burkholderiaceae > Polynucleobacter > Polynucleobacter meluiroseus_C. The sequence goes on along the minus strand of CAMCUP010000077.1, from coordinate 5,158 downwards.
ATTTTAAGTGCAATCGGAATGGTTGCTGTATTAAAAAATTTATTGAACTGTGGGAGCAGATTATGGCGGACGAATGCTGATTTACAAGATCTTATTTTTCTTGGTCTTTTTATTGCACCAATTGCTGCAGTGATTTTAATGAAATCTATTCTTTATGATGGTTGGCGGCAGATGTATTTTATCTACCCTGCTTTTTTATTAATTGCTATTAGAGGATGGGTCTTAGTTTGGTCATGGACTCAGCAGCAAACGCGCGGCCAAAAAATCTATCAAGCATTTGTTGCCACAGTTTTATGTGTGTCGCTAAGTTCAACAGCCCTATGGATGATTCAATCGCATCCTATTCAAAATGTATATTTTAATTTTTTAGCTGGTAAAAATTGGAAAGACAATTTTGATGTCGATTATTGGGGCTTATCAAATCGCCTGGCCCTAGAATATATTACCGACCATGACCCACGACCCTTAATCTATATTGATCAAGGCAGCTTCTCTAATCCAGGCTTAGCTCTAAAAATTATCAGCCCAGAAAGACGCGTACGAATAAAATTGCTAGAACAAAACGATTGCTGCATCAAGGGAGATTACTTAATTACTAATTTTCGACTTGATAAGGCTGATTATGCTCAATATCCCAATCTAAGCCTTTTCCATAGCATAGAGGTTGGCAATGAGCCAATAATGGCGATCTATAAAAGAGATTGATTAGAATGGCCAATCAAGGCCGCTTAATCGAAGATTAATTCAAGCTTAAAACCCTATAATGTTTGCAATTAAGCATTTTTGGAAATCTTGATCTATGTTTTTATGTAGCTATTCAACTGTGGGCACCGATGAAAAATGAAGCTTTGCGTATAGTGCGTTATTTTTTTGTTGGCGGAGTGTCTGCGGTAGTTGACATTGGCCTTTTTGCATTATTTGCTGGCTACCTTGGCTGGCCTTGGCTACCCGTATCAATTGTTACCTTCATCATAGGTACTACTACTAATTATTTTCTTTCGATTCGCTTTGTATTCGAAAGCGGAGTACGCTATGAAAAACATCATGAAATATTAGGCGTATTTATTGTGAGTGGCCTAGCGCTTATTGTTAATCAAACGATTTTATATCTATCAATAGAGATACTTCATTGGCATTTAATTTTTTCAAAATGTGTTGCAACTGGTATCGTATTTTTCTGGAATTATTTTGGACGCAGGCGTTTTATATTTTGATTTATTTTGAGATATGTATTTATTTGGAATACAAATTAAGACTTAATTAACGCAATTACTAATTGGCTGGGCTATTTTTTTAACCTTCGTGTGTGGGTTTTTAATGCAGTCAGTTGATTGGTTTCGGGCAACCCCAGGAGATTTGGCAGATCCTCGATTCAACAGCTATCTATTAGAGCATGTATGGTTATGGCTAAGGGGAATTAGCTCCAATTTATGGAGCCCTAATTTTTACTATCCCTTTACTAATATTTTGGGGTTTAGTGATAATTTCTTCGGCTCTTTTTTATCTCTAGATTTTTGAGCTTTAACTTTAGGTCTCAAATCGGCTCAATTTCACTAAAATTTCTTAAGATAGAGCCTAATAAGGTATTTTGCTCGCTAAGATTACAATAGTATCTGGTAACAATTTAAACCAACTTGACCTTAAAAAATGCTTTCTGCCCGCCCCAATCCGTTTAGTTTAAGTGTTGTAGTGCCTTGCTACAACGAGGCTGGGCATTTATTAGATTTTATAAGCGCCCTTAAGGCAACTATTTCTCCAATTACATCCAATTGGGAGATTTTGATTGTAAATGATGGAAGTATTGATGCGACTCGCGAAATTATTTTGCCATTGATTCCTCAGGGGAAGTTGCGCTATCTAGAGTTTTCTAGAAATTTTGGTAAAGAAGCTGCTTTGATGGCGGGTATTGATCATGCCAAAGGTGACGCGGTTTTATTAATTGATGCTGATTTTCAGCATCCTTTGGATAGGGTTGCTGAAATGGCTGATTTATGGGTGCAGGGCTATGACATGGTTTATGGGGTCATTGTAAATCGAGCGCAGGAAGGTTTTATTAAGAAGTTAGGCGTACGCTTTTTTTATTCATTACTTAAATACACGGAAATCCCCATACCCGAAAATGCAGGCGATTTTCGTTGGCTTGATCGTAAAGTTGTTAATGCTTTGAAACGCCTTCCTGAACGCAATCGTTTTATGAAAGGCCTTTATGCGTGGGTAGGATTTAAATCAATTGCTTTGCCCTTTGTGCCGCTCGAGAGGGAGGGGGGTATGACTAGCTTTAACACTAAAGGCCTCTCACGTTTAGCGCTTTCAGGGATAACATCATTTAGTGTCATGCCTTTGCAGGTTTGGACAATCTCTGGCTTTGTTATTTCTGCGCTGGCAGTCGTTTACGGTATTTATGTAGTAATTGATACTATTTTTCGCGGTAATGCAGTCAGTGGTTGGCCAACATTAACCGTTGCAATTATGCTTTTTTCAGGAATTCAATTGTTATCTATCGGTGTCTTAGGCGAGTATATCGGACGAATTTTTAATGAAGTTAAGCAGCGCCCCCTTTATGTGATTGCTGAAGATATAGAAACAAAAAGCAATTGATATTTTTCCTAAGCCTTTACTTAATTAAGCGGCTTAAATTTGTAAATTTATAGCAGGGCATTGTGTATTGAAATCTCAATTTTCCACAAAGTTAATTTATTTGATACCAATACTAATTGGGATCAGTATTTTTTATTTAGTGGTTGGCCCCGCTGTTTTAGATCCGAGATATATTTCTTGGATTCAAGATGGTGACCCCGCCCAGCAGTATTTAGGTTGGACTCTATTTCGGCAAAGCCCATGGCAAATACCATTTGGTTTAAATCCGAATTTTGGAATGGATATTGGCTCCTCTATTGTTTATTCCGACTCGATTCCTTTGGCGGCAATTTTTTTTAAAGCGCTTTCTCCTTTATTGTCAGAACCATTTCAATATTTCGGTTGGTGGACTTTGCTTTGCTTCGTATTACAAGCCTATTTTGCTTGGCTCTTAGCCCGCTTAATTACTAAAGAGCTTTTACAGCAATGGCTAATAACTGGTCTAATAACATTTTCTTTGCCCATGTTATGGCGTGTTGCTTTTCATCATTATCTACTCGCACAATTTTTAATTTTGGCTGGTTTGTATTGCAATTTTACTAAACCGCTACAGTGGCATAAATTACTATGGATTTTATTGCTATCTCTAGCAGTACTCACTAATTTTTATGTGTTTGTGATGGTTTTAGTCTTGTGGGTGGGTAATGCTTGTGATTGCATGAGAAGAGGGCAGGTAGCATTGCGCACCCTATGCTTTGATATTCTTTTAAGCAGCCTCTTTTTAATTGGTGTGATGTGGCTGGCAGGTTATTTTACGGTGGGGTCAAACAATTCTTTTGGGTCGGGTATGTATGGATATAGCCGGCTTAATTTAATCGCCTTAATAGATGCTAATGGCTGGTCTTGGTTAATTCGAACTTTGTCCCCAACATTACCTTCTTTTGCTGGAAATAATTATGAAAGTTTTCATTTTTTGGGGCTGGGTGGGTTGATATTGGCAATGTGTGCGCTCTGGAAAATTCGCGCATCAAAAACTGTTTTGCTACAGCAGATATTATGCTATCGCTACTTATTATTTTTTATTAGCGGCTTATCACTATTTGCGATTACTAATTGGGTTAGTGTAGGGCCATATAGTATTCATGTGCCGATTCCCGAATTCTTATTTTCTCTGGCGACCGTATTAAGATCATCTGGCAGAATGTTTTTGCCCATGTTTTATTTATTATTTTTAGCAATTTTATATTTAGTAACTCGTAGCTATTCCAAATCGATTGCCACTACTTTGCTTGCTACTGCATTGCTTATTCAGGTAGTAGATTCTGCGCCAGCTTGGATTGTAAAGCGGCGTTATCTTGCACAAACTTATGAAAATCTGAATTCATCTGATTTTGCTACACCTCTACATAATCCATTTTGGCAAAGTGCTGCTAAACAATATAAAAATGTTGTAACTATTTTTACGCCACCCAAAAAAGGGTTTATTCCACCTAATTGGACCCCCTTTGCTGCATTAGCCGCACAATATCACTTAGCAACTAATTCAGTTTACTTGGCTCGTTTTGATGAAAAAAAAGCCGTGCAAGCGCGCCTAACCCTTGAAGCTGATAGTAATGCCGGGCAATACCATGATGATACTTTGTATATTATTGGTGACGAACGCGTAATTCCGACATTAATTCATTTAGATCGAAGTCGAGATTTATTTGCCAGAATTGATAACTTCAATGTTTTGGCGCCAGGTTGGTTTAGTTGTACTACCTGCGTTTCTGTGCCCAAAGAGGCAATTATTTCAATGAATATTCCCCCAATTCAGAAGGGGCAGAATATTTCCTTCGGCAAGGACGGAGTAGGGAGTTTATTTTTAATTGGCGTTAATACCTATGATAATGTCGGCTATGGCTGGGCTTGGCCAGAAGCTTGGGGCGTATGGTCAGAGGGCAATAAAGCCCAGTTTGTTTTACCATTGCCTGGTAGTGGCGGCACAAATACCTTAACGCTCACCATGCGGGCACTAGTTTCAAGGCAACATCCCCAGCAAATAATTGAAGTATATGTGAATAATGTGCTATTTCGAGTTGTCACGCTCACGGACCCCAGCAAAAATAAAATTGAAATTCCGATTACTTCAGCTATTACACAGGCTGGGTTTATTCAGATAGAGCTCAAATTTCAAAACCCAATTAGGCCGAAAGATTTGGGAATGGGTGATGATGGGCGTTTGGTTGCGATAGGTTTAGAGGATGCCAGATTTGAATAAGGTAATGCAGTTTATTACTCCGCTTGCACTTGGCACTGTAGCATTTTTCTTGGTAGTGGGTCCATTAGCATTAAATCCACTGAATATTGCTTGGCTTATGGATGATTATGATCCAACCCAACATTTTTTAGCTTGGGATTTTTTTCGCCATCATCCCTGGACTTTTCCTGTAGGCCTTAATCCCAGTTTTGGTCTGGAATTAAGTTCCTCTATTTTGTATGCCGACTTAATTCCTGCCTTAGCTATATTTTTCAAAATCTTTTCTGGAGTGCTACCAGAACCATTTCAATATTTTGGAATTTGGTATTTAATTTGCTTTAT
>CAMCUP010000076.1 GCA_945878885.1 Polynucleobacter meluiroseus | reverse complement strand
TCAGCATCAACCTCTTGGCTAGCACTATCTTTAAGTAATTGCTCTCCATCTAAGCCTGATTTATTGGCAACATCCACCATCACTTTTGAATCTTTAATATCTAAATTATCGACCCATAAAATTTTTAAGGCATTACGAATAAATTCTTGTACATCTAAATTTTTAGCCATGGCAGCCATTAACATCCGGTGCCCAATTACTGGGTCTGATGGATGGTGTTTTGGCTTAAGTACTAGTGGTATGTTGCGCGATATGGCCCAGCGTTGCATTTCAACGAATCGATAGGCTTGTCTTTGAGGTGGTCGCTTTGAGACCGGCAATCCTCCGCTGACTGAAAATATTGCATGCAGATCAATAGGTTTGTATGTAACCCCTAAATCATATTTTTTTACTAAAGCTTCAAATGCTTCATACCCAATATAGGTATAAAGAGAAATAAAGCTAAAGTAGAAATCTATTTTTCTTTTTGTAGTCATATCCGTCCTTCACTCAGTCAACTTTTGCCCCAGAATCTCTGACTAATTTTGCCCATTTAGGCGCTTGAATGGCTAATTGCTTTGCTAGGTATTCAGGGGAGCTCGCAACAATTTCAAATCCTTGGGAAACTAATTGATCTTTGACCTCTGGCTGTTTCAAAGTTTGAACAATCTCTTTATTGAGTTTATTGATAATAGCTTGGGGTGTACCTACTGGGGCTAAAATTCCTTGCCAAGAGTTCAGGTCATAACCCGGTATACCTGCTTCAGCAATTGTGGGGATACTAGGTGCACCAGTAGATCTCTTGGAAGGGCTGACTCCAAGAGCGGTAAGTTTTCCAGATCGAACATACTGTAACGCGGCTGGCAGTGTTACAAACATGGCATCGACATGACCGGCCAGTAAATCTGCAACCCCAGGGGCACCACCTTTGTAGGGCACGTTAGTAAATTTAATATCAGCCATACTTTCTAATAATGCTCCAGCAAGGTGGCCTGGGCTTCCACTACCAGCATTGGCTAGTGTAATTTTCCCTGGGTTCAGTCTTGCTACCTCAATGAGAGAGCGTAGATTTTTAACGGGTAGCTTTGGCCCCACTAATAAAACTTGGGGTGCTGTGATTGCCATTGTGATGGGCGCAAACTGTTCGAGTTTATATGGGGGATTGCTATATAAAGCGGGATTAATGACTAGGCTATCCCAACCCAAAAGCAGTGTGTAACCATCAGGCGCTGCCTTAGCAACGTAGCCAAAAGCAATATTACTTCCACCTCCAGCCATATTTTCCACTAAAACAGCTTGACCTATTTTTTCAGAGACCCCTTTTCCAATAGTGCGTGCGAGGGTATCCAGGCTTGCCCCAGCTGGTACTGGAACTATGATTTTGATTGACTTGCTTGGCCAGGAATCTTGTGCAAAAAGCGGGCTGGAGACGGCGAGAAGACTTAATACAAAGGCTATGCTTTTAAGGGTTTTATTGTGTAAGGTTTTCATTTGAATGCCAATAACTAAAGATGTAACCTTAAACGACATTGAATATAAATCAAACGATTAAAAAATTATTTCACTAGATCTATTTCTATATATAGCGGGTATGGATGCATTAAAGGGGCAATTCCTTGATTTGGGCTCCTAAACCCAGGTTCAAGTCCTGGTAGCCACTAAGACTCTGAATAGCCCACTTATTGGGCTATTTTCTTTTCAGGCTTGGCAGGGTTAGACGCCATTAGTCTCGGATATTCCCATTAACGAGCGTCCTTTTAACGGACAGTTGTGTGTAAGGGAATTTATCATCCCTGAAGTGGTCCTGCGTCGATTTAAGAGACGCTGATTGAGGACAAGTTCCTAAATGCCGCTTTACAAATAATTTAATGGAATCTTTAGATAAGAAACGCCATTAGTCTCTTTTGGGGGAAGCTCCCCTGCACGAATATTTACCTGTACTGCAGGCAAAATTAATGCTGGCATCTCTAGTGCGGCATCTCTTGCCGTTCTCATCGACACAAAGTCTTGTTCAGAAACGCCATCATGAATATGAATATTATGTTTGCGCTCATCACCAACGGTTGTCATGTAGGCTACTTCCCGTTCGTTTGGCGGGTAGTCATGACACATGTATAGCCTAGTTTCATTGGGAAAACTCAATATCTTTTGTACAGATTGATATAAAACCTTAGCATCGCCACCAGGAAAATCACATCTAGCCGTACCAACGTCCGGTAAAAACATTGTGTCACCTACAAAAATGGCATCACCTATTACATAAGCCATGCAAGCTGGAGTATGTCCCGGCACAAATAGAGATTTAATTTTTAGGTTGCCCAAAGGCAATTCTTCGTTTGCTTCAATCAGATAGTCAAATTGCGACCCATCTGCTTTAAAAGCATCTTCTAAATGAAAAATGCTTTTGAAAGCAGTTTGAACTTCTTGAATATGCTTGCCAATTGCCAGCTTTCCACCAAGATGCTTTTTGATATAAGGGCCAGCCGTAAGATGATCTGCATGAGCATGAGTTTCTAGGATCCAATCAACTTGCAGGTTTTGTTGTTGAATAAATTCAATGACCTCATCTGCTGATTGAGTACTTGTTCGCCCCGACTTAGGATCATAATTGAGCACTGAGTCGATAACTGCACAATGACTCCCCAGCTTTTCATAAACCACATGAGTAAAAGTACAAGTCGGCACATCAAAAAAGGTTTTAACGATTAGAGCCGTTTGATTTTTCATAATGCATTGTAGGGTTACCAGGCCCCCAATGCCAATTAATATTAACCAGTACTTTTAAGCCCCTGGCTACCAAGAATTACGATAGCCCACTTATTGGGCTATTTTCTTTTGGGATGGCGGGTATAGTTACAGCATGAATAAACCAAAAGCTATTCTTTGCTCGTGCTTTGCTATTTCTACCCTAGCCTTCGCCCAACATGACCATGGACATGGAGCGCCATCTGCCGATATGCGAGTGGCCGTTGAATATCCGCCCGCCATGAAAGAACATACGCTAACCAGCATGAGAGATCACTTATTAGCAATCAACCAAATACAAGAAGCAATGGGTAATGGTCAATACGATAAGGCCGCCCAAATTGCTGAGACACGTTTGGGACAGACGGCCTTAAAGACCCATAACGCCTATGAAAATTCTAAGTTCATGCCAAAAGGTATGCAGGATATTGGCAACCAAATGCATCGTAGTGCAAGTAAGTTCGCCATTGAAGTTCAAAACTCAGGCGCTACTGGAGATACAAAGCAAGCCCTATTGGCCTTAAGCAAAAAAACCCAAGCCTGCGTAGCTTGTCATTCGGGGTATCGATTAAAGTAGTTTTAGTAATGGATGAGGTAATCTAGTGGATAAAAAAGAACATTGGGAAAAAGTCTACAGCACCAAGGCACCAGATGCGGTAAGTTGGTATGCGCTCCACCTTGAGACTTCTTTAAACCTCATTCATCAAGCAACATCTAATAAAGATAACGCCATTATTGATATTGGTGGTGGCGAAGCTACTCTAGTTGACGACCTTATCATCGAGAGCTATCAAGATATTAGTGTTCTAGATATTTCTCAAAAAGCGATTGATGTCGCAAGAGCCCGAATTGGCAAGAAAGCCGATAAGGTTAGCTGGTATTGTACCGACATTACTCAGGCTACATTACCTCAGAATTATTTTTATATTTGGCACGATAGAGCAGTCTTTCACTTTTTGATTGAAGAAGTTCAGCGAGTGAAATATGTAGAGCAAGTCATGCGATCTGTTAAGCATGGCGGCTATGTGATCATGTCCACTTTTGGTCCCGAAGGCCCAGAGAAGTGTAGTGGACTAGATGTGGTTCGCTATGACTCAGAAAATCTTCATGGGCAGTTTGGTAAGACATTCAAGCTTATCAATAGCTCCACAGAGCTTCATAAAACCCCAATGGGAACCACGCAACAATTCCTGTATTGCTTTTGTAGGATGGAGTAGAGTCAGAAATCCTTTGGTCCCAGGTTCAAGTCCTGGTGGGCCCACCAATAATCATGATACCAACTCTAGGGTTGGTATTTATTGGAGCGTTACTTTAAGTAACGCTTGGAGAATGTATTTACCATCTTCAGCCCTGGTCGATTCCGCCCCGGGCCACCAAGAAATACCAAAACATTAGAGGTGGCTCATAGAATCTCTAGTGTTAGCCGCGATCTGGCACTATTTCCCAAGGTCTTTTAGCTCTACTTGACTAGAAACGTTCTTTAAAAGAACGCTTTAATGCTGGCCCTGATTGCCATTTCTCCATCAAGCCTCTATAGCAAGCTAGGTATTAAAAGCCTAGAATAAGACTTCACCTTTTAAATTAGGAGTGAACCATGACCCAAGTAGCCATAGAACCCGCACAAGACTTAGCTGAGCCACCAGCCCCCTTGTTGTTTACGGATAGTGCCGCTACAAAAGTGGCCGACTTGATTGCTGAAGAAGGCAATCCAGAGCTAAAGCTACGTGTATTTGTTCAAGGTGGTGGATGTTCAGGCTTTCAGTATGGCTTCACATTTGATGACGCTGTTAATGAAGATGACACTTTGTTTGAAAAGAATGGCGTTACTTTGTTAGTAGATTCAATGAGCTTCCAATATTTAGTTGGTGCTGAGATTGACTACAAGGAAGATATTAACGGTTCGCAGTTTGTGATTAAGAATCCGGGCGCAACGTCAACTTGTGGCTGTGGATCTTCTTTTTCAGCCTGATTTAGAACTGAAACAATAATTACTTATAAACTGAATTGCTACCGCTTTAGTAGACACTTTCTAGCCTAATATTTAGGTTATGAGGAGGTGTTATGAGTAAAGGCAAGCGATTTACTGAAGAGTTCAAATTAGAAGCAGTTAAACAGGTGGCTGAGCGGGGTTTTGGGGTAGCTGATTGTTAATTTGCATCTAAAACTGATCCACCATTTGTATCTAACTTTAATCCATCCAAGTGATGGAGTTATCTTTGATTAGCGGCATATTTTGAACAGATACTGGCCTGAAATTAGTTGCAAATTAGAGCGCTAATTGGATCAGTTTTGTGTGCAAATCAACACCATATGCACCTAGCCCTAAAAGCCCAAAACCAGTCTAGAGCTACCCTGCAAGCCTTGGTGCAATTAAAGCAACCAAGTAACACTCAATTTATCAAGCAAGCCAATATTGCCCAAGGTCATCAACAAGTAAATAATTTGGCAGAAAAAAACATAACGCCACAAAACGAACTATTAGAGGATAGCTATGCGAAATTGGACACCGGAACAACGCCAACGACAACGGGAATTGATACAACGCTGGAAGCCTTGGACGAAGTCCACAGGGGCTAAAACTGAAGAAGGCAAGAAAAGGTCATCGCAGAATGCCTACAAAACCGGCAAAAGCCTAGAGGTTAGGGAGTTGATTAAGCAGATAAATAAGTTATTGCGAGAACAGCAGAAATTAATTAACTAATAAAAAATCACTCCGTAAAGTGGCTAATAAGCAGCACTAGCAATTTCATATAACAGTCCTTTTAAGCCTCAAGACGAGGCGCAGCCATCAACCACCAATC
>CAMCUP010000075.1 GCA_945878885.1 Polynucleobacter meluiroseus | reverse complement strand
AAGAGTTGGGGCAACCCACCTTAAATATTCAAATTGATCGTGAAAAAGCATCTCGTTATGGTATTAATGTGAATGACATACAAACGATTGTGGCTAATGCGATTGGGGGTACCCCCATCACCAATTTACTAGAAGATGAAAAGACTTTTGGTATTGCGGTGCGCTTAAATGAAGCAAGCCGTAATGATGTATTAGATGTCTCAAAACTATTGGTTGACTCACCTACAGGTGCGGCAATTCCTTTGTCGATGGTGGCTAAAGTAAGCTTAAGTGATGGCCCCTTCTTTATTTAACGCGAAGCGGGCAAGCGATATATCGCTATTAAATTTAGTGTGCGTGGGCGCGATTTAGGTAGTGCGGTAGAAGATGCCCAAGTATTGGTGCAAAAGAATATTACCTTGCCGGCAAACTATTCGATTAGCTGGGATGGGCAATTTAATCAAATGAAACAAGCGCAGAAAAAGTTGATGATCATTGTGCCCTTAGCTTTGCTCGGCATCTTCCTTTTGTTGGTTAGCGCCTTTGGTAACTTTCGTGATGCGGTTATTGTGATGATTAATGTGCCTTTTGCGGCCATTGGTGGTGTACTCGCTTTACATCTCGCTGGCGAGACCTTAAGTATTTCAGCTTTCTTTGGTTTCTTATCGCTATTTGGCATAGCAATTCAAGACGGTGTGATCTTAATTTCCTTCATTAATAAATCGATGTCAGATGATCTGGCGGCAATGAAAGACACGATGGTTGAAGGTTCATCCCTTCGGGTACGCCCCGTATTAATGACAGCGATGCTCTCTGGGCTTGGTTTGTTACCTGCGGCCCTATCGCATTCGATTGGATCTGAGGCCCAGCGCCCACTTGCCCTAGTTATTGTTGGTGGTATGGTAACTACGACGATTCTGACCTTATTGGTGCTACCAGTAATTTATAGTTGGTTTAGAGGGCGCACATTACCCAATGCACCCGTTATTTAGTATGACTGTATCGAACTACTACTGACACATCCTAATTCTCTATTTTCTTGATTCTTAATACTCATGCCAGCTAATTCTGAATTACACATTCTTGTTTCCAATGATGATGGTTATTTAGCTCCTGGGTTATTGGCCCTAGTAAATGCATTACGCCCCTTGGGCCGTATTACCGTGATTGCCCCTGAGCAAAATCACAGTGGCGCATCAAATTCTTTAACCTTATCGCGGCCTCTATCGATTCATCGTGTTGCAGGCGGTGAGCGCGACGGATTTTTATTTATTAACGGCACCCCCACCGACTGTGTGCATATTGCGATGACCGGTTTTTTAGATCAGCGTCCTGATTTGGTTGTTTCAGGCATTAACCAAGGTGAAAATATGGGGGAAGATGTACTCTATTCGGGCACAGTGGCTGCAGCAATTGAAGGAGTGATGTTTGGTGTACCAGGTGTGGCATTTTCACAAATTGATCGTGGTTGGGTCCGGATTGATGATGCGGCCGCGATTGCTAAAGATATTGTTAGCCATTTATTGGCCAATCCAATTGGCTCTGAAAAAGGAATAGCAACTTTATTGAATGTGAATTTACCCAATCGAAGCTATGCCGATTTACAGCGCTGGCGCGTTACACGACTAGGAAATCGTCATCACTCAGAGCCAGTAGTAGTCCAAAAAAATCCCCGTGACGAATTAATTTATTGGATTGGCGCAGCAGGCATAGCTAAAGATGCCTCTTTGGGCACCGACTTTAGTGCAATTGCTGATGGCTGTGTTTCACTGACGCCGATGCAACTGGATTTAACCCATCACGCCCGCTTAGCCGCCATGCGAGCCAATGGCTGGGATCGCGGTTGAAGGCTACTTCACGTCATGCTGGCCACCGCCAAGCACTTGCTGATAAAGTAGCCGCTAGCGGGGTAAAACACCTTAAAACTTTAGAAGCGATTGCCACTGTGCCGCGGCACGCTTTTATGGATGCCGGCCTGCATGCGCAGGCGTATGAAGATTCAGCGCTGCCCATCGGCCATCAGCAAACCATCTCTAAGCCCTCAGTAGTGGCACGCATGATTGAACTTTTACATAAAAATAAAAATCCCCTGGGCAAAGTCTTGGAAATTGGCACAGGTTGTGGATATCAAGCAGCTGTTTTAAGTTTACTGGCTGATGAAGTGTATTCAATTGAACGTATTCGGCCTTTGCATGATTCGGCGCGTGCTAAATTACGACCCTTTCGTATTAATAATTTACGTTTGATTTATGGTGACGGTATTCTAGGATTGCCTCAGGCTGCACCATTTGATGCAATTATTTTAGCGGCCGCTGGCTTAGGAATTCCAGATGCTTTGCTAGACCAACTGGCGATAGGTGGGCGCTTAGTAGCGCCTGTAGCGCGTCATGCTAACGCCCAGCAACTATTATTAATTGAGCGGGTAAGCTCACAGCGCTATCAAAGAACTGCTCTAGACGAGGTCTTTTTTGTGCCTTTACAATCGGGGGTAATATGAAGCTATTAAAGCCAATACCCCAGATACCTATTAGATCGGCTCTTTTAAAGCGGCCGCTTGCTTTAACGACAAGCTTGGCGATGACCCTCGTGTTGGGAGTTATTATGGCTGGCTGCTCGTCCCCACGAACTAAGCCAGCCCCAGTAACCGATCGCAATGCGGCTAGTGTTACTTCTATGGCCAACGAGCCTACACCGTCTGGCTATTATCGCGTGAAGCGAGGCGATACCCTGTTGCGCATTTCTTTAGATCATGGTCAATCGTATAAAGATATTGCACTTTGGAATAATTTAAGCGATCCAAATCAAATTGAAGTTGATCAACTCTTATTAATTAAATCACCTACAGCTAGTAAATCGGCAAGTGTGGCAAGTACAGCGAGCAAAAAATTACCTGCCGGAGAAAGCGTGGTCGGCAGTGCTGGCGTCGCTAAGGCCGCCGTAGCCAAGGGCGATGGTAGTAAGGCCGATGCAATGAAAAACGACACCATGAAAAGCGATGCCAGTAGTTCCCCAGTTGCTGAGCCTGGTATTCGTTTGTCATGGCCTGCACAAGGTAAGGTAGTAGAAGAATTTAGTGAAGGCAAGAATAAAGGCATTGATATTGCGGGCAAGCTTGGCGAGCCAGTACAGGCGTCTGCCGATGGTAAGGTAGTGTATGCCGGCAATAGTCTACGAGGTTATGGCAATTTGGTGATTGTGAAACATGACAATACCTATTTAACTGCCTATGCTTATAACAAGAGCTTGTTAGTGAAAGAGGGCGATAGTGTACGTAAAGGGCAAAAAATTGCTGAAATGGGCGATACCGATACCAATGCAGTGAAGTTGCATTTTGAAGTGCGTGTGAATGGTAAGCCCGTTAATCCAATGCAATTTTTACAATAAGTTAGCTATTGTCATGCGTGTAGGTGCTACCGTTTTGGTTTTCGATATTGAGACTGTTCCTGATGTTGCCGGTTTAAGGCGTTTAGAGGATTATCCCGCCACGCTTTCTGATGCTGAGGTAGCACAGTTAGCCATGGCTGCACGGACCGTGAAAACGGGTAGCGACTTTCTTCCCCTCTACTTACAACGTATCGTGGCAATCTCGTGCGTTATTCGGCGCACCACTAAAGAAGGTCTGCCGCAACTGAAGGTCGGGTCTTTAGGAGAAATAGGTGATGTTGAGAAAACGCTAATTCAGGCGTTTTACGATTTAGTTGAAAAATATACGCCGCAATTGGTCTCATGGAACGGTAGTGGCTTTGATTTACCCGTTTTGCATTATCGAGCTATGGTGCAGCAAGTACAAGCAGCGCGTTATTGGGAGATGGGTGAAAGCCAAGATAGTGATAGCCGTGACTTTAAGTGGAATAATTATATTTCTCGTTATCACTTGCGGCATTTAGACATGATGGATATTTTGGCTAAATTTAATCCACGTGCTAATGCGCCTCTCGATGGTTTGGCAAAACTTTGTGGCTTTCCCGGAAAAATGGGCATGGATGGTAGCCAAGTTTGGGGTGCCTTTCAGGCAGGTCGCTTACCCGAGATTCGCAGTTATTGTGAAACTGATGTAGTTAATACCTATTTGATGTATTGCCGTTTTCAATTGATGCGCGGCGGGTTTTCTACTGCTGAATATGCTGAAGAATTACGTTTTGTCCGTGCCTATCTTGAGGGCGAGGCTAAACAAGCCCACGGCGCAACTTGGCAGGAATACCTTGCTGGCTTGACGGATGCCGCTTAAGTACTTGCGGTATGTCTGAGTCAGTTGGTGAGCCGATTTGGGTTGAATCACTCGATTTAGACGCGCAGGGCATTGCTAGGTTGCCACCTGCAATTGGAGCGCCTGCTAGCGAGGCTGGCAAGGTGCTGTTTATTCGCGGAGCGCTGCCTACTGAACTAGTGAGCTATCAAATTACTCGGGATAAAGCCCGCTTTGCCAAGGCCAAAGTCATCCAAATATTGAAGCCTGCAGTATTTCGTACTCAGCCACGTTGCGCTGCCTTTGGTATTTGTGGTGGCTGTAGCATGCAACATCTGGATGTGGCCGCACAAATTGCGATTAAACAAAGAGTCTTAGAAGATGATCTCTGGCATCTCGCCCGCACTAAACCAGCAGAAATATTGCGCCCCTTAGGCGGCCCTAACTGGGCTTATCGGCAACGGGCACGTTTAAGCGTGGTGAATCGCTCGATTAAAAAAGGCACGGCTTTAGTTGGCTTTCATGAATTCAATAGCGGCTATGTAGCCGATATGTTGGCTTGTGAAATCTTGCCCCAGTCAGTTTCTGCTTTATTGCACCCTTTACGAGACTTGGTAAATGCACTCTCGATTCCTGATGACATTGCACAATTTGAATTAGCCGTAGGCGAGGGTAATGCCACCAATTCATTTCAAGCAGTGACAGTTTTGGTGATGCGCCACATGGCGCCGCTTAGTCCTGCTGATCTTGATCTAGTACGTAGCTTTGCCGAGCAGCGCTTGGTATGGATCTGGTTGCAACCGGGTGGAATCGATACGGCTAAACCATTTCATCCTATGGCGGGAAGTTTGGCTTATCACCTACCTGAATTTGCGCTTGAAATACATTTCTTGCCTACCGATTTTACGCAAGTAAATCATGCGATGAATCGCGCTTTAGTGGGGCAGGCAATGCGACTGTTGGCGCCACAGGCCAATGAGCGAATACTTGACTTATTTTGTGGCATTGGTAATTTCACTTTGCCCTTAGCGCGTTTAGCCAAAGCAGTTTTGGGTATTGATGGTAATAATGCCTTAATGCTTCGGGCCCATAGCAATGCCAAACATAATGGCCTTAGTGATATAGCTCAGTTTCAGTTAGCTAATTTATTTACTGCTGATGCGGAGATGGTACGTTCGTGGGGGCCAATAGACCGATGGTTAATTGATCCCCCTAGAGAGGGGGCGATGGCCTTGTGCCAAGCCTTAGCAGTACTGCATCAGAATCTCCTTGCAGGCGATGCCACCGCAAACGCTTTTCTACCACAGCGCATTGTTTACGTCTCGTGTAACCCTAAAACACTGGCCCGCGATACGGCAATCTTATTGGGCGACGCTGGCTATGAGCTGACAAAGGCAGGGATTGTGAATATGTTTCCTCACACTTCGCATATTGAATCGATGGCGGTATTTGAGAAAAAATAAGCGTATAAAAAAAGCACCTCGAAAGGTGCTTTTTTGATAGCGTAAGGCAGATGCTAAATAAACCTAATCGCGTTGTCCACCCATGATGCCAAATAAAGCCAGCAAGTTGGTGAAGACATTATAGACATCAAGGTAGATGGCTAAAGTAGCCATAACATAGTTGGTTTCGCCACCATTA
>CAMCUP010000074.1 GCA_945878885.1 Polynucleobacter meluiroseus | reverse complement strand
AATAAACCCCTACTAAAATTATCTATCCACCCAGGATCACTCGCAGGCAAGGCCAGCGCTAAAGTAAAGGCCACTGGTTGTGCGCCCATTGCCGCTAGGTCTGAGAGGTTTACCGCTAATGCTTTATGTCCTAGCCACTGTGGATTTGCTCCGAGTAAAAAATGCCGCCCCTCCACCAACATGTCAGTGCTGATCGCCAATAATTCATCTTGAGATGTTTTTAGTAGGGCACAGTCATCACCAATACCAAGTGCAACCGATAGGTGCTCCTTAGCGTTGGGATTCGCTACCGGCACCATTGCGCTCGCGCCAGCCTTAAAGTATTTCTCTATTAAGGCAAATTCACTCATTGATGAACTCAGCGAGGAATCGAGTGGAAGTTTGGCTGGCGCAGTCATCTTCCTATTTTATGTTGCAAGCGCTAAATAGGCAGAGGGACTAGATGGCGCGGCAGGACTAGAATAGGGGTTTTTAGCCCAGAAACCTTGAAATTGGGCGCGATTGGGACGAGAGAGCGCATGAGTGCAGCAGAAACCGCAAAAGAACAGCAAATTAAAGCCCTGCGTGAGGCGGCTTTGCAGTATCACGAGTTTCCAACGCCTGGCAAAATTGCCATAGCCCCCACTAAGCAATTAACTAATCAACGCGATTTAGCCTTGGCGTACACGCCCGGCGTCGCCGCTGCATGTGAAGAAATTGCCCGCGATCCTGCAAACGCATTTCGCTACACCGCGCGGGGCAATTTGGTGGGCGTAATCACAAATGGCACTGCGGTTTTGGGCTTAGGTAATATTGGCCCACTTGCCAGTAAGCCAGTCATGGAGGGGAAGTCAGTTCTATTTAAAAAATTCGCTGGCATCGATGTATTTGATATTGAAGTAAGTGAAACCGATCCCGATAAATTAGTCGAGATTATTGCAGCTTTAGAACCCACATTTGGTGGTATCAATTTAGAAGATATTAAAGCGCCAGATTGTTTCGTAGTGGAGCGTAAATTACGCGCCCGTATGAAGATTCCCGTATTTCATGATGATCAACACGGCACTGCCATCGTCGTGGCAGCAGCGATTTTGAATGGCCTGAAGGTAGTTGGAAAAGACCTTAAGCAAGTGAAGTTAGTTACTTCAGGCGCTGGCGCAGCCGCTTTAGCTTGTTTAGATTTGTTGGTTGATTTAGGTTTGCCGCGTAAACATATTTGGGTGACTGATATTGCCGGTGTGGTGTACGAAGGCCGTAAAGAATTAATGGACCCACAAAAAGATCCCTTCGCTCAAGCAACGCAATTACGCACCTTGTCTGAAGTGATGGAGGGAGCCGATATTTTCTTGGGCTTATCAGCGGGCGGAGTCGTAAAGCCAGAAATGGTAAAAAAAATGGCTGAGCGGCCTCTGGTTTACGCCTTAGCGAATCCCACACCAGAAATCCTTCCTGAAGAAGTGAAGGCAGTAAGACCAGATGCTGTGATGGCAACAGGGCGCACCGATTATCCGAATCAAGTGAACAACGTACTGTGTTTTCCATTTATTTTTCGCGGGGCACTGGATGTGGGGGCAACGACCATTACGCGTGGCATGGAAATCGCCGCAGTGAAAGCAGTTGCAGAGCTGGCACAAGCTGAGCAAAGCGATATAGTCGCAGCAGTATATAGCACCGAAAACCTCTCCTTTGGCCCCGAGTATTTGATTCCGAAGCCGTTTGATCCACGACTGATTACAGTAGTTGCTCCAGCAGTTGCTAAGGCTGCGATGGATGATGGTGTTGCCCTGCGGCCGATTAAAGATTTCAGCGCCTATCGTGATCAGTTGCAACAATTTGTATATCACTCGGGCACCATGATGAAGCCCTTATTTAGTATTGCCAAGCGCATTCCAGCCGATCAAAAACGCATTGTCTTTAGTGAAGGTGAAGACGAGCGCATCCTTCGCGCAGTGCAAATTATGTTGGATGAGGGGCTAGTAACCCCAACTTTAATTGGTCGTCCTAGCGTAATCGAACACCGTATTGAGAAATTTGGTTTACGCATGCAGATTGGTACTGATATTGAAATTGTAAATCCTGAAAGCGATTCGCGTTACCGTGATTTTTGGCAGAGTTACCTTAAGCTCACTGAGCGCAAAGGCGTGACTGAATCATTTGCTAAATTAGAGATGCGTCGGCGCAATACTTTAATTGGCGCTACCTTAATTGCTAAAGGGTTTGCTGATGGAATGATTTGCGGCACCATTAGTGATGTGAGCGCACATTTGCAATATATCGACGCAGTAATTGGACATGAACCAGGAGCTAATGTATATGGTGCAATGAGTGGCTTAGTTTTACCAGGTCGACAAATCTTTTTGGTGGATACCCATATTAATGCTGATCCCAATGCTGAACAGTTAGCCGAAATTACCCTAATGGCTGCAGGCGAGTTACGCAAGTTAGGCATCGTGCCTAAAGTGGCTTTACTTTCACATTCTAATTTTGGCTCAAGTGATGCACCTTCAGCACTCAAAATGCGCGCGGTATTGGCTTTATTAAAGCAGTTGGCTCCCACCTTAGAGGTCGATGGCGAAATGCACGGCGATTGCGCGCTGGATCCTGAAATTCGAGCTGGGGCGATTACTTCTTCCTCATTGCGCGGCGAGGCTAATTTGTTAGTATTGCCAAATATTGATGCAGCTAATATTTCTTATAACTTGTTAAAAACAGCTGCTGGTAACGGTATCGCAATTGGACCGCTATTGCTTGGGGTGGCTAAGCCAGTGCATATTTTGACTCCTGCAGCAACCGTCAGGCGCATTGTGAATGTGACCACTTTGGCAGTTGTTGAGGCAGCTAGTAATTCTCGAGGGCTGATCTAAAGACCCTAAAATACCCCCATTAGGCTTAGGTTAGCTGGTGCTCACATATAAATTTTATCTAATATAATCAAGTACTTATATAAAAACAGCCATATTTAGACTTGATTTGATCGCCGGTTCGGGTTAATCTTCTATTCATTATGAATAATCTTCCTGAAAATAACTCTTCAGCAAGCATAGAAGACCATAGCCGTGCGGAACAATGGGATAACAGCGACCGAACTGAAATAGAGGCCTCGGCTGCAAGCATTTATGCGCAGGGCGGTTTATCCCATTTACAAACCTTTGCAGCAAATCAAGTTTTGGGGAAAAAAGTGACAGCTTCTTGGCGTACAGCTTTAGCCATTCGGGATGCAGGCCCTCCAGCTATGCTACGCAGTGTGCGTCCCAATATTGTGCAATCGATCCGAGCTTTTCGGACTAACGACCTCATGGAGGCCGCTAGCGAGCTTGGACAACACTTTGTGTATACCAACTGCGCTTTGGCAATGACTAAAGGTGAAGTGCTTGAGTCGATCGCCAATGCCTATATGTTTACTAAACAGCAAGCAAAGAATTTTGATCCTTTGCTCGATGCCTTAACTACTTTAGTTGATAAGGCAGGTCCACAACCTGGCTTTGTGGTGGTACTCGAAGGTTTGCCTTGTACGCAAAAGTTCGACAAAGAGGCTCGTGAAACTTTGCTCGATGTCTTTCGCGATGCGGTTGATTTTTGGTCAGAGCGCCGTGTTCCTTATCGCGTGTTTTACTCCTACGCTTAACGCGGTTCTAAAGTAGTTAGCGCCAGATTGCATGTACGGTGGCAATCGCCACAATGCCAGCTGTTTCTGTCCGTAGAATCCGCTTCCCTAGCGAAACCAACAAATATCCGGCAGCTACTGCTTGAGCTTCCTCGTTTGGCGAATGCCCACCCTCAGGACCAATCAGCAAAAGACAATTTTGCGGCGGTGTTGTAGCTAAAACAGCCACTAATTCAACCGTGGCATCAGGACTCAGTAATAACTTCAAACCAGTAGCTTGATTACTCGCTATAAAGGCCGCAAAGTCTTGGATTGGCTCAAGCGTCGGGAAGACGGTGCGATCACATTGTTCACAAGCGGCTTGCACAATGGCTTGCCAATGGAGATGGCGTTTTTGGGCGCGCTCGGTATCGCTAGGGCGCATGAGCTTCAGCAATGAGCGCTCAGATTGCAAAGGAATAATTGATTGAGCACCAGTTTCTACTGCCTTTTCCACAATCCAATCCATTTTGTCGCCTGCTGCTAAGGCTTGCACTAGGGTAATTGCATAAGGCGCTTCGCGATGTCGATCCACGCAAATAGAGCTTAGTGAAACCAGCCCAGATTTATTTATAAACTCAAGAATAGTGGCTTTAGCGACCATGCCTGCACCATCAAAAATAGCTACAGTTTCACCAACTTGGATTCGGCGAACTCGCAGGTGATGTGCCAACTCAGTGGGCATCTTAATAGGTTTTTTAGGTGCCCAAGGCTGGGGAAGATAAAATTGAGGCATTACCTAATATATAGCGAAACCGATACTAACGATGCCAACCCCTGTCAATGTCAAGCTGCAAATCCGCATGGCGCACGCCATTCGGCACTTAGCCATGGATGCAGTGCAAAAAGCCAATTCAGGTCACCCCGGAATGCCAATGGGTATGGCCGATATTGCCGTGGCATTATGGAATGAGCATTTAATACATAATCCCAGCGATCCACAGTGGCTTAATCGCGATCGTTTTGTATTATCTAATGGTCACGGTTCGATGTTGTTATATGCCTTATTGCACTTAACTGGCTATGACTTACCCATTAGCGAATTAAAGAACTTTCGTCAGCTGCACAGTAAAACCCCAGGTCATCCAGAGTTTGGAATTACCGCAGGGGTTGAAACAACTACAGGGCCATTAGGCCAAGGCATTTCAAATGCAGTCGGAATGGCATTAGCAGAAAAATTATTGGCTGAAGAATTTAATCACCCTGGGTTTGACATCATTGATCATTACACCTATGCATTTTTAGGCGATGGCTGTTTGATGGAAGGTATTAGTCACGAATCATGTGCTTTAGCAGGCACCTTAAAACTGAGTAAGTTAATTGCGCTGTGGGATGACAATGGCATTTCCATCGATGGCAAAGTAGGCCCTTGGTTTAGTGAAGACACCCCACAACGTTTTGAAGCTTATGGCTGGAATGTACTACGTAATGTAGATGGGCATAATGCTGCCGCAGTCTCGCGCGCTTTAGAGCAAGCCAAACAGAGTGATAAGCCAACATTAATTTGCTGTAAAACCGCCATCGGTTATGGCTCGCCGAATATGGCTGGTAGCGATAAAGTGCATGGTTCACCTTTGGGCGCAGAGGAAATCACTGCTACGCGCCTGGCGCTCGAATGGCCTCATGCCCCATTTGAGATTCCGCAAGATTTATCAGAAGCATGGAATTTTCATGCGCGCGGTAAAGCTGTACAAGCAAGTTGGGAAAAACAATTTGCAGCATATCGCCAAGCCTACCCGGAGTTAGCAGCTGAATTACAACGCCGTATGCAAGGCAAGCTGGCTAATAACTTCACTAAAACTTTAAGCGATTACATTGCCCTATGTCAAAGTAAAGCAGAGACTATCGCTACCCGTAAGGCGAGTCAAAATGCTATCACCGCCTTAGCTCCTGCTGTTCCTGAGCTAATGGGCGGTTCAGCCGATTTAACAGGTTCTAATTTAACCAATTGGAATGCTTGTAAACCCGTACGCGCAAATCAGTGGGGCAACCATATTAATTATGGGGTCCGCGAATTTGGTATGAGCGCCATCATGAATGGTATGGCATTGCATGGCGGCTATATTCCTTTTGGCGGTACATTTTTAACTTTTTCCGATTACAGTCGCAATGCTATTCGGATGGCAGCGTTAATGAAAATTCGGGTGTTATTTGTATTTACACACGACTCGATTGGATTGGGTGAAGACGGGCCAACCCATCAAGCGATCGAGCAAGTCGCCAGTTTACGTTTAATACCTAATTTAATGGTCTGGCGTCCTTGTGACACGACCGAAAGT
>CAMCUP010000073.1 GCA_945878885.1 Polynucleobacter meluiroseus | reverse complement strand
ATCCATCAACCTTAATTTGTGGAAACTTTACGCGTAGCAATTAAATAATTAACCGCAGTATCGTTAGTAAGACTATATATCTGCGTGATGGGGTTATAACTCAAACCTTTAATGCCAATGATTTCAAGCCCTGCATCACGCACAAAGTGCCCTAACTCAGAGGGCGTAATAAATTTGCGGTAGTCATGCGTACCTTTCGGTAGCAAACGCAGTACATATTCAGCGCCAATAATGGCAAATAAATACGATTTTGGATTGCGATTCAGGGTGCTAAAAAATAACGTAGCACCAGGCTTCGCTAAGCTTGCACAGGCATTTACCACTGAAGCAGGATCGGGCACGTGTTCGAGCATTTCCATACAAGTCACCACATCAAAACTTGCGGGTTCGTTTAGTGCCAGCGCTTCTGCAGAGATAGACTGATAATTTACCTGCGCACCACTTTCAAGTGCATGTAACTCAGCCACTTTTAGCGCCTTTTCCGACAAATCAATGCCAGTCGTTTGCGCACCTGATTGCGCCAAGGCTTCAGCCAAGATACCACCCCCACAGCCAACATCCAGAGCGCTCTTACCATTGAGCTCGATAAAGGATTTGATCCACCCTAGTCGTAATGGATTGATGGCATGCAAGGGTTTGAATTCGCTATTTTGATCCCACCAGCGATGGGCTAAAGCGCTAAATTTAGCGATTTCAGATTGATCAACGTTCATATATCTTCAGGTAAGTGAAAAGAGAGTTTGGGGATTAAGACTTACGAATATAGCGGAAATAAAAAAGCCCGGGGTTAGCCGGGCTTTTTTGAGAAAGAAGTAAATTACTTCTTAACAGCTGATGTACCAACAACTTCGATGTCGGTGCGGCGGTTCTTAGCACGTCCTTCAGCAGTAGCATTACTAGCAACTGGGTTGCTCTTGCCTTTGCTTTCGGTATAGATACGGCTTTGATCAACACCTTTACTAACCAAATAGTCTTTAACTGATTGCGCACGACGCTGGCCAAGAGCCATGTTGTAAGCATCAGTACCAATGCCATCGGTATTACCAACAGCAATGATGACTTCTAATTTGATTTTGCTCAAATCAGCAGCAATTTTGTCTAAAGTAGCTTTGCCTTCTGGCTTCAATGTTGATTTATCGAAGTCATACAAGGTATCGGCTTGTAAAGTGATTTTGCTCTGGGTTACAGCAGGAGGAGGCTTAGGAGCAGGAGCTGGCTTAGCAGCAGCAGGAGGAGGCTTAGGAGCAATCCAACCGTCGCATTTTGCCATTGCAGAAGCGGGTGTCCAGTTGTTATCACGCCAGCACAGGGTGCCATCGGAATTTTTCCAAGGTATGGTGCCATCTGAGCCAGTCCAGTTGTCCCTACCTTGGGCCATAGCCGCACTTGCTGAAATAGTAATCACAGAAGCGAGCAACAGTTTTACGATTTTGTTCATTTTTTGTCCTCAAAAATCACTTTTAAATAATGTCAAACTTACACGTTTCGCTTTGCTTAATTACTCGTACAACAAGGCGACACATCTAAATTTCTTACAATCTGATCAGAATATTAGCACAAGTTAAGTGCCTTCTAGATGATATTATTTCGATATGGAACAAGCCGCTAAAGAAACACTACTAATATCCCTAGAAGACGAAATGCGGAGGTCCTATTTGGACTACGCCATGAGCGTTATAGTCGGCAGAGCCTTGCCAGACGTGCGCGATGGTCTAAAACCGGTCCACCGCAGGGTCCTTTTTGCGATGTATGAATTAAACAACGATTGGAATCGCCCTTACAAAAAATCTGCCCGTATAGTTGGCGATGTGATCGGTAAATACCACCCGCATGGGGATTCTGCGGTCTACGACACGATTGTGCGGATGGCCCAAGATTTCTCGCTAAGGTATATGTTAGTTGACGGCCAGGGTAATTTTGGCTCGGTTGATGGCGATAATGCCGCGGCAATGCGTTATACCGAGATTCGCTTACGCAAAATCGCCCATGAGCTTTTGGCCGATTTAGATAAAGAAACCGTTGATTTTGGCCCTAACTACGATGGTAGTGAGCACGAGCCCCTGATTTTGCCTGCCAAGGTGCCAAATTTGCTGATTAATGGCTCTTCTGGTATTGCCGTGGGTATGGCGACGAATATTCCCCCACACAACCTCGATGAAGTGATTACAGCCTGTTTGCATGTGCTGCACAACCCTGATTGCACCATAGATGAGTTGATCGAAATCGTACCTGCCCCCGACTTTCCCACCGCCGGCATTATTTATGGGGTACAGGGTGTGCGTGAAGGTTACCGTACCGGCCGTGGTCGCGTAGTGATGCGGGCTAAAACCCACTTTGAAGATATCGATAAAGGTTCACGTCAAGCCATTATTGTTGATGAGTTGCCTTATCAGGTAAATAAAAAGAACTTGCTCGAACGCATTGCTGAATTAGTTAACGAGAAAAAAGTTGAGGGCATTTCCGATTTACGCGATGAGTCTGATAAGTCGGGCATGCGCGTCGTTATCGAACTTAAGCGCGGTGAGGTGCCAGAGGTCGTGCTCAATAATTTATACAAGAGTACCCAGCTACAAGATAACTTCGGTATGAATATGGTGGCCTTGGTTGATAACCAACCACGCCTACTCAATTTAAAACAGATGCTGGAATATTTTTTACAGCATCGACGCGAGGTGGTTACGCGGCGTACGATTTTTGAATTACGTAAAGCCCGTGATCGTGGCCATGTGCTCGAAGGGCTCGCAGTTGCATTAGCGAATATCGACGAGTTCATCGTGTTAATTAAAGCCGCTGCAAATCCCGCTATTGCTAAGCAAGAATTAATGAGTAAGCCCTGGGATTCCGCCATGGTGCGCGAGATGTTAGCGCGCGCTGAAACTGATACGCCAGGTGGTCGCAATGCTTACCGCCCCGATGGTTTGTTGCCAGAGTATGGCATGCAAGCTAGTGGTTTGTATCGCTTATCGGATAGTCAGGCGCAAGAAATTTTGCAAATGCGCTTGCAGCGTTTGACTGGTCTTGAGCAAGACAAAATTGTCGCGGAATACAAAGAAGTGATGACTGAAATTTCAGATTTACTCGATTTGTTAGCAAAACCATCGCGGGTCACACAGGTCATTGAGGAAGAATTAAAAGAAGTGCAAGCTGAATTTGGTATTGCTGGTGGTGATTCAGGGCGGCGCTCTTTTATTGAAATGAATGCGACTGAATTATTTACGGAAGATTTAATTACACCGACCGATATGGTGGTGACTCTATCGCATACCGGTTATATGAAGAGCCAGCCCTTAAGTGAATATCGGGCGCAAAAACGTGGGGGCCGCGGTAAGCAGGCTGCTACTACAAAAGATGAAGACTGGATAGATACCTTATTTGTTGCCAATACCCATGACACGATTTTATGTTTCTCCGATCGAGGCCGGATGTATTGGCTAAAAGTATGGGAAGTGCCACAAGGCAGTCGCACTTCGCGCGGCAAACCGATTGTGAATATGTTCCCTTTAATTGAGGGTGAAAAGATCACTGTCATTCTGCCAATTAAGGGTTATCAGGATGATCACTTTGTCTTTATGGCCACTAGCTTGGGTACTGTCAAGAAAACACGCTTATCTGATTTTTCCAACCCCCGTAAGGGCGGCATTATTGCGGTTGACTTAAACGAGAACGATTTCTTGGTAGGCGCAGCAATTACTGATGGTAAGCACGACGTGATGTTGTTCTCCGATGCTGGAAAGGCTGTTCGTTTCGATGAAAATGATGTGCGTCCCATGGGTCGAACTGCACGCGGAGTACGAGGAATGAATTTAGGCCCTGCGCAGCAAGTGATTGCGATGTTAGTTGCCCCAGCTGAATTCACCGAAGTTATCGTTGATGGTGTGGTGGTAAGCCCAGCGATAGCGCTTGAGGGCAGCGAGAACGTAACTACAGCGAATGTGATGGGTAGCGTCTTAACCGCCACTGAAAATGGCTTTGGTAAGCGCACGCCGATTGCCGAGTACACCCGACATGGCCGCGGTACTAAGGGCATGATTGCAATTCAAACCACCGAACGTAATGGCAAAGTGGTCGCAGCTGCTCTCGTTTCGCCAGAAGATCAAATTATGTTAATTACTACGGGTGGTGTTTTAGTACGCACCCGGGTTGCCGAAATTCGCGAGATGGGTCGCGCCACGCAAGGCGTTACCTTAATTAATGTCGATGAAGGTACCCGTTTGTCGGGTCTGCAGCGCATTGCCGAGAGCGATACCGATGATGATGGCGATGAGATTGACACAGATGGTGGTCTTGCAAGTGAGGGCACGCTAGATGGATTGCCTGATGTACCTGCCGATGATGCGGATAACTAGCCATTTATTTGGCTAATTAACTTACTACCATGACGTTTGACCGCCGTATCTTTAATTTTTCTGCGGGACCCGCAACTCTACCTGCCGAAGTTTTGCAGCAAGCAGCTGATGAATTATTAAATTGGCATGGTCTTGGAACAAGCGTGATGGAAATTAGCCATCGCAGCAAAGAATTCATGGTGGTGTACGAAGAAGCTTTGCAAGATTTACGCTCTTTAATGCACATTCCCGATAACTATGAAGTTTTATTATTGCAAGGTGGTGGCATTGGTCAAAATGCGGCGGTTCCACTCAATTTAATGTCCTTAGCCCCGCATGGCCCTAAGGCCGATTTCATAGTCACGGGTGTGTGGTCTGAGAAGTCGATTAAAGAAGCTGAAAAATATGGGGTTGCCCATTTAGCGGCAACTTCAGTTGCAGATCATTACCGCTCGATTCCCGCTCGAACTACCTGGCAATTATCAAGTGATGCTGCTTATGTGCATTACTGCGCAAATGAAACCATTGGTGGGGTGGAGTTTCAATCGATTCCTGAGGTTGGTACAGTACCACTAGTCGCTGATATTTCTAGCAATATTTTGTCGCGAGAATTCGATGTTTCACGCTGTGGTGTTTGTTTTGCTGGAGCGCAGAAAAATATTGGTCCAGCGGGCGCAGCGATCGTGATTATTCGGCGCGATTTAATCGGTCACCAAATGCCAATAACGCCATCGGTATTTGATTGGGCTAAACAAGCGAATCATCAGTCGATGTTTAATACTCCCGCGACTTTTTCGATTTATATGGCGGGATTAGTCTTTAAGTGGCTGATTAGGCAAGGTGGCGTTCCCGAGATGGCCAAGCGTAATCAAGAGAAGTCCCAACTACTCTACGATTTCATTGATGGCAGTAGTTTGTATGAAAATCGCGTTGAAAAATCGGTACGTTCACGTATGAATGTCACCTTCTTTTTAAAAAATGAAGAATTAAATACTGCATTTTTGGCGCAATCGAGTGAAAATGGCTTAACAGCATTACGTGGTCATAAAGCTGCTGGAGGCATGCGCGCTAGCATTTATAACGCGATGCCCTTAAAAGGTGTTGAGACCCTAGTTGAATTTATGCGCGAATTTGAAAGGTTGGCTTAAGGTAATGGCAACGGAAGATCAGCGCCTTGCACCCTTGCGAGCGCAAATTGATAAGCTCGATCTAGAGCTCCTCGAGCTCATGTCCAAACGCGCCCGTGCCGCTCAGGAAGTTGGGCATATTAAAGGGGAGACTGCATCGCCAGTGTTTCGTCCTGAACGCGAATTAGAAGTTATTGCCAATTTGCAAGCATCGAATTCGGGTCCTTTGCATGCCGACGGCATCACCGCAATTTGGCGAGAAATTATGTCTGCTTGCCGCGCCTTAGAGGCTAAGCAAATCATTGCTTATTTGGGCCCAAGAGGGACTTTTTCAGAACAAGCAGCACAAGCTGCATTTGGCAGTTCAATTGAAGGGTTGGCTTGCAATAGTCTGGATGAGGTATTTAAAGCGGTAGAAAAGGGCGCGGCTCAATTTGGTGTGGTTCCAGTAGAAAATTCGAGCGAAGGTGCGATTTCACGCACTTTAGATTTACTCCTTGAGTCGCCCTTGCAAATTAGCGGTGAAGTAGTTTTACCGATTCGCCACCATTT
>CAMCUP010000072.1 GCA_945878885.1 Polynucleobacter meluiroseus | reverse complement strand
CTAGGTACCCCAAAAATGCCGGCTTGATTTGCACTTTCAGTATTGGCAATTAGGGCTTGCTTAATCCCTGCGGTGCTTGGCTTTGCAGTGGTCACAGGTAAGCCTAGCGCAAGGCAAAACTCACTCCATTGGGTTTCAGGATCGCCGCCTTGACCCCAAACGAAATCAAAGGCTTTATCAATCATCGCGAAGTCAGCACCTTCTTGTAGTAATAAGCGTTGCGCTGCGGCAGAAGCAAATGGATGGCGCCGCGGAAACTGAAATGGAATGCCCAGTTGTTGGGCTTTCCATACGCAGAAGGTATAGGTATGAATTCTTTTTTCAGGGATCTCGGCTGGCCCACGATTATTTTGCATGCGCAGTAAACCAGGAAAAAAAATCGGTATGGGTTTTAGATCAACAAGCGCTTCGAGCGGTTTACGTAACTTGAGAAAAAAATATACGTAAGGGGAAATTATGTCGTAGTAAAAATTGGCTGGTGGTTTCATGATTACTTCGTACCGGTTCCACTGTTGCTAAGCTTCATCGAGCACTCTCTTTTTAAGCGGCAGTGTAGCTAGTTCATTTGGTTCAGGCTTGAGCTGATAGGGCTCAACCAAAGGCCAAATGTGTTTTGGTACCATTGAAGCGATGCGTGCTGGATGTTCACGCCGTAAGTGTAAGACGGTTTCGATTGCTTTCATTTCAACTCGTGCACGCGCAAATTCAAGACCACGCGGCCCAATACGCGGCATTAACCAACCCACTATAGGCCTTAACCAATCAGGCATTTTGCGAAGTGGCAACCCACCAGCCGCCAATTTCACATTTTTCATAAAACCATTTACAGCAGAGAAGCGTTTACCTGCACTACCTGGTGCAGTGAGAGTCACCTCATCACCTAATAACTTGAGTAATTCTTCCCCAGTTTGATTGCGCACTAATAACCACTGCTGACCTTCGCCACCCATATAACCTACGGTGATGTCAGACAACACATTGGTGTAATCAACGCAGGTGCGACAGGTTAGTGGAAAAAAATCATTCGGCAAAGTTGACAGGGGTAATTGTAAAAAAGGAATCTCACGTTTGGTGCCATCTTTAAAACGAATTTCCACATGATAGTCAGCGCGAAATTCTAGATAAATGACATTTTCAGCTTGGTCGGTAACGAGGGCTAAAAAATCATGAAAGTTTTCGGTGGTGGTGTTGTCAGAGCAGGGTGTGCCGATGACATACAACTTCTCAAAGCCCAATTCTTTCTCTAAAGCGCGCAGCGCATAAACCTGACATGGAATACCAATTACGGCCAATTTTTTATAACCTTTAGCGGCTGCTGGTTCTAGCAAAGAAAGTAATGGGGCATAACCCATCCGCATACCCCGACATTGCGCCAGATCTTCGGCCTTATCGATCAAAATCGGTTTTGGTCGCCAGTTATCGTTAGGGTCGGCAGTCATAGTGAGTACGGCATCCACTGCTTTGGTTTCAAGTAAGCATTCAGCAATGCGAGTGGTGATGCCAGTCCACTGAGCCCCAGTTCGTGGCTGCTTTAGACTGGCGCGTAACATACGTAAAAAGGGCCCAAAATGAAGTTCATCGGTGCGTAAAGGATCGCGTGCTCGGCCGTGGGTTTGGGTTTCTAGTTCAGGGTACTTCGGCTGAATAAATTGACAGGCTTTGCCACATCGTTTGGGGTCGGAACTGCGGGAAATGCCGCAATCGGTGCATAAATTCCGGTAGGGGTTATCTGTTATCGAGCTAGTGAGATGCGTCATATCTTCTTTATACCCGACTTATGCCGTAATTTTCATGCACCAAAGTAGGGCATCAGAGCAAGATATACTGATTTGGTAGTCCCTAATTGTTCTGATCTAAAAGGAAAAAAATGTCACATCACGAAAAAATTATTGCTAGTTTTGAAGCTTATCAAGCTGAGAACGAAAAGTTCAAAGAAAAAGGCATTAAGGCATCAGCTACTCGAGCTCGCAAGGCCTTGCAGGAAATTACTACTGCTTGCAAAGAGCGTCGCAAAGAGATTACTACTGAAAAAGAAGCGATGGATGGTAAGTCTGGTGCTGGCATGTCACAAGATGCTGCCCGCCACGCGCATATTCGGAAATAAGTTTAATTTTCCCTGATGCGTATTGGCGCGGTTTTATTAGCTGCTGGACCAGGAAGTCGCATTGGAGGATTACCAAAGGCCCTGCTTCAATTGCGGGGCCTTTCTTTACTTGAACATCATTTAATTGCTTTAAATGAAGTGGAGGTAAATGAAGTAGTCGTAGTTAGTGGCTTTTATCATTTGCAGGTTGAAGCGATTGCACAGCAATTTCCTGTGAGAGTTGTGCGTAATCATGCCCCCGAACTTGGGCAAGCCTCCTCAGTTCGCTTAGGAATTGAAGCTTTAGATACAAAATGTGATGCGATTATCATGATGTTATGCGATCAACCTTTTATTACTAAGGTAGAACTCGCTTTATTAATTCAACAATTTACCGTGCGGGCAGCAGTTTTGGGCGGCTTGGCTAGCTTTCCAAAAATTATTGTGATACCGCAAGTGCAAGGACGACGTGGCAACCCAATTATTTTTTCAGGCGCAGTCATGTGCGCTATTTTAGCCTCGGTCGATAAATTAAGCTGTCGTCAATACTTCGATTTACATCCTGAGCTTATTACTTATTTCCAGACCGATAACGCAAACTTTGTAACTGATATTGATACCCCGGCAGATCTT
Organism: Polynucleobacter meluiroseus; assembly: GCA_945878885.1. GTDB lineage: Bacteria > Pseudomonadota > Gammaproteobacteria > Burkholderiales > Burkholderiaceae > Polynucleobacter > Polynucleobacter meluiroseus_C. The sequence goes on along the minus strand of CAMCUP010000072.1, from coordinate 3,394 downwards.
CATTTATTAGCTTGAGATGGTTTAATAATAAAAATTAAAGTAAGAAAGACTGCTCTAGGCCTTCCCCACCTGGTTATAAACAGATTTTTTTAATAAGGCGCAAAATAGTAAAAAGTAAGCAGCAAATAGCCAACAGAACAAATAGCAAACAATAAATAGCAAATACCTAGTCAATGTCAGTAGACTAGGTATAGAAAATACTGGCAGAAAATATTCTAACAAGAAGCAGAATATAGATATAAACGAGAAACTTAGATGATTGATACCTTGCTTTTAAGCCGCATTCAGTTTGGTGCGAATATTACTTTCCATATTTTATTTCCCACCATTACTATCGCGCTTGGTTGGTTTTTGTTATATCTCAAAATTAAAGGTATTCGTACTGGCGAACAGTATTGGTCTCAGGCATATCAATTTTGGGTCAAAATTTTTGCTTTAACTTTTGCGCTTGGTGTAGTCAGTGGCATTACGATGAGTTTTCAGTTTGGCACTAATTGGCCCGGATATATGGAAACTGTGGGCAATATTGCTGGACCTTTACTAGCCTATGAAGTGTTAACTGCATTCTTTTTGGAGGCAACCTTTTTGGGCGTAATGCTATTTGGCGCTAAACGGGTCTCACAAGGTGTGCATACCTTAGCAACTTTTCTGGTAGCTTTTGGTACAACGCTGTCGGCATTTTGGATCATCGTTTTAAATTCATGGATGCAAACGCCGCAGGGTTTTAAAATGATCGATGGCAAAGCCCATATTAGTAATTGGCTGGAGGTTATTTTTAACCCCTCGATGCCATACCGTTTTACACATATGTTGATTGCTTCATTTCTAACCGTGGCATTTTTATTAGCGGGTATCTCAGCCTATCGAGTGCTTAGAGGTAGCAAATCCGTGGCAAATGCTGCTGTACTGAGAATGGCAATTATTACTGCGGCACTACTCATCCCAGTGCAAATGGTCGTGGGTGATTCACACGGTTTAAATACTTTGGAATATCAGCCTGCTAAAGTTGCTGCCATGGAAGGTATTTGGAATACTGAGAAAGGCGCACCAGCGGTAATCTTTGCGATTCCGAATAGTAAAGAGCAAAAAAATGATTATGAAATCAGTATCCCAAAGTTAGCTTCGCTTTATCTGACCCACTCATTTGATGGCGAGGTGCAGGGCTTAAAAGCATTTCCAGACAAAATTCCACCAGTAGCCCCCGTCTTTTTTGCTTTTCGGATTATGGTTGGGGTCGGGGTGTTAATGATGCTGATATCTTGGGTTGCTGTTTGGCTCTCAAGAGGTCAGCGGTCTTTACCGAAGTGGATGCTGCAAGCTCTTGTAGGGATGACTTTTTCAGGGTGGCTGGCAGTAGTTGCAGGGTGGTATGTCACAGAAATTGGCCGACAGCCGTATTTAGTTTCTGGTGTGCTGACTACTGCACAGGCGGTTACTAAACTACCTACTGGTATGGTGCTGAGTAGTTTATTGATGTACTTAGCCCTGTATATCGGTTTAATTATTAGCTATATCGTCGTTGTATTTCATTTGGCGCGCCAAGCTGATATGCCAGCTGCAATAGAACGTCTGGCTAGTACCGAGGCCAGCACTAATGGCTTAGGTGCAGCAACGATTAAATCGCAGGGAGCCTGAAATGGGCTCATTAGTGTGGCCCGATCTTGCCCAAGCGGCCGGTTGGCTTCCCATTTTCTTTCTTGGTGCGATGGGTGTAGCCATGGTCGCTTATGTTGTGTTAGATGGTTATGACTTGGGTGTTGGTATCTTATTAAATAGCGCGAATGATAGTGAAAAAGATGCCATGATTTCATCAATCGGGCCTTTCTGGGATGCAAATGAAACTTGGTTAGTACTTGGGGTAGGGGTTTTATTAGTTGCCTTTCCAATTGCACACGGCATCATTTTGACCAATCTTTATTTACCTGTAGCCGTGATGTTGGCGGGCTTAATTTTGCGCGGCGTCTCCTTTGACTTTAGAGTAAAGGTGCAGACGCAACAAAAACCTATATGGAATTATTTATTTCATCTGGGGAGCATCATCGCTGCGATGGCTCAAGGTGTAATGATTGGCCGGTATATTGTGGGCTTCGATTCAGGGCTATTAGGTTGGATATTTTCTGCTTTGGTAGCAGTGTGTTTACCAATGGGTTACATGCTTTTAGGCTCTACTTGGTTAATCATGAAAACCACTGACGAGCTTCAGGCGAAGGCAGTTCGCTGGGCCCGCAAAAGCCTTTGGTTGACAGCCGCTGGTGTTGGGTTGATCTCCTTAGCTACTCCTTATTTCAGCGCAAGCATTATGCAAAAGTGGTTTGTGTTCCCTAATATTATTTGGTTATCACCTTTACCACTCTTGACCTTATTGTGCTTCTTCTTGATTTATCGCTCTTTAAATCATTTAGATACCGGTAAGTTGCATTTGCAATGGCACCCCTTTGTGCTTACCATTGTGATTTTTTTACTCGCCTTCTTAGGCATTGCCTATAGTTTATTTCCCTATTTAATCATCGACCAAATGACCATTTGGCAAGCCGCTGCCGCCACCGAATCTTTGTGGTTTATTTTTTGGGGCGCGGTAATTGTGCTGCCAACCATCATCCTCTATACGATTTATTCATATTGGATCTTCTGGGGTAAGGCGCAGCCTTTGACTTATTACTAATAGAAGTAATTATTAGAGGCGTTTGTTAAATTAAGCATGGGAATAACCACTCACCATAAAATTGATCAATAGCGACTTCTAGCCTGAAGCTAAGGCAGACTCAACCACCTTGGCCAACTCTAGTAAATGCGTATCTTGCTGCAATTGCCCCACGAGTTGAATACCCAAGGGTAAGTCGTTTTTAGAGCGGGCTACTGGCATAGTAATAGCAGGCAAACCAAGGAAGCTCCAGAGAGAGCAAAAAATAGGATCCCCCGTTGCTTGAAGTCCAAGAGGTGCTTCGCCCGCAGCAGGTGCCGTGAGTAAAACATCTACCCCTTGAAAATATTGCTTTATTTCTTCTTTTAAATGGGCTTGCAGTTGTAGCGCTGCACTATATTGTGCAGGGGTATAAGCAGAGCCATTTTTAACAAGCGCATGAATATGTTCGCTAATTTCAGTTGAGTGGTTTTCTAGATGGTGTTGATGGACGATTGCCGCTTCTGTTTCAATTACACAAAAAATCGACTCAAGCACCGTGGCATAACTGAGCGGCAACTCCACCGCTTGCACGCTGATACCTGCTTTTGTAAGTTTTAGTACAGTAAGTTCTAAAGTACGGGCCTGCTCGTCACTCATTTTTGCATCGAACGGCGTTTTCAGAATACCAATGCGAGGCGATTGTTGTGTGGCCGCTTGATTGGGCCGTTGCATTAAAAGATTAAATGCAAAGATCATATCGGCAACAGAGCG
>CAMCUP010000071.1 GCA_945878885.1 Polynucleobacter meluiroseus | reverse complement strand
CTAATTTAGTATCAAATTTAAGGAAGTTATGCCAATCATTACCAATATTGAAGATTTACGTGTGCTCCATCAAAAGCGCACCCCAAAAATGTTCTACGACTATGCTGATTCAGGCTCGTGGACTGAAACCACCTATCGCGCTAACGAAGCCGATTTCCAGAAAATTAAATTTCGCCAGCGGGTTGCTGTCAATAGGGAAAATCGCACCACCCAAACTACGATGATTGGTGAAACTGTGGCAATGCCAGTGGCTTTAGCGCCAACTGGTTTAACTGGCATGCAATATGCCGATGGTGAAATCTTAGCGGCACGTGCTGCAGAAAAATTTGGTGTGCCCTTTTGCTTATCGACGATGAGCATATGCTCGATTGAAGAAGTGGCCAAGCACACCACTAAACCATTTTGGTTTCAGCTATATGTAATGAAGGACCGCGACTTTATCGAACGTTTAATTGAGCGTGCTAGGGCCGCATCCTGCTCGGCTTTGGTGCTTACTCTAGACCTACAAATTTTGGGACAACGCCATAAAGATTTAAAAAATGGTTTAAGCGCTCCACCCAAACTAACTATTGCAAATGTCATCAATATGATGACTAAACCAAGATGGTGTCTAGGTATGGCCAAAACCCCGCGTCGTAATTTTGGCAACATTGTGGGTCATGCTTCTGGAGTAGGAAATATGGCGTCCTTATCCTCATGGACTGCTGAACAATTTGATCCAGGCTTAAGCTGGGATGATGTCGAATGGATTAAAAAACGCTGGGGTGGCAAACTCATAATTAAAGGCATCTTAGATGTCGAAGATGCAAGCTTAGCTGCTAACTCAGGGGCGGATGCTTTAATTGTGTCGAATCATGGTGGACGACAACTCGATCATGCTGTCTCGAGTATTCATGCCCTACCCGCAATTGTTGATGCAGTTGGCAAAGAGATCGAAGTCTGGGTTGATGGCGGTATTCGCTCAGGGCAAGATGTACTTAAGGCTTGGGCCTTAGGGGCTCGCGGCACAATGATTGGTAGAGCCTTTTTGTATGGTCTAGGCGCAATGGGCGAAGCTGGTGTTACGAAGTGCCTGGAAATTATTCATCGCGAACTCGATCTATCCATGGCCTTTACAGGACATCGAGATATTCACAAGGTCACAAAAGATATTTTGTATCCCGGCACCTATTAGGGTAGAGCACACAAAAGTGGGTTGGCAGAAATCTGCATTGCTAATCAACTATCTTCACTGGCGACTGAAATAAAATATGGTCTATTGGTAAGTCACCCCAATAGCGCTCCATCATTTGTATGTAGGCGGCCTCGATTTGCTGCGCAAACAAGGGGGTATTAAATAAGGGGGCAGTTAAACGTTGCTCAGCTAATTTCTCCCTAAGTTGCTGTAGTCTAACCGAATCAGTCGCCAAAGCAATTGCTAGGGCCTCATAATCTTGAGTATTCGTAGTAATTAACTCTGGCAAGCCAATCGCATTGAGTAAGCTAGCTGCAACGCGACTAGCAAAAGAAGCATTCATACAAGTTAACACGGGTAGCCCAGTCCAGAGCGCATCACTGGCAGTGGTATGCGCGTTGTAGGGTAAGGTGTCCAAGAATAAATCGGCAGCCCGATGGCGCGCTAAGTGCTCGGCTAAACTTAGACGCGGAGCAAATATTAAGCGCTCGGGCTTTATATTTCTTTTAATCGCCTCTAGGCGCAAGTTTTGTGCAATAAAACGATTGTCTTCTAAGAGCCATAAAACGCTACCTTCTACCTGACCTAAAATACGCATCCAAGAATCGAATGTTGAAGGTGTAATTTTGTAATTATTATTAAAACAGCAGAAAACAAAGCCCTGTTCGGGCAAGGCTAACTCAGTGCGAGACGCCTTTTTTTCTGCAATCTGTTTTTTATTGTCATTGGCTTGGTAAGAAAAAGGGAGATAGGCAATTTTTTCTGAGTAATACTGCCGGCAATCTTCTGGAATTAAGGTGTGATCAGCAATGATGTAATCGATATAGTCAGCGCCCATCGTACCTGGATACCCAAGATAATTTACCTGAATTGGTGCTGCCCGATACGCCAATAAACCAGGACGACTATCTTGGACTAAACCCATTAAATCAACTGCAATATCAATTCCCATCTCGCGCGACAGGTTTGCTACCTCTAGATCACTCTTACCCTGAATATCAACTAACTGATCTAAGGATTGATTAATTCGCTGAAAAACTTCGGCATTGTTATCTTGACCAAATGAAAAAGCAATGACTTCAAATTGCACTTTATTATGATTTTCAAATAAACCAGCGATGAGTTGAGTAACTGCATGATTACGAAAATCTGCTGAATAATAAGCCAGGCGAATTTTCTGACTACGCTGACGTTTTACGATCGCTGGTAAAGCTAAATCAGCTTTGGCCCTTTTTTGGGTATATTGTTTTGCGACAGCAAGTTGTAACTCAGGATTGCTAGAGATGGCGAGCACTCCAAATGGAGTTATTGCCTTTTCACCAACGCCAGCCTTATTAAGGATGGCTGCTAAGGCAGCTTCATAGCCAATCCAATTACCCATGGTCATTTTTAGATTAAATGGCATGGCGAATAAATAGTCGTAATTCGGCTTTATGGCTAAGGCTTTTTCGTAGGCAATTAAGGCTTTATCTTCGTAATGTAATTGTGTAAATAATATGGCCGTATTAAGCCAAGCTTCAAAATAATCTGGCTTAATTTGTATGGCGCGCCCATAGGCGTTTAGGGCAGCTTCGTTACGCCCTAAAGCTTTAAGCGCCAATCCTTGGTTAAACCAAGCAACAGCATTGGAATCTTGTATAGCTAAGGCTTTTTGATAGCAGCTAAGGGCATCCTCATAATTACCTAACTTAAATAAACTAATGCCAAAATTAAGCCATGCTGCGGCATTAAATGGAGTTAATTGAGTGGCTAACTCATGGTGGGCTAAAGCAGCTTGCTCTTGATCGGACTCTGATAAGGCTTTTGCCAAATTAAATTGCAACCCTGCATCTTGTGGGTCAAGCTGGACGGCTTGTTGTAAGAGGCTGGCTGCAGCTTGATGTTGACCTTGACTAGCCTTAACTAAACCATAAATCTGCAAAGCTGATAAATGCTTAGGCTCAGCCTTAAGTACCTCCTCTAGGGCAAGCTCGCAAGCGTTGAAATTACCTGCCTCAAATGCGGTAATGGCCTGCTTTAATAAATCATCCATCATTTCAAACGTAATGCATTAGTGATCACTGAAACAGAGCTAAAACTCATTGCCACTGCTGCAATCATCGGTGATAACAAAAGGCCAATAAATGGGTACAACACACCTGCGGCAATCGGTACACCTAAGGCGTTATAAACCATTGCAAACGCTAAATTTTGTTTCATATTACGTACGGTTGCCCGAGAGATTAAAAATGCTTGGGCAATGCCGCGTAAATCACCCTTCACTAAAGTAATTTGGGCATTATTAATGGCAACATCAGTACCAGTGCCCATGGCAATACCAATATTGGCTTTAGCTAAGGCAGGAGCATCGTTAATTCCATCACCGGCCATCGCTACAATCCGACCGGCTTTTTGTAGACGCTCAACTAGCGCTAATTTATCGGCCGGCTTTACGTTGCCATAGACTTCGCTAATACCTAGTCTTGTGCCAATCGTTTCAGCAGCCAGCTGATGGTCTCCAGAGGCCATCACAATCTTAATACCGAGACCTTGCAGGCTAGTAAGGGCCTCGGCCGAGCTTGCTTTAATCGGATCAGATAGCACGATAGCCCCAGCAAACTGTTGGTCGATGCCTAAATACATCACCGTAGCGCCCTGTGCTAACGCTTCTTGTATTGCTGAAGATTGGCCGAGGTTTACCTGGTTTGCAGCCATTAATTCAACATTACCAATTACTAGCTGCTGCCCATTGATAACGCCCTTCACGCCCATCCCAGGCACAGCTTCAAAATGCTCAACTCGATCTAATCGTAAATTTTTCTCAACAGCAGCCGCCACAATACTGGCAGCAAGGGGATGTTCACTACTGTGATCGACACTCGCAGCCAGTTGTAAAATTTCTTGCTCGCTATAGTTGCCAATAGAGATAATGCGCTCTACTTTTGGATGGCCTTCAGTGAGCGTGCCGGTTTTATCAACAATTAAGGTATTCACTTTACAAAGATTTTCAATCGCTGCCGCATCACGAAAGAGTACGCCTCGGGATGCCGCCTTTCCGCTAGCGACCATAATCGACATGGGTGTTGCTAAACCCAGCGCACAGGGACAAGCAATAATTAATACCGAAACTGCATTAATTAGACCAAAGACCCAACTGGGTTGGGGACCAAATAAACCCCAGGCAAAAAAACTGAGCAGGGCAATACTCACCACTGAGAGCACAAAATATTTTGAGACTACATCAGCCATCTTTTGCATTGGAGCTTTGGAGCGCTGTGCTTGGGCTACCATTTGTACGATCTGCGCCAACATGGTCTCAGAACCAATGCGCTCAGCACGGATCACTAGGGTGCCATTCGTATTCAAAGTAGCGCCTATCACTTTGCCGCCGGCTTTACGACTAACGGGCACAGGTTCGCCAGTAATCATCGCTTCATCGACATAACTCGCACCCTCCACTACTACACCATCAACCGGTATTTTCTCTCCCGGCCGTACCCGAATTAAATCCCCCAGCTGAATCACCTCTAAGGGCACGTCTTCTTCTTTGCCATCAACACTGATGCGCCGGGCGGTCTTGGGGCTTAGGCCTAATAAAGAACGGATTGCTGCTGAAGTTTGCGAACGTGCGCGCAACTCCATCAACTGCCCAACTAAAGTTAAAGAAATAATGACGGCCGCAGCTTCAAAGTAAACCGAGACCCGCCCCATAGAAGTAAATGAACTTGGAAAAACATTCGGTACCAGGGTTGCAACCAGGCTATAAATATAGGCAGCACCGGTACCCATGCCAATCAGCGTGAACATATTGGGGCTTCGATTTTGAAGCGATACCCAAGCCTGCATAAAGAAAGGCCAGCCAGCCCATAAAACGACTGGAGTAGCCAAGACAAGCTCAAGCCAACTCGAACTTGCCATCGAGACTAAATGCAAAGACTCGTTAAACATCGCCAGAATAAAAACGCTCAATGTCAGGGGTAAAGTCCACCAAAAACGACGTCGATAAGAAATTAACTCAGGGTTTTCACCTTCATCGAGACTGGGTATCTCTGGCTCTAAAGCCATGCCACACAAGGGGCAACTGCCAGGGTGGTCTTGGCGAATTTCAAGGTGCATCGGGCAGGTGTAAATCGCTCCAGGCTTTACAGGTTCGGGCTCTTTAGGGGTAGGATGTAAGTAAGCCTCCGGATCAGCACTAAATTTGGTGCGACATTTGGCCCCACAAAAATAATATGGATGTTGCTGATAGTCAAAATGATGTACTGACTGCTCAGTAACATTCATATTACAAACCGGGTCTTTTAGTTGAGGATGGTCAGAGGAATTCGGCTGACTAGAGGCTTGATGTGTATGATCCATTCAGCAATTCTAGTGCCAAACCGCTACCCATCAACCCCTCAGCAAAATTCGCCACCATTGAAAACGTAACCAGATATCAGATTGCTGAAAAGCAGCTTGTTGCTGCATACGGCTAAACCACTGATCTAAAGCAAGGCCCCTGGCATCATTGGTCACTAAACTATACTCACCAATCATTTTGAGGCGCCCAAATAAAACCGCAGTAACAATATCGGCCGAGCTCGGCTTATCGCCAAATAAAAAATTACTCGGGTTTGGTAATTGATTTAAATAAACGCTTACGCGATTACACTCTACTGCCATCTTCTCCTGCAAGCTACTGCCTTGGGTAAAGTAAGTAATGCGCGATTCGTTCAAATCAATCTTTGCTCGTAATGCAGCCGGATCTTTTGCAGTTGCCAGCCGAGCCTGAAGGCCTTTAATGATGCCGCCCAAGGCGCGCGGAAAAATAAACCTCAAGATTGGCAAATGCAGCATGGCCTTACAAAAGGTCAGTCGCTCTATCGGGATAGCATAGTGTGCCTTAACGACTAACTCAATTTTCGGGGCTAAATTTAGATCGGCATCAAGCCACCGATTGGCTGCTAGAGTTGCTGCTAAGCGC
>CAMCUP010000070.1 GCA_945878885.1 Polynucleobacter meluiroseus | reverse complement strand
CACCAGGACTTGAACCTGGGACCAAAGGATTATGCTTACCACTACAGTTTTCACTGCCTGTTTCCAGTTTGTAGTCTGGACTGTCTCTTGTCTTTACGACCTACCCGTACAGTCTCTACACCTTCTAAGCATTACTGCCTAGCTTGGCTATTTGCCCTTAAAAATAGGGCGTCTTTTTTCAAAATGAGCTAATAAGCCTTCACTGTAGTCCTCAGTGGATTCCAGTGGGCGGCGTAAGCCCTGATCAATCTTAACTGCCTCCCCAAAAGAAATGTCTGCACCATCATTAATTGATTTTTTAATAGCCGCTAAACCAAGGGGGCTTGTAGTCTCAATTCCAGCAACAAATTCTTGGGCTTTCTCCATTAGCTGATCTTTAGAAGTAATTGCATTAATAATGCCTAAATCTAATGCTTCACTAGCCTCAATTCTTCGTGCAGTAAAAAATAATTCTTTTGCTTTTGCTTGGCCAATAATTCTAGGCAACATTACCGCGCCACCACCACCGGGATAAGCTCCAAGAGTCATCTCAGGCCACCCAAATCTAGATTCTGGTGTTGCAATTCTTAAATCGCAATACAGCGCTAACTCAAACCCACCTCCTAGGCACCAGCCATCAATAGCAGCAATAACGGGAAGTGAAGAGCTTCTAATAGCCTCATTTAGATGAAATAATGCCCTACTTTGCTCCCACTTCTGGTCAGCATTTAAATGGCGGCGCTCTTTCAAATCAGTGCCAGCACAAAATGCTCTTCCCCCAGCGCCAGAAATAATAATCGCCCGTATTTTTTTATTTTTTCCTGCAGCTAATACTGCGGATAAAAGAGAATTTGCAAGCTCACTTGACATGGCATTCATCGACTCAGGCCGATTCATCTGCAATTGAAGTGAACTGCCAATAATAGATTCTAATAGAACACTCATTGAGACTCTTCCAAATTATCCAATATGTACTCGAATATTTTTTGCCACTGCGACCAGTTCACCATGTTGATTAGTACAAGTTACATCCGAAATAATTTTCTTTTTCGCCGCATCTATCGAGCTAACGGTATAAAGAGTCGTTATCGTATCTCCAAAACGAACTGGCTTTAAAAAACGTACACGATCATAGCCCTGGGAAACGGTTCGGCCAAGGTACATTCGAGCAGAAGCTGCAGACATAAAACCAAGCATGAGTGTGCCATGTGCCACACGCTCTCCATAGGCACCTTTTGCCATAAATTCAGCATCTACATGATTAGGAGAAAAATCTCCTGTAATCCCTGCATATAGGTACACATCTGACTCGGTAACCGTTTTGGTGAAACTTGAATTCATTCCAACCTTTGCCATAGAAAAAGGATCTGAATCATTAGGGTCAATATTTTTATAGTCTGACATATGTCCTCTTTTTAAATTCCATTAAAACTAACCAAATACTTTTTTTTCACGAAGACTGGCAATTTCCTCATTGCTATAACCCAACCAAGATTCCAACACATGATGCGTATGCTCACCCAATAATGGTGGTGCTATCCATTCGCCTGCAGATTCAAAAGCGGAATACTTGACTGCGGGGCCAATCGTTGGAATTTTTCCATAGATTGGATGCTCAAGATTTCCTAGCATTTTTCTATGCAGAACCTGAGGATTCTCAAATACTTCTTGGATATTATTGACTGGGGAGCACGGAACACCAGCTTTCTCTAGCTTTAGCATCAATTCATGAGTGTTATATTTTTTGACTTCTTCGTCAAGAATTTCATATAACGTATTACGATTTTTTGTTCTATCAGCCAAATTAATATAGTTACTATTTTCTATCAAGTCACTCCTATTAATTGCATGCATAAACTTTTCATATAGATTTTGAATCGCAGCGCCAATAACCAACCATCCATCTGCCGTTTTAAATGCTTTATATGGAACAGCCTGTGGATGCTCAGATCCCCATTTTTGTGGAATATTGCCAAACATTAAATAGTCTAAACCTACATTTGCTAAAAATGCGACCTCTCCCTCCAGCAGACTTGTTTCAATCTTTTGACCTTTACCAGTATTGACTCGTTGAAATAGAGCGGCCAAAATTCCAGATTGAGTATTCATCCCTGCAACAATATCAAAGGCTGAAGTGCCAAGCTTTACTGGAGGACCCCCATCCTCACCAGTAATACTCATATACCCACCAACAGCTTGAATAGTTAAATCAAATGCGCCTTTTTCACTATCTGGGCCATCAGCACCATAACCTGAAAGAGATGCATAAATAAGCCGCGGATTTTTCTTGCTTAAAGATTCGTAATCTAACTCTAATTGCTTCATTACTTCAGGACGAAAATTTTCAACAATAATATCGGCTTTACTAGCCAAATTTTGTGCAATTAATTTACCATCAGAAGTACGCATATCAATTGCACAGGAATACTTATTTCGATTTGTTGCATAAAAAGTAACCCCACTATCCTGAAAAAATGGGGGGCCTTGTGTGCGGATTGGATCGCCTTCATTGGGGCCTTCAATTTTAATAACTTCCGCACCAAGATCGCCTAAAAGCATAGTGCAATATGGTCCAGCTAGCATCCTAGTAAAGTCTAGGACCTTAATTCCGCTAAGGGGCTTATTGTTCATTACTGTATTCTCACTTATTTTCCAACTTGAATTATGTAATCGAAACCTTGATCCTGTTTAATTCATGTTCCTTGTTCATCATAAAGCCAATATGATGTAGCCAACTAGAATCATCGCTATCAGGAAAATCGCTTCGACGATGTGCGCCTCTACTTTCAGTTCTATTTAGAGCGGCTTCAATAATGATTTGTGCAGTCAATAGCATATGCTCAGCCTCTAATGCTCTCAGTGCCTCTGCCAAACTATTGGCCTGCACCCCTTTATTAAAAAGCCGCTGAAGATCTATTAAATTCGCTTGGCCTTTTTTTAAGCTAGTTTCATCTCTTATAAGTCCAGCAAAAAGAAGCATGGTGTCACACAATGCTTTTTTTATATCTTCAGCCTTAATGCCATCTGCTTTATTGGATAGTGATCTAATTTTTTCCAGTGCAATCTGATGAATAGAGTTCCAATTCCGCTTAGCGCTACTTTTTTTCAATCTGGCTGCAGATCGCCCTGCTACACCCCCAGAAATAATGACATCACTTGCCCCATTGCCAGCCAAACGACTAGCCCCATGGACTCCTCCACTTGCTTCGCCTGCTGCGTATAAACCTGGGATACCTGTCCAATAATTTTTATCAACCTTAATTCCCCCCATATGACTGTGAGCGGCAGGTCTAATCCTTGGAAGCTCAGATAAAGGCTCTAATCCTGAACTACGTAATCGCTTGCAATGATTAATATAAGACTCTAACTTTTCAGGCGGTACTTTAGTAGTATCAAATAAGACAGTTCCATCTGGAAGTCCTCTACCCTCATCAATTTCACGTTGAATGCATAACGCCATTCTTGCTTTTTCAATTTTAGTTTCACCAAATTCGGGGTTGTACTTAAACATGAAGCGCTCGCCTAAGGAATTTAATAAGTGGGCGCCATCGCCTAGCATTGCAGTTGGCATTTCCATACCCTTGGCACCCTCTGGGTGCACTACTACCGTTGGCTCAAACTGTACAAACTCCATATCAATTAATATTGCGCCCACTTCTAAGGCTAGCGCATAAGAATCAGAAGCAACATCTGCGGGATAAGTGCTATCAGAGTAAATGGCTCCTATACCTCCCATGGCCATGACTACTGAATTAGCGTGAATTGCAATAAATTCACCACTATGTTTTTTTGCAACGATAGCACCGACAACTTCATCACCATCTTTAAGCAAACTAATAACTTTAACCCCTGAGTATTCCTTAATTCCAATTTCTTTGCTATGTTCTCTCAATCCCTTAAGTGCAATGTGTCCAATACCATTGGGATGAAATACGGAGCGAGGATAAGAATTGCCAGAGAGATGACGTTGAACAAATTTATTTCCTGCTCGCTCAAAGGGGATGCCTATTGAGACCAGCTCTCTTAGCGCATCAATGGCACCATTAGCAATAACAGAAACTAATTGACGATCATTGAGACCGTAACCACCCTTCACCATATCGTCAAAGTAAATTTCGGGGTTATCTCTTGGATCTGAATCCCCCAATGGTGCATTAAATCCAATAATATACTGAGAGGCGCCATGGGCTTGGTAAGCGATAATTACCTCGGCCCCAGAAGACTTTGCACTAACTGCAGCACGAAAACCTGCAAGACCACCGCCTAAAACCAGCACATCCGTTTCTACAGCTTGAATAGAAAATTCTTGAGCTAATTTCAATTAATAAAAATTAAATGAAAGTTATTCGCCGCGGATATTGGCATTTTTAATAACTCCAAGCCACTTAACTGATTCAGACTGAAGAATTGCCTGAAAAGCCTCTGGAGTAACAGTGCGAGGGTCTGTTCCTTGCCCATTTAATTTTTGAATCATGTCAGGCGAAGTTGTGATTTTATTGAATGCGTTATTCAATTTCAAGATTACATCACTAGGTGTCCCAGCTGGTGCGACAAAGCCAAACTGACCAATAATTTCAAAATTAGGATAACCAGACTCTGCAATGGTTGGTGTATCCGGCAATATAGAAGATCGTTTCATGCCTGTAACTGCGATTGGGCGAAGTTGGCCTGCCTTAAAGTAAGGAGTCATTAAAAATACGTTCTCTACCGTCATTTGTACTTGACCACCTAGTAAATCAGCAATGGCTGGCCCACCGCCTTTATAAGGCACATGCGTTAGATCAACCTTTACAGCAGTCTTAAATAATTCCGCATTCAAATGAGTAACACTCCCCGTGCCTGCTGAACCATAGTAAATAGTATTAGGTTTAGATTTAGCCAAAGCAATAAATTCAGAGATGTTCTTTGCTGGCAAATTAGGATTAACTGCAATAACATAAGGATTTGAGGCTACTAGTGCGACTCCGGAGAAATCTTTCACTGGATCATAGGCTAGCTTTGGATAGATTCCAGCTGCAGCAGTATGTGGAACAGTATTAACAATGAGAAGCGTATAGCCATCAGGTGCAGATTTAGCAACGCTTGCAGACCCCATTGATCCTCCGGCACCAGGGCGATTCTCAACAATCACCGACTGACCCAATACTTTAGATAATTCAGGAGCAAACAATCTAGCCAAAACATCATTTCCGCCCCCTGGAGGATAGGGCACAATGATTCGTATCGGTTTACTAGGAAAAGAGTCTGCTAAAGCAGCACTCAAGCTAAAACAAGAAAGAAACATACTAAAAAATATTAGTACTATTACCTTTTTAAGCTTTATTTCACAAAAGTTAGTCATTACTTAACCTCTCATCTTAGATTGACGATTACATCGAAATTAACAATACCACAGAGGATGATGGGCAAAATGGCTATTTAGGGGAATCCCTAGTGCTCAGTAAAAATAACTACTCTCCTCACACAAGCTGTAATGAACTGCTATTAACTTTGAACTGCTGTCAATTTAGACCTACGACCAAAGAGAGTTCTTCTACAGCAAGTCATTACAGCTAAATGGGTTGATTTTGAACGACTGAAATCAGATTAGAAGTAGCCCCACCACCACCGTTACTTTAAGTAACGCTCAAAGACAAAAACCCCACCAACCCTAGAGTTGGTATTGTGATTATTGGTGGGCCCACCAGGACTTGAACCAAAGCATCAATTTTGTCGGTTTACCCGACAAATTAACAAGTTCGAATCCCAATTCAGTCACCAATTTGGCCAATAAATCCATTACACACTTCATTGCACACCCTATTTTGACGCTTGTAAACTATTGAATTTATTGGGGTTTTAGGTGGAACAATATTCTTTTAATCCGTTGGTCGTGGGTTCGAATCCCGCCCGACCCACCAAGCCTCTAGAGTAGATCTAGGGGCTTTTTTATTTTCTAAATTATTAAGCATGGACTGTAATTCTCATGCCTAAGGCGCCAAGAACCTTGGATACAGTATCAAAACGGGGTTTTGTATTCGGCTTGAGTGCTTTATACAGAGCCTCTCTAGTAATGCCACTAGATTTAGAAATCTCCGCCATGCCTTTTGCCCTAGCGATATGCCCCAAGGCAGTTGCCAATTCGGCATCATCACCATCACTAATGACTTGATTTAAATACTCAGTCATCGCACGCTTACTTTTCAGATGGCGAGTCATGTCAAATTCAGCTAAACAACTGACTTTTATTTTCTTTTCTATTTTT
>CAMCUP010000069.1 GCA_945878885.1 Polynucleobacter meluiroseus | reverse complement strand
TTCTTGGTGGCCCGGGGCGGAATCGAACCACCGACACAAGGATTTTCAGTCCTCTGCTCTACCGACTGAGCTACCAGGCCATTTAAGACTGTAGATTGTAGCGGAAGTGTTTTTTAGCTATAGAAAAGTGTCCGAGCTAAGACTGGGAATGATTAATCAATCGCCCTTGTTTCTTGAGGTGTCTATACCTAGCGCCTTGAGTTTGCGATAAAGGTGAGTGCGTTCAAGGCCGGTAAATTCAGAAATTTTGGTCATGCTACCGCCCATAATTTGCATTTGATTTTCAAAGTAGGCTTTTTCAAATAGGTCTCTGGCCTCGCGCAAAGGTAAATCAAAATAGCTTTTTGCAATGCCGCTGATTAACTCCATTTCGGGCTCGGTACCTTTAGCTACGGCGGCGGCATCTAAAGCTTGCCCTATTTTGGCTAAGCCAGAGCTATAAGTGCCTCCAGCAGATATTGCATCTTCAGGGTCTGGCTTTTTTAGCGATTTTTCTAAAGCCTTATTTACCGTCTTCAGTAATTTTTGTAAGGCAATCGGCTTTTCTAAAAAGTTCATTGCCCCTATACGGGTTGCTTCAACAGCTGTATCGATCGTAGCGTGGCCAGACATCATCACCACTGGCATTGTCAGCTGACCGCTCTTAGACCACTCTTTAAGCAAAGTAATGCCGTCGGTATCGGGCATCCAAATATCAAGTAAGACCAAATCAGGGCGCATTTGCTCGCGAATCGTACGCGCCTGAATTGCGCTTTCTGCTGAATAAACGGTATGACCTTCATCGCTCAATATCTCATTTAGCAATTCACGTATTCCCATCTCATCATCAACTACCAAAATATTTGCCATATTAAGCAGGCTCTTTAGCTAAATTCATAAATACCATGGCAATTTTTGCCCCAATCACAGTTTCACCTTGAAAACGATTTTGTATTTCAATTTTGGCACCATGATCATCAATGATTTTTTTTACGACCGCTAAACCCAAACCAGTTCCCTTGCTCTTAGTTGTAACATAAGGTTCAAATGCCCTTGCCAATATCTTAGCTGGAAATCCGCATCCTGAGTCAGTTATTGTTAATCGAACGGCATTTTGCGAGCGATCAGCCCCTGCCCCATATGGCACAGCACTAGTCTTTATCTCTACCAAAGCGTTATGGTCTTTACCTTCGAGGGTCGCATCTTGCGCATTCTGCAATAAGTTATGTATTACCTGCCTTAGTTGTGTGGGGTCGCCAAGAATATCTGGGCAATTAGGGTCAAGCGCCACGTTAATTGGGCTGCCTTCATATAAGCCCAAAATATCTTTAATCAAAGCATTGAGTGAGACTGGGTGCAATTGTGGCAAAGGAGTTTTAGCAAAATCACGAAACTCATTAACCATTTGCTTCATTGCTTGCACTTGACCAATTATCGTGGCCGTATTACGCTTAATCATTTCTTCTTGCTCTGGGGCCACTGTACCTAGTAATTTCTGCTGCAAGCGTTCGGCCGATAATTGAATTGGTGTTAAGGGATTTTTTATTTCGTGCGCTAATCTGCGCGCTACCTCTGCCCAGGCAATAGCACGCTGCGCTGAAATCACATCGCTTATGTCATCAAAGACAATCATGCGTAGGTCTCGCGTTAACTCAGTGCCGCGCACCAAAAGCGTGACCCCTAATTCATTTTCATACTCGTTTGTAGCATGCAATTGAATTTGTTTTTGCCACACTGTAGCCATTTTGGCTGGATCTTCTTGCTTAAGATCGCTAGAAATTTGCAAATTCATCATCGCAAACCCTTCGCGAATTGCTTGATCAAATTCTTCTAGCTTTGGAAGCGATTTAATTTGCTGACCTTGCATTACAGTTAGAGCAGTACCAAAAATACGGTCGGCGCCAGGGTTGCTTGAAACTAAATGATATTGATGATCAAAAATACAAACGCCGGCCGTAAGACTATCTAAGACTGATTGTAAAAATGATTTTGAATCTTCAAGTGACGAACGGGCATCTGCAATTTGCTTTGTCATGATATTAAATTGGCGCGTTAGTAGGCCCAGCTCATCACCAGTATCAAGCTCTGGCTTGGGCGATAAATCTCCTTGCGCAACTGCCTCAGTACCACGCAATAGCATTAAGAGGGGTTTTGCCAACCCTCCACCCAAAAGAAGTGCCAGGCCTAATGCCACAAACAGTGCAAAGAATAAAGTTAGGGTTAAGGTACCGATATACATTTTGCGCAATCCTGTGCGCCCTAGAGCCTTTTCTTGATAATCACTGTATGCAGATTGAATTGCCAAGGTATTTTTAGTGATGACCGGAGAAACCTGCTTCACTAACTGCAAATACCAAGCCTCTCGTGGTCCTTGAGGGCTTACCCCAAAGCTACTTGCAGGAGAAGTTCTGCCCTGACCGATGGGCAATAGCACACGCAAAAAATAATTTTGTGAGCCATCTTCGCCAATCCGCTCATCGATAATGCCGGCGCTGTTTAATTTATTGGCCTGCGCCAATAAGCTTGCAGTGGGTGGGATGGCAAGCTGAATATTATTGCCCGATACAGCAATAGCAATAAGTTGTTGACGGATATTATAAATAGCTAGTTCTTGTACATTGGCCTGATCTCTCAGACGAGACAGCAAAAGAGTTAATTCTGCTGGACTTGCATTATTGGGCAAACGAGCTATTTGTTCGGCAATATTACGCCCATCATCTTGTAATTCTTGCAAAGACATATCTAAGGTAGCGCGGCCCAACTCTAAAGCAGAGCTAAGTGCTGTTTCAATCTTCACATCAAACCAAGTTTCAATACTACGGGAGACAAATTGCCAAGAAACACCATATAAAATTACCCCCGGCACTACGCCGACCAAAGCAAAGATCATGGCTAATTTAACAATTAATCGAGTGCCAAAACGTTTTTCTTTCCAGCGCACCGCAATGACTGCGCCCAAAACTAAAATGATGGTGAACAAACAGAATCCAACTACAACATTTGCGGCATAGAGCCAAATAAAATTATTATCAAAAAAAGCAGTGTTAGATGTGGCTACCGAAAGCAAAATTAGCAATGCCAGAGCTAAGAAGCCCGCGATAGTTGCCACAATAGGTAAGGCGCGCCGTTTCCAGCCCTCTTGCACAAGTGCGGCAGTCCAACTAGCTGGAATGAGCCTATTGATCATTGCGCAATTACGTTTTGAAAACTAGGGGAAAAAGGAAAGCGTAACCAGTCGCTAGAAACATTCCAGTCCCGATTATTTAAGGCGTTTACTTGAAATGGTTTTGGTAGTTTGCTTAAATCTAAAGTCATCCGTAAGGCTGCAATATAGGTTTTGCCTAAATCAATATTAGCGCGCTCAATAATTCGCCAGCCGCCAATTGTTCCTGCTGCTTGCAGAGCCTCACGCATAGTAGCCACCGAAAAACTGAAGCCCTCTGAAGAAATACGATATTGCTTGGTTAAGGGCTGATATGAAACTCTGGTTAGCCGGGTTACTTGTGAGGGTCTTTCGTCAAACCAGTACCAACGTCCACGTGTGAGCTCAAATTCAGTTTGAAAAGACAAAACTAGACCTTTTTTTAGGGCATCTTCTAGGCCAGGTGACAACTCAATATTAAAAACAGCGTTTAAAAGCCAATCGGTTTCAACGCGCTCAATTTCGGCCGATTTGACTTTAATTCCTTCGGCATAAGCCCCCGAGCTCATTAGCAAGCCCAAGACCAGAAATAAACATTGGGCCAAGTTATTAAGTCGCCGGGTCATGACCCATTCTTTTTAAATAGAGCATAGTAAAAGCCATCGTACGTTTTGGCCGGCAGAATCTGGCCAATAGACTCTAATCGTAATGCATCGGCCTGGTTTGACTCAAACCAGGCCGCCTGTTCGTCGCCCTCGGCCGGGAAGAGGGAGCACGTTACGTATAACAATAAGCCGCCTGGCTTTAAAACCCGCCACATTGAGTTTAATAGGGCGCGCTGCTTTAACTGTAATTGTTCAATATCGTCTTTGCGGCGTAAAAATGGAATATCGGGATGACGCCGCACTACCCCTGAGGCTGAACAAGGGGCATCTAATAAAATCTTATCGAATAACTTGCCATCCCACCAATTGCTCAGGGTGGCATCTGCCTCTTTGATAATGTGGGTTGACGAGTTGAGCCCTAATCGCGCTAGATTGCCAGCAATTTTGCCAATGCGTTGTGGATCTATTTCTAAACTAAGCAACTCAATCTCGGCAAGTTCAAGTAAATGTGCAGTTTTCCCTCCTGGTGCCGCACAAGCATCTAGCACCCGGTCTCCCGGCTGAATGTCTAGTAAAAGCCCAGCAAGTTGGGCGGCAGCATCTTGAACCGAAACAAGACCGGCCATAAAGCCGGGGATTTCAGCAACTGGCCGTGGCACCTGTAAGTGCAGCGCGCCCGCTAGCGATTGCCCACCAATAGCGGGAATTTCCTCATATGCAAGGCCGGCTTGATCTAAAAGATCAAGATAAGCAGACCGAGATATTTTCCGCAAATTAATGCGTAAACTTAGCGGCGGATGCAATGCCTGATAAACGCAAATTTGCTCAAATTGCTTGGGGTAATTCATTTTCAATAGGTTTTGCCACCATGCTGGCAAATACAAGCTGCTGCCATTGTCAACGGCTTCGCTTGAATCGGCCAAGATAGCTGACGGCACGCTTAATTGCTGACTAATTTTTCGTAAAACTGCGTTTACTAAACCCTTGGCATGTTTAGTATAGATAGAGTTGCCGCAGGCCTTCACTGCTTCATCTACTACAGTATGGTCAGGGTAGCCGCGCTTATTATTGTGGTGACGATTTATTAACAGCACAATAGCTACACTTAAAAGGCTGTCGAGTTCTTGTGGGGGAGCTCTGGGTACATATTTCTTAATTAGGTCATGCGCCCAGCACCATTTGCGCAAAGTTTCGAAAGTTAAACTCTGCACTATCGGGCGCTCGCGGGCCGGCAAAGCCTCGATCATTTGAGTTAGTGATTTGCCGGCCATTACCCCTTCTATTGCTTGGGTTGACAGGCTGATAGCCTTTGCTAAGCCAATACTTTGTGAGGCAGAATTGCCGGGTTGGTCCATCAAGAAAGTGCGTTTTGAAACTGCTGCTCGCTTTTGCGCGCTATACCTAAAAACCAAGCGCGTGCGCTCATTTTTTTCCCGCCTGGCTTTTGTACCTCAAGCAGCTCTATTACTCCTTCACCGCAAGCGACTAAAACCTCATTTTGACTGCCAATAAAAATCATCCCCACAACCGTAGTCTGCTCTTGTGTATTGGGCTGCACAATTTGTGAAAGCCAAATTTTTAGTTCTTCGCCATTTAATTGGGTGCTTGCACCGGGAAATGGATTTAACGCACGAATCTGCCGATCTATCTTTATCGCGCTTGCATGCCAATCAATCGCGCCTTCGCTCTTGAGAATTTTTGGTGCATAGCTAATGCCATTGAGCGACTGTGGGGTTCGCGTTAAAGCTTGTCCTTTTTGTATAGCGGCCAAACATTGGCTAATTAGTTTTGCGCCCATTAACGCCAAGCGATCATGCAAACTTGCGCTGGTTTCATTAGGGGCGATGGGGGTAACTTCGATCGCAACTTGATCTCCGGTATCTAGCCCCGCATCCATGCGCATAATAGTGATACCAGTATCACTATCACCTGCCTGTATTGCCCGCTGCAATGGTGCCGCTCCACGCCAACGAGGCAAGAGCGAGCCATGCACATTAAAGCAGCCAAAACGATCATTGGCCTCAGTCAAATCTAAAATAGTTTGTGGAATAAGTAGGCCATACGCTACCACTACCATCAGATCAAATTGAATCTGTGCGATAGCCTCAAAAGCGGCTTGACCAAAAGTATTTTTCTCTAAATCGCTTGGTTTAAGTTTTAAACTTTGCGGCTGTAACACTGGAATACCGCGTTCTACTGCAAGCGCCTTGACTGGGCTAATTTGCGTTTGCAGCCCTCTACCAGCAGGTCTATCAGGCTGAGTAAGTACTAACACCACTTCATGCCCGGCAGCTAAAATGGCGTGCAAAGAATGAGCAGCAAATTCGGGTGTTCCAGCAAAAATTACCTTCATGATTGGCTCAATCGAGTGAATAAGCTGCGCGCTTATTCACTCGCGGGTTAGCAAATCGAAGACGCGCTTTTTCATTTTTAAAGCAATGCGCGCACGCTTTAAGGGAGATAAATATTCAATGAAAACTTTACCCATTAAGTGATCCATTTCATGCTGTAGGCAAACTGCTAACAAACCTTCTGCCTCTAGCTCGAATTCATTCCCATTGGGATCTAATG
>CAMCUP010000068.1 GCA_945878885.1 Polynucleobacter meluiroseus | reverse complement strand
TCTATTGCGCGGTAGTAATCCGCGTAGCTCTTTTTGCCCGTTCCAGCTTTGACATCTGCCTTGAAATTGGTGCTCACAACTTCGGCAATGGCTTTGAATTTTTTACTAACAACTGAGAGACCGCGTTTTTCTAGTACACGAGCCTCGTGAAAGAGGTCTTCAGCAAGTTGTTTTGCATCACTTAAATCAGCTGTTGCACTGCTTTTTCTGTACCACTTTTTAGCTGAGCCAATTTTGTAATGTACTTGCCATAAAGCAGAGCGCGAGCGACGTACTAAGCGTAACTGCTTATCTCGTAAAATAACGCTTTGGTCTGATTTAGCTGACATTCTGGCTTATATTCCCTAGTTTTATCTAGTATAACATAAGTGGAACAAAAAGTGAAGTGTGTAATGAGTGTGTAATGAATTTTAGGCATAAAAAAATGGCCTACATTGCTGTAAGCCATTGTTTCTAAAACTAATTTTGGTGGGTCGGGCGGGATTCGAACCCACGACCAACGGATTAAAAGTCCGCTGCTCTACCGACTGAGCTACCGACCCAGAAAGAAAGAAATTATAGCAATTTGTTGCTGGACTTCTTGAAGATGGCTACCCACCCCAATGAATCAGGAGTTAACACGTCTTGCTACAGGTGGATTTTTAGCAAAGTAGTCTTTAATTCCCTTCAAAATGGCTTCTGCAATGCGATCCTGGTAAGCCTCATCATTCAGTCGGGCTTCTTCTTCTGGATTGCTGATGAAGGCTGTTTCTACCAAAATAGAGGGAATATCAGGTGCTTTTAAGACTGCAAAGCCTGCTTGCTCTACTTTGCCTTTATGCAAGGGTGCAAACCCACCAATTTGTTGCAGAATGGCCTGTGCTGCTTGCATGGAGTCTTTAATTTGTGCGGTTGTCGACATATCTAAGAGAAGATTAGCTACTTGTGCGTCTTTAGTTTTGATATTGATGCCACCTATTAAATCAGAGG
Source organism: Polynucleobacter meluiroseus (assembly GCA_945878885.1). Lineage (GTDB taxonomy): Bacteria > Pseudomonadota > Gammaproteobacteria > Burkholderiales > Burkholderiaceae > Polynucleobacter > Polynucleobacter meluiroseus_C. Next base: position 5,583 of record CAMCUP010000068.1, on the reverse strand, counting down.
CATTTTCTTTGTTCGCCATCCAACGGGCAGCAGTACTTGACGCTCCTTGTTGCGAAAGGGCAAACACCGAAGCCCCTTTTGCATGTGGTTGGATAAACGCATCAGCATGAATTGAGACAAATAAATCGGCCTGTACTTGGCGTGCTTTCTGAACTCGTACTCCTAGTGGCACGAAATAATCGCCATCTCGCGTGAGGTAGGGGCGCATATAAGGAACATTCTCGATTTTATCTTTTAAGCGTTTGGCAATTGCAAGTACCACTTGTTTTTCTTTTGAGCCTCGAGCTCCAATAGCGCCAGGGTCTTCGCCGCCATGACCGGGATCAATAGCAATCGTAATTAAGCGTTTATAGCGGTTAGTGCCGACCTCTTTATTTGGGAGGGCCGAACTTTTAATGGGCGGTAATTCTTTATTAGCAAATTCAGCAATTAAATCGGGTTGTGCGTTTAATTGCTCGAGAGCTTTTTCTTTGCGGGCACTGTTTTTTACTAACTCCATTAATGGGTCGGGTGGGGTGGCTGAATAGAGATCAAAGACCATGCGGTATTGGTATTCAGCAACTGGGTCAAGGGTAAAAATTTGTGGTTTGACGGGCTCTTTTAAGTCAAATACCAAACGCACTACATTGGGCTGAAATTGGCCCACCCGAATTTGTGACACATAAGGATCATTCGGTTTCACCTTGGCTACTAGATCCTTTAAGGTTGAATTCAGCTCTAGTCCTTGCACATCGACCACTAGACGATTGGGATTCGTTAGCATCTGCTGCGTAATGGGCAACGGTGTATCGGACTCTAAGGTAATACGAGTGTAATCTTCGGAGGGCCAAATGCGCACTCCCATAATCTTGGCGCCGTAGGCGATTTCATTGACACCCAACAGAATTAAAAATCCTGCCTTTTGTAATCCACCCAAACCCAAAACTGCTTTAGCAGACCGTCTTAAGGTGCTACGCTTAATTTGATTAACTGAAGAAGTTTTGGCCATCGTGTTTAATTTAGCTTTCAAGCTTTAATAAGATGCTTTGCCCTGCCGGAGAGTGCGCGGTGACATTAATGTCGCGCTCACATTCGGCTTGCCGCGCTTTGAGCACAATAGATAGATCAAAGACGGGTAGTGTATCCCCCGCTTTTTCTGGCCATTCAACTAAACAAAGGCCTGGTGCGGCAAATAAATCAGCAAAGCCAGCCTCTTGCCATTCCAAGTCACTACGCATACGAAATAAATCAAAATGATGCAAAGCAATCGAGTGTTGCTCTACCGAGATCGAATAGGGTTCACACAAGGCATAACTAGGGCTTTTGACTTTACCTAGATGCCCCATGGATTGAATGAGGCTACGGGCAAAGCTGGTTTTACCCGCGCCTAACTCTCCGCTAAGCGCCAAATTAAGGTGTGCGCTAGGAAATTCCTTGAAATATTGAATCAGCACTTGGCCTAGGGCGCTAGCTAGATCACCCGTTTCGCTTTCCTGCCTACAATGTTTACTTAATTGATTCAATGTGTACCTTGATATGAATATTGCATGGTTGCGTGAACAAGCCACTCTTTTCGGCTTTGACCGTTTGCGTATTACCGACACCTACCTCGGCGAGGCTACAGAGCGCTTGCATCACTGGCTAGCCGAAGGTCGCCACGGACACATGGATTATATGAGCCGTCATGCACTTTTGCGAGCCGACCCAAAATTACTCTTGCCTGGCACAGTTCGTGTCATTTGCGTCAGCTTGAACTATCTACCCGACGATCATGACATAGACCAAGAATGGCGGCAATTGGCCAACCCTCGTGCCGGAGTCATTTCGATGTATGCCCGTGGACGTGATTATCACAAAGTTTTACGTGGCCGCTTAAATGATTTTGCCAAAGCAATTGAAGGTCGTATCGGCCCATTTGGGTATCGCGTCTTTACCGATTCAGCGCCTTTAATGGAAGTTGAGCTTGCGCGTAAAGCGGGTGTAGGTTGGCGTGGAAAACATACTGTACTTTTAAATCGCGAATCGGGATCCTTTTTTTTTCTGGGTGAAATTTTAGTTGATCTTGCTCTACCTGTTGACCCTGAGGAAGTGCAGCATTGCGGTACGTGCACAGCTTGCATTGATGTCTGCCCTACACAAGCAATTACTGCGCCTTATCAGCTTGATGCACGTAAATGCATTTCCTACTTAACGATTGAAAATCCTGCTGCAATTCCGCTTGAATTTCGGCGACCGATGGGTAACCGGATCTACGGGTGTGATGATTGCCAATTAATTTGCCCATGGAATAAATTTGCTAAACGCTCCAGCGTGCCTGATTTTGTAGAGCGCCATGGCCTAGGCGAGCAAAGTTTATTGGCATTATGGTCTTGGACTGAAGCCGAGTTTGAGCAGCGACATGAAGGTAGTGCAATTCGGCGGATTGGCTATAGTCGCTGGCGGCGTAATTTAGCTGTAGCCATGGGGAATGCGATTGCTAATTCTGCATTAAATAGGGTCGAGCGCGCTGAAATAATAGCTGCATTAACTACTTCCTTGGGTAGCGCAGATGATTTAGTACGAGAGCATATTCAGTGGGCTTTACAAGCAGAACCTACAATCTAGCTTATGACTGCTGCTACGCCACCACCACAAAATCTGCAACCCTTCCTGACGCCTGACTCTAAAGAGCTCAATGGTGATAAGCCAGCCCGTTTTGGTAGTCGCAAAGAAGCTTTTTGGAGCGGCTTTCGGTGTGCCTCAGGTGCTCCAGCAATGGTACTTTTCGCCGGTATGGTGGGCTTTGGGGCAATGGCTAAAACAAATCATCTCGATCTGTGGTTTACCTCATTAAGTACTTTATTGATGTTTGCTTTGCCTGGCCAAGTGGTGTTGTTAGATATGGTGCTTTCTGGTTCATCAGTAGTGGCAATTATCTTGGCTGTAACTCTCACCTCTACCCGCTTCATTACGATGACAGTGACTTTGTTTCCACAACTGCATCCACGTGATCGCAATCGTAAACTCTATGCATCAGTCCATTTATTAGCAATGACCGCTTGGGCGGTATCGATGCGTGAATTTCAGGCTATTGAATTACAGCATCGCTTGCACTATTACTTAGGTCTCGGCATTTTATGCTGGGCAATTAGCTTTCCAGCAACAATTTTGGGTTATTTGTTGGCTGGTTTTGTGCCCAATTGGATTGCCTTAGGACTTGTTTTTATTAATCCTTTATTTTTCTTATTGACGTTTACGGAAGTCAAAACTGCCATTAACCGTCTGGCAATTATTTTAGGGAGCATATTAGGCCCATGTTTTTATTTGCTGGATCGCGATTCGAGCTTGCTCGTAACTGGTGTGGTCGCTGGCACAGTAGCCTATTTTATTGATCGCCAGTTTTTACGCCACCGTTTTAAAGATCAATCATCATGAACACTGCACTGCAGGGTTGGGGTATTTGGCTAGCGCTTGCCGGGGCTTGTATCGGCACTTATTTATGTCGCGCTATCGGCGTTTTACTGTCAGGGAAGATTAATCAAGAGAGCCCGATTTTTCAGTGGCTTTCGGCGGTAACTTACGCAATGGTGGCAGCACTTACAGTGCGGATGATTATTCTGCCTTTTGGCTTACTGATAACAGTACCAATCTTGGTGCGAATTACATTATGCGGCCTATGTTTAGCCATAATGCTTTCAAATCCTCAAAAGCGATTAGTGCCTGCCTTATTAACTGGCACCTTGCTGATGATGGCTTACGGATTAATCTTCTAATTTTTTGAAAATTGTTGATAAAACGAATTAAGCTGCCAATCCATTTTTTTCAATGTAATATACAAGAAATATACTAGCATTAAGTATCGCTTTGGAGGTTAAAAATGACTTTAAATAGAAGGTTAGCGCTTAAATCCATAGTTGCTATTACAGGCACACTTTTATCTTTACGCAATTGGGCGCAATCTTGGCCGGATAAGGCAATTAAACTTGTGCTTGGCTATACCACTGGCGGAGCATCAGATGCGACTGCACGCATTATTGTTAGGCCTTTAGAGCAAAATTTAAAGCAAACTGTAGTCATTGACCATAAGCCTGGTGCTGGCGCATCAATAGGCGCTGAATTTGTGGCAAGAAGCACGCCTGATGGATACACTATTGGCCTAACCGATACGGGCCCCTTGTGCATCATGCCCCATTTACGCAAAGTGGCATATGACCCACTAACTGATTTCACCCCATTATCTTATGTATGCTCTACGGGATTAGTTTTAATTGTCAATCCAGCATTGGATGTTAAAAACGTCCAAGAATTAATCGCTTTAGCGAAGGCTAACCCAGGTAAGTTTAGTTATGCAAGTTCTGGCGTCGGATCTGTACATCATTTAGCTGGCGAACTCTTTAAAGCTAGAGCTGGGGTTTTTATTGTGCACATTCCCTATCGCGGTGCTGGCCCAGCGTTAACTGATTTGATTGGGGGGCAAATTCCTATTATGTTTGCCACAATCGGGCCTGCATTACCCATGATTGCTTCTGGGAAAGCTAGGGCATTGGGGGTGACGTCTATTGTTCGGTCTAGCTCTTTGCCGAATGTTCCAACCATTGCTGAGCAAGGGCTAAAGGACTATGAAGCAGTTTTACGATTTTATATGGTTGGACCAATCAAAATGCCGGCGCCTGTTACTACCTTATATCAATCTAATTTTAAGCAGATTATGCTTGAGCCCAATGTAGTTAGTGAGCTTAAAAAATTGGGTAATGATGACATCGTTCCCAAAACACCAGCCGAAATTCAGTCGATGATTCAGTCAGACTATCGAAAATGGGGTGCAGTGATTAAAGATGCAAAAATCACGCTCGATAGTTAAGAGCACAGCGTAGAAAAAGAGCCCATGAAAAAATGGAATACGCTCGCACTTAATTTAGCTCAACGCCTGGAGCGGGCACGCACAATAACAAATAATAAGTATGTTTCACAAGAAGATATAGTTCGCCTGCTTGAGTTGGTGATTGAGTCTGGGGATAAGATTTGCATTGAAGGCAATAATCAAAAACATGCTGATTTTTTATCACAATCGTTGGCGGCGGTAGATAACCAAAAAATCCACGATTTACATATCGTGCAGTCAAACATTGCCCTTCCTGCGCATTTGGATATTTTCGAAAAAAAAATTGCAAAAAAATTAGATTTTTGTTATTCGGGCGAGCAAGGGGTTCGCTTAGGAAAGTTAATTAAAGAGGGGCTTATTGAGGTTGGTGCGATTCATACCTATTTAGAGCTGTATAGCCGTTACTTTGTTGATTTAACCCCGCGAGTATCTTTTATTGCCGCTCAAAGCGCAGACTCACGGGGCAATCTATATACCGGACCGAATACTGAGGATACGCCGCCGATTGTTGAGGCTACAGCATTTAAAAATGGCATAGTAATTGCTCAAGTAAATGAGATAGTTGAAAATGTACCCCGCATTGACGTGCCTAGTGATTGGGTTACTTTTATTGTCAAGGCGCCTAAGAATCACTATATCGAGCCAATCTTTACGAGAGATCCTGCATTAATTACTGAGGTGCAGATATTGATGGCCATGATGGTGATTAAAGGTATTTATATTCCTTATGAAATTAATCGACT
>CAMCUP010000067.1 GCA_945878885.1 Polynucleobacter meluiroseus | reverse complement strand
TCTTGAATTTCACCATCAACGTAGTAATGCGCCACGATCGCCGCATCTTTCTCGATTAAGAGCGTTTTGATGCGGTTAATGACCGCAGCCTTTTGGTCTCCCGAGATCTGGGGAGGTGTTTGAGCCCAAGCTTGTGCAGTGCAAGTTTTACCAGCGCCATCTTGCTGGGGATAATCAAAAGAAATCGGTTTTGTCGGGGCTGGCATGGCCATAGAAACAGGATTCATACCAAATCTTAACCCGAGCGGCGGGTTAGCGCTTCAGTTGGTAATTTCAGCATAAATGAAGGATTCTCGACTCGAATACAATGAAGCAATGAAAAAAATTATCCCTATATTTGCTCTTTGCCTCATTAGCTTCAGCTTGCCCGGTTTTAGTCAGGCCCAAACTCCGAGCCCTAACCCCATTCCGGCTATAGGCGCAGCGGGCTCAGCGTCTGCAGCAGACAAGAAAATGACTACGGTATCGGAGACGAACGCTGAATTTTTTGCAACCGTCAATGGCCAGCCGATTTCGACTGGCTTACTAGCCTTAAATATTCGTAATGCCATGGGCCAGGGACAAAAAGATGGCCCCGAATTACAAAATGCCTTGAAGCAGGAATTAATTAACCGTAAATTGTTAACTGATGAAGCCACTAAAAAGGGCTTGGAGCGTTTGATTGATTTTCCAGATCAATATACGCAACTGAAGCAAACTTTATTAATTCAAGCTTTAGTTGAAAATCATTTCAGCACTAACCCAATTACCGATGCGCAATTGCAGGCTGAATACGAGCGGCAGCGTAAATTGGTGGGCGAAAGCGCTTCCTCATTTCAGTATTACTTAAGTCAAATTGTTGTACCCAGCAAAGCGGATGCAGAAGATTTAATCCGGCGTTTTCAAAAGGGTGAGCCTTTTGGAACCATGGCGCAAGCGTACTCGATCGACCAAGCTACGAAAGGTAGTGGCGGCCAATTGGGCTGGCTTTTCCCAGGTCAAGTGATTAAGCCAATTGCCGATGTGGTTGTCAAAATGAATAAAAGCGCAATTACTACCACCCCAATTCAGACCTCGGAAGGTTGGGTGATTATTCGCTTAGACGATAAACGGCCCTTTAAATTTCCTTCTTTAGAAGAGGCTAAGCCGCAACTTCGCCAAGCCATGGTGCAGCAATATTTAGTTGAAACCGTGAAGAAATTACGGGAAACAGCGAAGATTGTTCAGTAAGCTCTACTGATGAAAAAACTTCTGCCCGCGGTTTTTTCTGGCATTTTGGCAAGTGTGTTGATTTGCATTTGCTCGCAAGCGAATGCTGGCGAAAAAGTAGCCTTAAAAGAGCAAGTCAGTAAGAAAGCATCACAGCAGGGGGAAGCAAAAGGCGAGCAGGGCGGACAAGTCGGTGCTGAAGCGTATCAAGCAGCTAATAATTACCCCATTGGTGCCGATCCATTATTGGTGATGGATGTGAAGTGCGAATTAAGTAAAGATGGTGAGGCTGACGTACTATCAATGGACTTTATTTTGCCTGGTGGGGCTAACCTTAATTTAAAGCTGGGTGGACCAACCTTACAAGCCATGTGTCTTTTATTGGATCAGTTGCGCGAAAGTGCGGGTTGGGGTGCGCCATTTACGATCGGCAATCTTGTGGGGCAACCAGCAGCAGAGCTCAATATTGGCCCCAATGAAATTGCCAATAAACCCAAACTGCATTAATTAGAGCTTATTTCGCGCTAGAATAGGAGCCTTAAATAGTAAAGATAGGGCCCTATGAAACGAATCATGTTGTTGGCTAAATTACATCGGGTAGTGGTTACCGAGGCCGATTTGCATTACGAAGGCTCTTGCGGTATCGATGAAGATTTGCTTGATGCCGCTGAGATGTGTGAGTACGAGAAGATCGAGCTCTATAACATCAATAATGGTGAGCGTTTCTCAACTTACATTATCAAAGCCAAGCGGGGTTCAGGTGCCATTGCCTTGAATGGTGCTGCCGCTCGCAAAGCACATGTAGGCGACCAGCTGATTATTTGTACTTATGGGCCACTTGATAACGCTGAAGCCAAGTTGCATATTCCTAAAGTGATTTTGGTCGATGAGCAAAATCGGCTTAAAGAAATTAAAAAGATTACGCGTTAATTAAAACGGTAATTTTGCATCTGGCTTAGCAGCCAACAAAGCTACTTTAAACTCAGCTTGAATGCGTTGAATTGCTGCTTCGCTGTCGGCCTCAAAGCGCATCACCACTATTGGCGTGGTGTTAGAGGGCCGAGCTAAGCCAAAACCATCGACATATTCAACCCGCACGCCATCAATCGTATTAATCGATTGGGAAGTGGGGAATTTAGCGTTCGCCTTAATCGTTTTTAAAATCGTAAAGGGTTCGCCTTCAGCGCATTCGAGTTGTAACTCAGGGGTACAGATAGCATTGGGCAAGTCATTCAAGGTTTGATTTGGATCTTTTTCTTTGCTCAAAATTTCTAATAAACGTGCGCCCGTGTATAAACCATCATCAAAGCCAAACCAGCGGTCTTTAAAAAAGATATGCCCACTCATTTCTCCAGCAAGAGGCGCACCAGTTTCTTTTAGCTTGGCTTTTACTAGGGAGTGACCCGTTTTCCACATTAATGGTTCGCCACCATGTTGTTTAACCCAGATAGCTAAATTACGAGTGCACTTCACATCATAAATAATTTGTTTGCCTGGATTGCGGCTTAATACATCTTTGGCAAAAAGCATCATTTGTCGATCGGGAAAAATCACTTGCCCATCTTTAGTAACTACCCCTAAACGATCGGCATCACCATCAAAGGCTAAACCCAGTTCATTATTAGTCGCAGCTAAATTCTGGATAAGGTCTTGCAGATTCTCAATATGGGCTGGATCGGGGTGATGATTAGGAAAGTGTCCATCGACTTCGCAAAAGAGTTCTTCTACTTCGCAACCAAGCGCCCGAAAAAGGGTAGCGGCAAAAGCACCACCAACCCCATTACCGCAATCAACTGCAATTTTCATGGGGCGGGCTAACTTCACATCACTCACAATGCGCTCTAAATACAGGGGGAAAATATCGAAATACGACCGCTTACCCATTTCAGCTGGTGGCACCTGAATAAATTGCTGCGCTTCAATGCGCTGGCGAATAGCTTGAATTTGATCGCCATAAATTGCCGCACCGCCAAGCACCATTTTGAAGCCATTGTAATTAGGTGGGTTATGACTTCCCGTAATCATGATTCCAGAAAGGGGCTTGCGACCTTCAATCGTTTGATTGGCGCCAAAATAGACCATGGGTGTGGCAACCATGCCTAAATCGATGACATCGATGCCTGTTGAAAGTAGGCCTTCAGCTAGTGCCTCGATTAAGTTGGGCCCCGATAAGCGACCATCACGGCCAATGACAATGACCGTTTCACCAAGCTCACGCATTTGGCTACCAAAGGCTTGTCCAATCGATTTAGCAACGGAGGCATCGAGCGTTTGATCGATGATGCCGCGAATATCATAGGCTTTAAAAATGGATGGAGATAGTTGCATATTTAATCCAAGTAAAAATGATTTTTTGTAAATTTATTTTTTTGATATTAATTCTTGACCGACTACCTGACAGGCCATCACTTCACCAGAGTGCAATACCTCATTAAATTCTTTTAATTTTCGTATTAGCTCATATCCTAAAATTGGATTTTTATCATCAGTACCAAAATAATTTATAGCTATTTTTGTGTATTGATCTTTATTGCACTTATTCATCTAATTTTTCTTGTATTGGGTTCTATAAATGAAAGATTGATGAATTAGCTATTGAAAAGATTAATACGCCGCGCTGTAATGGCATCGATATTAGCATCTGCATTAACGAATGCAGAACCTGTGAGTGCTGCTTCAATCGGTTTTGCCAAGACTTTGCCAAGTTCAACACCAGGCTGGTCAAAGCTATTGATATTCCAGAGCGCCCCTAGGGTAGTGGCACGATTCTCATATAGTGCCAATAGAGCGCCTAGATAAAAAGCATTTAACTTCGGCAAAATTAGTAAGTTGCTTGGACGCTTACCGGGGTAGGTATTGTTTGGGTTGTCCGTTTGTTTACCATTAGCTAGCGCTTGTGCCTGGGCTAAACAATTGGATAGCAAAATGCGGTGATGTTCTTTTGCCTCTAACAAGTGACTCATGGGTTCACGAATCGCAATGAAGTCAATTGGAATCACCTCTGTACCTTGGTGAAGTAATTGAAAATAGGAATGCTGTGCATTGCTACCTGAGCTACCAAATACTACGGGGCATGAGAATTTAACGGGCATACCATTGCGGTCAACGCTCTTACCGTTGCTTTCCATATCGAGCTGCTGCAACCACTTTGGAAACCAATCTAATGCATCTGCATAGGGAATGACAGCGAAGGATTTAATGCCATGCCGCTCTTGTTGATAGAGCAGTGTCAGAGCCATAATCACCGGCAAATTTTCTTCTAAAGGCGTAGATTGATAGTGCTGATCAATTGCTTGTGCACCTGCTAAGAATTCTTTAAAGGTCGCAAAGCCATATTGCAAGGCAATCGGTAAGCCTACCGCTGACCATACGGAATAACGCCCGCCAACCCAGTCCCAGAAAGGATAAATGTTTTGTTCTTTGACGCCAAACTCTTTAGCAGCAGGCACATTGGTAGTGACAGCAAACAGCGCATTATTAATTTGACTGTCAGTGAGACCGTTATCTTTAAGCCAGCGGACAACGGCTTTAGCATTTTTAGTGGTCTCTATAGTAGTAAATGACTTAGTCACAATGATGATGCGAGTGCTGTGCGGTAATGCACGTTGCAAAATGCGGCCTAATTCAGCGGTATCGATATTGGCTAAGAAATGCATGCGCATGCCACGAGTTTCAATATCGGGAACATGGGCTAAGGCTTCTATTGCTAAACGAGGTCCAAAGTCGGAGCCACCAATGCCAATATGAATGACATCGGTAACACCCTCCCATTTATTGCATAGCACTTCAATACGATGCCAAACATCTGCTACTGCAGGCATGACATCTTTGCCATCGACTAACACTGGTTTTTGATCTAAATTGCGCAGCGCTGAGTGCAGTGCAGGGCGATCTTCAGAAACATTAAGGTGCTTTCCAGCAAATAGATCGGCAATGAACTGCTGCACATTGGCCGAACGGGCTTGGGCAAATAGAGTTTGCCAGCCATTTGCATCGATGCCTTGATAGGCGCTATCTAAAACGATATCTGCGGCGCGAAAGACAGATTTTGGATGCTCTGAAGCAGGATTTGAAGACATCTATAGATTTTATCAATAACTACAGGGGTAAGCAGCTCAAATCCCCCTTAAAGTACTGAAAATGTTACGATTTGTGCCTATTCTTACTAATAAATACGTCTGGGACAAGTAGATGGAGCAGGTTGATTGTGTCGTGATCGGTGCGGGAGTGATTGGCTTAGCCGTCGCACGAGAGATGTCGCTTCAGGGACGTGAAACTATCATCTTAGAGCGTGAATCGGCTTTTGGCACCGTTAGCAGTGCGCGCAACAGCGAAGTGATGCATGCAGGCATTTATTATCCTAAAGATTCACTGAAGGCGCAGCTCTGCGTTGAAGGCAATCGACTTTTATATGAATATTGCCGTAGTCATCAGGTAGAAACCCAAGCTTACGGCAAGTTAGTTGTGGCTGCCGATGATGAACAAATTAATGATCTGCAGAATATTTTGTATAAAGCACAAAATAATGGGGTACCTAATGTACGCTTGTTATCAAGCGCAGAAGCATTAAATTTAGAGCCTGATCTCAAATGCACTGCAGCGATGTTATCGAGCTCAACGGGTATTGTTGATAGTCATGGCTTCATGCTGTCGCTACTGGGTGGATTTGAAGATGCTGGCGGCATGATTGCTTATCAATCACCTTTGCTCACTGCGCATGTCGTTAATGATGGCTTTGAGTTGGCTGTTGGCGGTAATGACGCCATGCAACTACAAACCCGTTTATTAATTAATTGCGCAGGTCTAAGTGCCCCACAAGTTGCCAGCAAAATTGAAGGCTTATCAGCAGAAAAAATTCCGCGTGCGTACTTTGCTAAAGGCAATTATTTTTCTTTAGCAGGGCGCTCACCATTTAAGCATTTAATTTATCCCATTCCTGAACCTGGTGGTTTAGGCGTGCATCTCACTTTAGATTTAGCGGGGCAAGCTAAATTTGGCCCTGATGTGGAATGGCTTGATATTACTGAGGAGAATCAAATTAATTACTCGGTTGATCAGCAGCGGGGCGATGGCTTTTATGCAGCCATACGGCGTTATTGGCCTGGGCTAAAAGAGGGGGCTTTACAGCCAGATTATTCCGGGATTAGGGCTAAGATTGTGCCCCCAAATGCACCAGCGGGCGACTTTATCTTTGATGGCCCCAATCAACATGGTTTGCCTGGGCTCTATAACCTATATGGTTTTGAGTCGCCAGGACTGACATCTTCTCTCGCAATTGCGCGTTACCTCGAGGCTTTGATCGTAGCCAATAGTTAGCAGATTGGGCTGAGTTCTTTATAATCACCAGCAAAGGAAGCGTGGCAGAGCGGTTGAATGCACCAGTCTTGAAAACTGGCGAGGATGAAAGTCCTCCGTGAGTTCGAATCTCACCGCTTCCGCCAACGTCAATGGTTATGGATAAGGAAATATTGGAAAATAGGTATGCGTGCAAA
>CAMCUP010000066.1 GCA_945878885.1 Polynucleobacter meluiroseus | reverse complement strand
TAAATCATCCATTAAAGATTCATACTCAGCTGCAGTATCTTTTTTCTCCATGTCTTCTTGGATTTTCGCAACGTTGACTTGGTGATAGTGCATGGCATGCAAAGTAGCCGCTGTAGGAGATGGCACCCAAGCTGTATTGGCACCAGCTTGTGGGTGGGCGATTTTTTGCTCTACCATTTCTCTCATGAGATCTGGTGCAGGCCACATGCCTTTACCAATCTGTGCACGACCACGTAGACCGCAATCTAGGCCAGCCAATACATTACGGCGCTCATACGCATTGAACCATTTTCCGACCTTCATTTTCCCTTTACGTACCATGGCACCACCATACATGCCAGTATGAATTTCATCGCCAGTGCGATCTAAGAAACCAGTATTAATAAAAGCAACGCGAGAACCAGCTGCAGCAATCGCAGCTTTAATATTGACACTCATGCGACGCTCTTCATCCATGATGCCTAACTTAACCGTGTTCTCTGGCAAGCCAAGTAATTTCTCAACGCGGCCAAAGAGCTCACTGGCAAATGCGACTTCTTCCGGACTGTGCATTTTTGGCTTAACAATGTATACAGAACCTTTGCGGGTATTGCCAATAGTTTGCGTTGCTGGGCGATTAATATCATACAAAGCAATCAATACTGTCACTACTGCATCTAAGATGCCTTCGTAAATTTCCTTGCCTTCACCAGTAATGATGGCAGGATTTGTCATCAAGTGACCAACGTTACGCAGGAACAATAGTGATCGGCCATGCAACGTCACTAAACCATCTTTTGCATTTACTGCACCAATACCAGCCTTATATATCCGATCGGGATTCAGTCTGCGGGTAAACGTTTTACCACCCTTACTGACCTCTTCAACCAAGGTTCCCTTGAGAATGCCTAACCAGTTTTCATAAGCAAGTACTTTGTCATCCGCGTCAACAACTGCAACTGAATCCTCTAAATCAAGAATAGTTGAGAGAGCAGCTTCAAGTACGACATCATTTACACCGGCTAAATCATTCTTACCGATGGTTTTCGTCTTATCAATTTCAATATCAATATGAATACCATTATTGCGCAGCAAAATCGATGAAGGCGCTGAAGTTTCGCCTTGATAACCAACAAACTGTTTCTCATCAACCAAGCCGGTGGTACTGCCATCTTTTAATTTCACCGCCAGTTTATTGTCGACAACGGTATATGCCACCACATCGCTATAAGAGGCTTTAAGTAAAGGTGCAGCCTGATCTAAAAACTGACGTGCATAGGCAACCACCTTAGCGCCACGAATGGGGTTAAACGCTCCACCTTTGGTAGCGCCATCCTCTTCTGACAAAACATCTGTACCGTAGAGTGCATCGTACAAAGATCCCCAACGGGCATTGGCTGCATTTAAAGCATAGCGTGCATTGAGCACAGGAACAACAAGCTGAGGTCCGGCTTGGAGTGCAAGTTCATCATCAACATTCTGAGTAGAAGCCACTACGTTGCCTGGTACCTCATCTATATAACCAATTTCTTTCAGATACTGACGGTACGCGGGCATATCTTTAATTGGGCCTGGATTAGCGCGATGCCATTTATCTAAATCAAGCTGGATCCGATCACGCTTCGCGAGCAATGCGTCATTAATTGGGGTTAAGTCTTTTACGATTGCGGCAAAGCCCTGCCAGAAGTCAGCGCTATTTATATGCAGTTCAGGCAATACTTTGTCTTCTATGAAATGGTAAAGCGAATCGGCAACCTGCAAGCCAGAACAGTTAATACGTACAGTCATGATAAAAACCTTTAAATAAATCTAATATAAAAATAGCCTATAAATTACACAATACCGTTTAATTCGTCGCTTCAAAAGGATGTTGCACCAAAATGGTTTCATCCCGTTCTGGCCCGGTTGAAACCATGGCAATGGGCTTACCAGCTACCACTTCAATGCGGCGTAAAAAGTGTTGTGCTTGAATAGGTAAGCGGTCCCATTCTTGAATACCTACAGTGCTATCTTGCCAGCCTGGAAAATCCTCATAAATGGGCTCACATAAAGCGACGGCTTCAGCGCCACGGGGTAATACATCTAGCTCTTTACCCTCCAAGCGATAACCCACACATAAGCGAATCTGCTCAAGGCCATCGAGCACATCTAATTTAGTGATGCATAGACCGGTTAGTCCATTAATCTGAATCGAGCGCTTTAAAGCAGCTGCATCAAGCCATCCAGTTCTTCTTGGTCTCCCAGTAACCGAGCCAAACTCTTTACCCACTTCGGCCAAACGAATGCCTACCGGATCTTGCTTTGCAGGATTATCGAAATCGTAGAGTTCACTCGGAAATGGACCGGCGCCCACTCGAGTGCAATAAGCTTTAGTGATGCCCAAAATATATTGCAATGAGTCGGGCCCAACGCCAGAACCTGCCGCTGCATTACCAGCCACACAATTGCTCGAAGTAACGTAAGGATAGGTGCCGTGATCAATATCAAGCAGCGAACCCTGAGCGCCCTCAAATAATAAATTTTGCCCAGCTTGTTCGACTGCATATAAAGCACTAGAAACGTCGGTTACCATCGGCTTAATGCGCGCCGCATAACTCATCGCCTCAGCTAAAGTAGCTTCATAATCAACGGGGCTTACTCCGTAGTAATTGGTTAAAACAAAATTGTGATACTCCAAATTTTCGCGCAATTGCGCGGCAAATTTTTCAGGATAAAATAAATCTTGTACTCGCAAAGCGCGACGGGCTACTTTATCTTCATAAGCAGGCCCAATACCGCGCCCAGTGGTACCAATTTTGGCAGCGCCCCGTTTTTTCTCGCGGGCATTATCAATTGCTACGTGATAGGGCAAAATTAAAGTAGCTGCTTCAGAAATACGCAGGCGATCGCACACATTTAATCCGGCGGCTTCGAGCTCACCAATTTCTTTAAAGAGCGCTTCGGGCGATAACACCACCCCATTGCCGATATAACAAATTACCTGAGGATGCATAATTCCCGAAGGAATTAAACGCAAAATCGTTTTTTTATTGCCGATGATTAAAGTGTGGCCAGCATTGTGGCCACCCTGAAAGCGCACTACCCCCGCAGCATGATCGGTAAGCCAGTCGACTACTTTACCTTTACCCTCATCACCCCATTGAGTACCTATTACCACAACATTCCGCCCGCGCTTGGCTGAGCTGGTTTGGCCAGGATTTTGCTTACTGTGCTGCTGAGACATAGTTAATCCAAAGTTGATCAAGACGGTCTATTTTACCGACCTTAATGGGGTTACTACCCAGTTTTTATCCTGCCGCACTAATTCACGATCACATTGATATTGAGTACTGAAAAAGCCCTCGCCCTCACGAACCTGAATCACCACTTCGCCCGCTTGGCGTAATTGCATTATTTGCGCCTCTAAAGCTGGGTCATGCACCCAAGGGGCGCGAATCGCAAGTCGCAAGGCTGATGCCATAGAAAGGCTTGCTAAGGTTAATAAATCGAGCGAAAACCCGGTTGCAGGGCGTGCTCGCCCAAAAGCAGCGCCAACTTGATCATAACGACCCCCGCGCGCAATTGGCTGAGCTAAGTCAGCAATATAAGCAGCAAACATCACTCCGGTGTGGTATTGATAGCCCCGTAAATCGGCTAAATCAATGCTAATTTCAGTAGCAGGCTCAAGCTCAGCGATCGAAGTCAGCAACGCTTCTAATTGCAATAAAGATTCCTGTACCTTGAGATTATTTGGTAACGCAAACTCACCCTTGCGAGCCTTTTTTAAAACCTCGTTACTCGGTCCATTCAAATGCGTTAATGCCAGTAATGCTTTAGCGCAATCGGCGGGAAGCGCTTGAGACCAAGTCACCAAACTGGGGCGATCCTTTGTTTGCAACAAGTCATATAAGGTTTCCATTTGCTCTGGTGTAAGCGAAACGTCTTCTAATATGCCAGCCAATACACCAGCATGCGATAAATCAAGATAAACACGCTCTAATCCCGCCAAACGTAGCGTTTGCAACAACAATGAAATCGCTTCAAAATCGGCATTCAAACTAGCGCAACCATAAATTTCAGCACCTACCTGCAACTCTTCTCGGGAGGAGCTCGTAATGCTCGCGCGAGCATGAACAACCGAGCCCGCATAACAAAGGCGAGTTACGCCCTGACGATTTAATAAATGGGCGTCAATGCGCGCTACTTGAGGCGTCATATCGGCCCGTAAACCAAGGGTGCGCCCAGACAGTTGGTCGACTAATTTAAAAGTCTGTAAATTGAGGTCAGAACCCGTGCCAGTTAATAAAGAATCCAGAAATTCAATTAATGGTGGGGTCACCAACTCATAGCCATAGGATTGATATAAATCAAGCAAGAGGCGACGCAAAGCCTCTACTTTGGCCGCCTCAGCAGGCAAAATATCAGCAATATCTTCAGGTAATAACCAACGATTCATACCTAATTATGGCTCATCCGCGATTTGCTATGGGCAATACAGGGGAATCTGGCGGAACTAAGTGCTACGATCTTTGAACTTGCCTTTTTTACTGCAGTAATCCTCCTCCTCGATACTATGGGGTATCTGGTCTAGGTATAAGCCAAAAGGAGAGCTAGCCCCAAAAACATCCTCAAGTCGCTTGCGCCAGTAAAATACATTAAAGGCCAAATTAGTGGCGTACCTGTTAAAGCTTCTTGACTGCCAACTCTATTTTTGCTGGCATATTTTCTTTATAAGTTCAAAATTCCTGCGCCATGGCAACAGACTCAATATATAACGACACTATTTTTGTAAGCATTGTTGCATATAAGGATCCACACCTTCAAAGAACTATTCAAGAGGCATTAAGAAACGCTGCCAACGCTAAAAGAATTTTTTTTGGAATCATTGAGCAAGAGCGCATCGAATATCGTATATCCCCACAAAAAATTTTGTATAACGGTCAAATTCGATACCTCGGTGTTGATCCAATCAAGTCTAGAGGAGTCTGCTGGGCGAGGGCGCTCGCCATGACCCTTTACGTTGGTGAAGACTGGTTTTTTCAGATAGACTCCCACACCATGTTTGACCCAGGCTGGGACTCGACCTTAATAACTGCAGCACAAAATTGTTCATTAAAAAACCCAAACTTTGTGATTTCTAGTTACCCCTTTCCCTTTAAAATAGATGGGGATAAGTGGGTGCCCGAACCCTTTAATTCCATGGTATTGGTTAATGTTGTCAAGGCGAATGAAAAATTTACCGATAATCTCCGGCTGGGTTTTATTGCGAAGCCAATGAATTTTGAAAAGGCCGTGCAAGGTTTTCACGTTGGGGCGGGTTGTTTATTTAGTACGGGAAGGTTTGTTGATACCTTTCCTTACGACCCGCAAATTTATTTTTCTGGGGAAGAGCAAACCATATCTGCCAGACTATTCACTCACGGCTGGGATATCTTTCACATACCACGCCTTCCCATTTATCATTTATATGAAGCTGTGGACGTGCCGACCAGGCCCAAGCATTGGGACAAGTCCGAGAACGAAGGTAGAACACTTACCCACTCCACACTTAGCAAGGCATCAAATACCCGTGTCGACTCAATATTGAGTGGGGCGAAGGATTTGGGGGTGTTTGGACTAGGTCACAAAAGAAGTCTAAAACAACTTGCAAGCCAGTTTGGCGTTGACTACGCACAAAGGATAATTGAGGATAGTGCCTATACGGGTCCCACGGCGTTGCTCAACTCCGAGTGTGAGTACAGTTGGGATACCAACGACACAAAACTAGCCACTTACCCCAAATTGATAGAAAGGCTGACTGAAGCCATTACTAAGTCTAGCCAGTACGCCGAGCATCTCGAAAAAATATGGCTTTATAGAGAGAGGATTATCGTGGTGGACATGAACGTTGGCGAACACCAAATCGCCTTTGACATCACTTTCAAGGACTTTATAAACCTGAAGGTAGAAATGTTTGATAGGAAAAACCTCCTGGATATACAAAAAATCTTCCCGCAAATTTCTGTTAACGAAAATAAGCGGCTCGAGGTCCTAAAAATCAAAATCCAAACAAACAAAATAGAGCGCCACTTAGTAACAGCAATTGACGCGGTTATTGGGCAGCTTTTGAAAGCGATTTAGGAGATCCAACGGCGATATCGGTTTATCTTGAAAAGCTGCAATACTGTATTTGCTTCATTATTAATGCCATGAATTTACCATTCTCTAGTAGGCCATTGTGAGCCGAAGAGACCAGGTTGTCTTATTGGCTCTTTTTATGTAAAAACTTAAAGAACTCGCCGTTGGGCTCAACCACCATCAGGTCTTTCTTATCCTTGAAAGAGCTGCGGTACGCCTCCAGACTGCGATAAAACTGAGCAAATTGAGAATCTCGCCCAAATGCTTCTGCATACAAAGCGGTCGCCTTTGCATCGCCAGCGCCCTTAATTTTTTGCGCATCCCGATAAGACTCAGCCAAAATGACGTCCCTTTGCCGCTCAGCATCGGCACGAATTTTATCCGATTCCGCAGCGCCTGTAGAACGTAGTTCATTAGCGACGCGTTTACGCTCTGCTTCCATACGACGGTAAACCGAATCGCTAATTTCAGCTAATAAATCAACGCGCTTTAAACGTACATCAACAATTTCAACGCCAATATCGGCAGAATCATCAGCTACTTTCTTACGAATACCCTGCATCACTTGTTCGCGTTGTTCAGAAATCAGTTCTCGTACTGTGCGCTTAGTGAATTCTTCATTTAAG
>CAMCUP010000065.1 GCA_945878885.1 Polynucleobacter meluiroseus | reverse complement strand
GTAGAAGAGGCCTATCTCGATTTACTAGAACCATTACGGTCGCGCAATGGCTTGCGTGGCATTGATCGAATTGTGCTAATTGCTCTACGACGCTGGCGTAAAAATATCTTTAGCCTAAAAACTTGGCAAGAATTTTTTAGCTTTCGTAAAAACTTACAAGTACAGACCTATGATGTTGTGATTGAAACCCAAGGTCTTTTAAAATCGGCATTAGTTTGTGCCTTAGCCAAAAAAATACCCAATGCGTTGGTCGCAGGTCTAGCAAACGCCACTGAATACTCGGGTTACGAGCCCATCGCTCGGCGTTTTTATACGCAAGCAGTGCAAGTACCACGGCAATGCCATGCGGTTGATCGCTCACGTTGGGTAATGAGCTCGGCATTCGATTGGCCTTTATTGAATCGTCAGCAACAGCCCCCCAATTTTTATCCACCAGCGTGGGTTGCAGGTTTAATTGCTACAACCCAAAGTAATATTAGTCAACAGTATGTGGTTTTTTTTCATGCGACAGCACGAGAAGCTAAGCGCTGGTCAAATAAAAACTGGATTACTTTAGGCCAAAGTCTTTCAGAACATGGTTTACAGGTCATTTTGCCATGGGGTAATGCGGCCGAAAAAGTCACTAGTGAGCTGATTGCCAAGCAGATTGAAGGGGCTTTAGTGCCAACTGCTTTTTCCCTTAAGGAAGCTTTTGCTGTTATCGCTGGTGCGCAATTGACGATTGGGGTCGATACCGGATTAACTCATTTGGCGGCGGTGTTAGGTAGGCCCACTATTGAAATTTATTGCGATTCACCGAAATGGAAAACTGAGGGCTATTGGTCGGAGGCAATTTGCAATTTAGGTGATATTAAGAATCCACCCACAGTGAAAACCGTATTAGCGGTCGCCGAACGTTTGTTGAAAACGCCCCAATAAATCGCTGCAGAACAAAATCAAATTAAGCAAAATAAATCTAACAGATTAACTGTATTACCAAGCGATCTATCTGAGCAGCCCATTGATGCTAGTTAAGTCAGAATCCGTTAAGGCACCAGCATACGATTTTAATTTCAGCGCATTCATGATGGTGTTGTAACGCGCCTGATTTAAAGAAAGACGAGTATTAATCAAAGCATCAAATGCTAAAAGTAC
Source organism: Polynucleobacter meluiroseus (assembly GCA_945878885.1). Classification (GTDB taxonomy): domain Bacteria; phylum Pseudomonadota; class Gammaproteobacteria; order Burkholderiales; family Burkholderiaceae; genus Polynucleobacter; species Polynucleobacter meluiroseus_C. The sequence goes on along the minus strand of CAMCUP010000065.1, from coordinate 5,612 downwards.
ATCAAGGCTAATTAAAGTACCCACCTCAAAACCAAGTTGACTTGATTCGGCTGCTGAAGTAGTTGAGCGCTCAGCTGCTTCATAGGCCTTTACGCTCGCCAGGCCACCATAAAATCCCGTAAATGCTTGGCGTGTATTTTGCGCTGCAGTACGTCGTAAATTGTCGTAGTCTGATTTTGCTTTATCTACTAGCGCAGCATTTTGACGAATTAATGAAGAGTTATAGCCACCCGAGAAAATTGGAATATTAAAATTCAGCGCCACAGTGTTGTTGTAGATATTTTGTGATGCGGCAATATTACTAAAGGTAACTCCATTATTGCTGTTATAAGCAGCTGAGCCAACGAAATTGACGGTCGGGTAGTTGGTCGCCAAAGCGGCGCGATAGTTACTTGAAGCAATATCCACATTAAGCAAGGCACCCAACACCGCAAAATTGGCGGTCTCGGCTTGATGAATCCAATCGTTTAAGGTTTGCCCAGGCGGTAATTGCGGATTAATATTTTCAGATGGCACAGGTAATACTTCTTTCACTTTAGCGCGTGGGTCTCTCACTACGCCATCAATTTTGGCTTCTTTCGCCAAGGGCTTAAGCGCTGGTACGGGGCGTCCAACAAGTTGCTCTAAGATGCCGCGTTTAACCACTAAATCAGCTTGCGCTGTAATTTCTTGTGAGATAGCTAAGTCATAACCTGCTTGCGCAAAATTCACATCCACAATCGTTGCTAGGCCTGCCTCAAAACGCGCCTTAGCAGCATTCAATTGTTGCTTAATTAAACCAATCTTCGATTTAAATAACTCGACATTATCTTGGCTATAGAGCACATCAAAATAGGCTTGCGACACGCGCAACACGAGATCTTGTTGCGCTTGGTAAAGGCCCATATCAGCCACTTTGGTATTTAAATCACCCTGTCTAAAAACTTCAAAGGCGCTGGCGTTAAATATGGGTTGGGTCAGAGTGACGTCATAATTGCGTTGCCCGTAAACCCGACTATTACCAGTAAAGGTTTGTAAGGCTGAATTATTGGCAGCATGTTGGTAGTAGCGGGTTAGCCCTGGCGAAGCAACAATTTGCGGCATTAATACAGACAGGCCTTGCCAAAACAATTCTTGTTTAGAAACAAATAAAAACCGGGCACTATTTAAAACCGGATCACTAAAAGCCGCTTCTTGATAGAGCCCCATTAAATCAATTGCTTGTCCAGGAGCAATATTAAATGTGTTGGCATTCATTAAATTAGAGGCAGAGGGCTGGTTAGGCACCCCCAAATTTTGCTTTATCACCATATCTGGCGGAATCTGTAGGCCAGTTAAGTCGGCGGCGGTAAGGGGCTTAGGAAGGCTTGGGCGAGGCTTGGTAGCAGCTTCGGCTTGCCCTTGAATCGTTACTGTGGAAGTTGTATTGGGCTGGGCAGTTTGTGCCAAAGCAGATGCAATCGTGCATAAGCTAACCAGGGTCAACAGTAAAGCCGAGCGTAAAGACTTTAGGCGTAATCTCAGCTGCAAATTTAGGGGAAAGGTAAACCGAATCATTTCAATCCAAGGCTTCTCAATATGACATGAAGTTTAAGGCCAAACGCCAAAATCGGCCTTGAATGGCCAATTCTGCCTAAATGTACAGGATAAGGCTTTAATATTCGGGCTATGGATCTCATTTTCTTAATTAAAGCAGTTGTTTTGGGGGTGGTTGAAGGGCTAACCGAATTTTTACCCATTTCTAGCACTGGCCACCTCATTTTAGTTGGCGACTTATTAAATTTTAAAGATGGTCATGGCAATGCCTTCGAAATCATCATTCAATTTGGCGCAATTTTGGCAGTTTGCTGGGAATATCGGCAGAAATTGTGGCATGTCGTATTTTCCTTGAGTAGTCGCGCAAGCTCAAGGCGCTTTGTGCTGAATTTAGTGATCGCCACTATTCCTGCGGCAGTGTTAGGTATCATTTTTGGAAAATATATCAAAAGTTATTTATTCTCGCCAATTCCAGTGGCCCTTGCTTTTATTGGCGGTGCGCTAGTTATTTTTTGGGCTGAGAAAATGCAGGCCCGCCATGCAATTCATCATGGGCCATCACCACAGAGCATTAGCCCAATTAGTTCGGTAGATGATCTAAGTTCTTTTGATGCTTTAAAGGTAGGCATTGCGCAATGCGCGGCCTTAATTCCCGGTACCTCACGTTCGGGTGCCACCATTATTGGTGGCATGCTTTTTGGATTGCCACGCACGGTTGCTACCGAGTTTTCCTTTTTCTTAGCTATCCCCGTCATTGGTGGCGCTACCCTTTATGAGTTGCTCAAACTCGCAAAAGCACCTAGCACGCTTTCAGTTGCTAGCGCCAGCGACTTTACCTTAGCCCTAATCCTAGGATTTATAGCCGCATTTATAGCCGCATTTATTTGTGTGCGCTGGTTAATTCACTATGTCGCAAGCCACACTTTTATTCCCTTTGCTTGGTATCGTATTATTTTTGGTGTCTTTATTTTGATAACCAGTTATACGGGCTTAATTGCTTGGACCCAATAGAGAAATTAGAGAGAACCCAATGGACTTGTCAATTACCAACGTTACGGCAAATATTCAACTCGCTTTAGCACCCGTTTTCTTGCTTACTGCAATTGCAACATTGTTGTCGGCAATTACTGCGCGCTTAGCGCGTAATGTCGATCGTATGCGCTTTGTTCAAAATGAAATCTATGGAGGCTCTACTATTTCAGTAGACTTACGCAACCATTATTTAGGTGAACTAAAAGAATTTAAGATGCGCGGACGTTTGTGTACTGTGGGTATTTTTTTTGATGTGTTGAGTGGGTTTTTTATTTCTTGCACAATTTTAGAGCTCTTTTTTGTGCAATCGGGTGCAGGACAAATGCTACGCTCAGGCTTTGCAGTTGGCACATTCGTGTTGGGTATTGTGGCTTTTATGGCAGCAATGGTCACTATTCTTGTTGAGGTCATCGTGGCCTATCGTTCAGCGAGTTGGGATGTGCCGCAAGAAGAGGCATAGCGGCAGGCGCTAAAATAAGATTTTTACTATATCTTCATCAAAATAAAGTTAGGCTAACCATGGCAAGCAATACAAGCAGTCAATTAGGCAAGAAAAAAATACTTATTACCGGTGGTGCTGGCTTTTTAGGGTCGCACCTGACCGAGCAGCTTTTGGAGCGTGGCAATGAAGTATTAGTTGCTGATAATTTTTTTACTGGCAGCAAGCAAAACTTAGCGCATTTACTAGGCAATCCTAACTTAGAAGTAATGCGCCATGATGTGACTTTTCCGCTATATGTAGAAGTGAATCAAATTTATAACTTAGCCTGTCCTGCTTCACCAGTGCACTATCAACACGACCCAGTGCAAACAACCAAAACTAGTGTGCATGGCGCAATCAATATGCTCGGTTTGGCTAAGCGTACCCGCGCCCGTATTTTGCAAGCCTCTACTAGCGAAGTCTATGGGGATCCTGAGGTACATCCTCAACCCGAATCGTATTGGGGTAAGGTTAACCCCATTGGCATTCGCAGTTGTTATGACGAAGGCAAGCGTTGCGCTGAAACCTTATTTTTTGATTATTACCGTCAACATGCTTTAGAAATTAAAGTTGTGCGTATTTTTAATACCTATGGCCCTAGGATGCACCCTAATGACGGGCGAGTAGTAAGTAATTTTATTGTCCAGGCTTTGCAGGGTAAAGACATTACTATTTATGGTGATGGCCAGCAGACCCGCAGCTTTTGCTATGTCGATGATTTAATCGAAGTGATGATACGAATGATGGACTCTCCAGCAGAATTTATTGGGCCAGTCAATATTGGCAATCCTGGTGAGTTCACCATGCTGCAATTGGCTGAGTCAATTTTGAAGTTGTCCGGCAGCAAATCAAAACTAGTCTTTGAACCATTGCCTTCAGATGATCCCAAACAGCGCCAACCCGACATTGCCTTAGCTAAAGCGCAGTTAGGCTGGCAGCCTAAAGTAGCGTTAGAAGATGGCCTTAAAGAAACCATTGCTTACTTTAGGCAATTGCTGGCTGCTTAGTCTGCGCGCTTGAATACCCCTCGTAGTAAAACTAGTCGGATTCGATCTTTTGTTTTGCGCACGGGGCGGACGACTACTGCACAGCAGCATGCTCTAAAAATACTTTCCTCTACATGGTCGATTCCATATCAGGCAACTTTACTCAATTGGCCTGAAGCATTCGACTTGAAGCTTGGCGCGCTCGAACAAAATCCCCTCCGCATTTTAGAGATCGGCTTTGGAATGGGAGAAACCACCGCCTGTATTGCTGCGGCAAGGCCTCAAGACCAATTTTTAGCGCTTGAAGTACACCCGCCTGGTGTAGGTGCATTACTCAAGCGCATTCATGAAATAGGCTTAACTAATTTACGCTTAATGCGTCATGATGCTGTTGAGGTTTTAGAGCAAATGATTGCGCCAAATACCTTAGATGGAGCGCATATTTATTTTCCCGATCCGTGGCATAAAAAACGCCATCACAAACGCCGCTTAATTCAAGCGCCTTTTGTCAAACTTTTAGCAGACCGTTTAAAAGTAGGCGGATACCTACACTTGGCAACCGATTGGCAAGATTATGCCGAGCAAATGTTGGTGGTACTTAATGCTGAAAAGACACTTAGTAATAGCTCATTAAATAATACATATGTAACAAGACCAACTTATCGACCGATTACCAAATTTGAAAATCGTGGCCTACAATTAGGCCACGGCGTTTGGGATTTGCTATATCGAAAAGTGGCTGAGGAATTAACTTAGAGACCAACGCACACGTATTTCATTTCGAGGTATTCATCCATTCCCCAAATACTACCTTCGCGCCCTAGGCCAGATTGTTTAACGCCACCAAATGGCGCCACTTCGTTCGACATAATGCCGGTATTCACGCCCACCATGCCGTATTCCAAAGCTTCAGCTACTTTCCAAATGCGACCAATATCGCGACTATAAAAATAGGAAGCTAACCCATATTGGCTATTGTTAGCCAACTTAACAACTTCCTCGTCATTGTCAAACGGAATGACCGGTGCGACTGGGCCAAAGGTTTCTTCATACGTAATAAGCATGTCGCTAGTTACGTTGGATAAAATGGTGGGTTCATAAAAATTGAGCCCACTGGCATTGGCCTTACCGCCGGTGACCAAGGTAGCCCCTTTGCTAATCGCATCGGCCACATGTTTTTCAACTTTAGCAAATGCCGCATCATCAATTAGGGGGCCTTGGCCAATACCTTCAGTCATGCCATTACCCACCTTGATCGCTTGAGTAGCTTTAGCAAATTTTTCTACAAAGCTAGCCTGCACTTTTTTATGCACATAAAAACGATTGGCACAAACACAGGTTTGACCAGAGTTGCGATATTTAGAAGCAATGGCACCGGCAACCGCGGCATCTATATCTGCATCTTCAAACACAATGAAGGGTGCATGTCCACCTAATTCAAGGGCTACTTTTTTTACTGTCGGCGCACATTGCGCCATTAAGATGCGACCCACTTCAGTGGATCCTGTAAAAGACAAATGACGAATTGTTGGCGAGGCACAAACAACTTTACCGATCGCAATCGATTGATCGGCATCGGCTGGAATAATATTGACAAC
>CAMCUP010000064.1 GCA_945878885.1 Polynucleobacter meluiroseus | reverse complement strand
GCCGCTGTGAAGCCAAAGTACTGTAATACAAGCTAGCAAGTTGAGCGCCATATTGTAAGTAGAGATTTTCATTGCGCGCTTGCAAGGCCTCGGCCGAGGTATCGGCAATATCAGCTGCTAAACTCCGTTTACCAGGAAACTGAAAAGGTTGCATGAAGGAAAATGCATTCTGACTTTGTGGGCTGCTACCAGCAGTGCCAAAGGCGAGCGGTGAGCCTGACCCAGGCATACCAGAAACGACCAAGCCAACGGTGGGGTTAGCAGGCGCATTAATTTGCGGTACCGTAGCCTTGGCAGCAAAATAGGCTTCACGGACGGCAATCAATTGAGGGTTATTAGCCCTTAACTCATTCCAGAGCTGCCGCAAATCCCAACTACTACGCGCATTGTTAACCGATTGGTTGAGAATTTTCGGTAACTGCGCCTCGGTGGAATTCAGTTCTGGCGGCGGTAAAAATGATTCGACTTTATTGCTAGGCACGGCACGATTAAAAGCATCGAATTTATTGGTGGGCTGAACAGTAACTGAAGCAGGAGGGGATTGGGCAAAAACTCCATAGCAATAGCCGAGCGTTAGGAAGCTAAAGCAAGCTGCGCTCAGAGTGCGCCGAGGTAAGCGCCACAGCAATTGACTACAGGGTTTTTTAAATAAGTTCAATTCAATCGAGTTCTATCATGAAAATTCACGTTTAGCCTCGAATTATAGGTGACAAAGACCTATTTTTAGTAAAAATTCGATCTACTATACCTTTGATTTATAAGCATAAATTGGTTTAACTAAGGGTTCTGCGATCGAGCATAGCCCGTGCCAAGGTGCCTGCATCGACATATTCTAGTTCGCCGCCAACTGGTATGCCACGGGCAATTCGCGTTACTTTAATACCCTTAAGCTTTAACATCTCGCCAATATAGTGCGCTGTTGCCTCACCCTCGCTGGTGAAATTGGTGGCTAAAACTACCTCTCGCACTGGTACTTCAGTATCGGGGTGCTCTATACGGACAAGTAAGCGATCAAAATGAATTTCGGCTGGGCCCATTCCATCCAAGGGAGAAATACGTCCCATTAAAACAAAGTAATTCCCCTTAAAGCTAAGTGTTTGCTCCACCATCACTTGATCAGCAGGGGTTTCCACAATACATAACAATGCTGGATCACGGCGTGGATCACTACAGGTAATACAAATCTCGGTTTCCGAAAAGGTATTGCAGCGTTTGCAATGCCCCACTTTCTCCACTGCCTCGCCAAGCGATTGGGCTAATAAAGCTGCGCCTGTACGATCATGCTGCAATAAATAAAAGGCCATGCGCTGGGCTGACTTTGGGCCTACTCCCGGCAATACTCTCAAGGCATCAATTAAGCGCTGTAAAGCATCTTGCGGTAAATCATATTTACCATTTGGCTTAGTTGAATTACGCGTCATTAAAACGGTAACTTAAATCCAGGTGGCATCGGCATACCTGCTGTCGCACCCGACATCAGTTTCGAGTTTGTCGCCTCAGCCTGTTTAAAGGCGTCGGCATAAGCGGTCACAATTAAATCTTCGAGCATTTCGCGGTCTTCCATCGCACCTGTGTCAATTTGCACCCGCTTAGTTTCATACTTACCCGTAATTGTGATCTTGACTAAACCTCCAGCAGCTTGGCCAGTAATTTCAAGCGCACTCAACTCTTCTTGCGCGCGCTTCATATTTTCTTGCATTTGCTGAGCTTGTTTCATCAAGCCCGCCAATTGACCCTTCATCATGATGCATTCCTCATCTTTTTACAAAATTCCATTTTGCTAATGTGGCTCACAAGTTCTCCTATAAAGGCCGTACTGAACCACTCACCACTTTCGCCCCAAATTGCTTTTCGAGTTCTTTAATCAAAGGATCGGTAGCAATTTGCTCTTCAGCATTTAAGCGGCGTTCTTGATTAACTTGCGCATCAATTTTAGCTACCGACTGATCAACCACTCCGCCAACAACCTCAAGCCGCACCGGCTTGGCAAAATGGGTGGCAAGCACTTCGCGGAGGCGCTCAACACAATCAGCTGTCGCTAACTGTGGCAAGCTACTGACCGCGATGATTTTAATACCTTGCGTTGAGTCAATCCAATCTTGTAAATCAGTTTGAAAGGCCATTTGCTGCACTAAACCACGCAGCGGTAGTTGGCGCATTAAATCATGCCAATTGGGGCGCCCTGCATTCGGTACCCCATTGTTTGCAACGGACGAAGATACTGCAGGAGCTGCTGCTGAGACCTTAGGTGCTTCTTTGAGAATTTCAGGCGCTACTTTAGTTTCAGTCTTAGTTACTAGCTTAGTTACTGGCTTAGCTACTGGCTTAGCTACCGGCTTACTGGCGGGTGGCGTCTTTTGCGACAAATCGCCCGATCCCACTGGACGAAATGCCAGCATCCGCAATAAAGCCATGGCAAAGCCAGTTTGCTCATCGGGCGCTAAGGAAATATCAGTTCTGCTGGTAATAGCAATCTGATAAAACAATTGAATTTCTTCACGGGTGAATACCGACACCAAGCGCCGAATTTCAGCTGCCTCGGGCCAATCATCTAGTACCGATTCGGGAACAACTTGTGCAGCAGCAATTTTTTGTAGCAGGCTCGATAAATCCTGCAAAGCTAGCGAGAACGACATACTGCGTCCGCCCATTTCCTCGGCAATTGCCAATAAACTCGCGCCATCATGTGCTGCTAGAGCATCTAACATGCTGATGAGATAAGCATCATCTAGGGTGCCTAACATGCCGCGTACTGCGGCTTCATTTACAGTGCCAGCAGCATACGCAATGGCTTGATCGGTTAATGAAAGCGCATCGCGCATAGAGCCCTGCGCAGCCTTAGCCAGTACCCGCAAGGCTACAGGCTCATAACTAACTTTTTCAGCGGCTAATACTTTTTCCAGATGCTCGATGATCAGCGCAACCGGCATTTGCTTTAAATTAAATTGTAGGCAACGTGAAAGAATCGTGACCGGAATTTTTTGCGGATCCGTCGTCGCCAAAATAAACTTTACATGGGGTGGCGGCTCTTCCAACATTTTCAACATTGAATTAAACGCTTGGGTACTTAACATGTGTACCTCGTCAATCATGTAGACCTTAAAGCGTGCGCTACTTGGTGCATAGGCGGCTTTTTCAAGCAAGGCTGCCATATCATCCACGCCGCGATTACTTGCAGCGTCCATCTCGATGTAATCGACAAAACGACCCTCATCAATTTCAACGCAGGCGGGACATTTACCGCAGGGCTCAGAAGTCATCTTGCCATTACCATCAGGGCCAGTGCAATTTAATGCTTTGGCCAAAATACGGGCAATCGTCGTTTTTCCCACCCCACGCGTGCCAGTAAATAACCAAGCATGATGCAGGCGCCCCTGGTCTAGGGCATGAGTTAGAGCCTTGACGACGTGGTCTTGCCCTACTAATTGAGTGAAGGTTTTAGGTCGCCACGAACGGGCTAATGCTAATGCGGTCATACCTAGATTCTAACAAGGCTAAAATGAAAATGGGTGAACCAAGTCGCAAAGCGCGGAGCTACAAAGGCCTTATTGGATATTATGTTCTTTAATAACCTGAAGTACTAACGGCAACATATTTTTTGCATGCATTCATATTAACGGAAAAAACTAACCCCTCATACGACCCAATACCAATACTGCCATAGGTATTCGAACAAGGCTAAAATGTGGGTGGACGGGCCTCCTCGCATGGTGGCTTGGTAACCTGGTCAGGTCGGGAACGAAGCAGCCAAACCCAAGTACTGCCAGTGCCGGGGGTTGGGCTCGTCCTCTTCGCTTCCGCTTCTATTCAAACATCTTCTAAAGCAAAGCTTGCACTCTAAAAAATATCCGTCAATTTACTGCAGTATTTTGGCTGTAGCACTAGGGCTTATTGCCAATAGTGGCTTTTGCCAAACGGCGATTAATCAGTCCTTTATCTCCACCACGCCAACCGATAGTAATCAAATAGGCGTCAATATGGATAACGCACTGGAATTTAGCAGCAAGGGGCTGGCAGTTGATTTAGGACAATATGGCGAATGGATTGCCTCAGCTGCAGTAAGCGGCCTAGGAGTCACTCAAACTAATGTTACGCCAGGCTATCCAAGCGCAACTGCCGATGTTTCGAATGCACAGCTGCTTTTGCAAAAAAATACCGGGGTAGCTCAATTTTTTATGAAAGCAGGTTTATATAGTTTTCCGGGATTGGGTACGCCTTATAAACGAGCGAGTTTTTACACTAACGATACTTATGGTTATATTCCCCAGGTTTACGCGGCCTATGTGCCCAATAGCAATTGGTCTGCATTAATAGGCAAACTACAGGCCATGGGCGGTTATGAGTCTGGCTTTACCTACCAAAACTTAAATATTGCCCGTGGTATTTCATGGGCCCAAACGAATGTCATTACCCGCGGCATTCAGGTTAATCACACTCAAGATAAGATCGCTTTGTCTTTAACGCTCAATGATGGCGCGTATTCAGGAAAATATAATTGGCTGGGTGCCTCAGCTAGTTACAAAATGAATCAAAGCCATCAGCTTGATATTAGCTACGTCGGCTCATTTAGCCCTAATAATGCGAATACCTTTAATACGCCTTTATTATAAAACAATTCCCAAATTGGGAATGTTGTTTATAAATTTAGCTCTGATCATTGGCATGTCGTGCCTTATTTGCAGTACTCATTCATTCCTGCAAACTCCTCCATAGGCATACCTGTTTCGTACACTACTCGGGGTGGGGCGATATTAGTGAATTATAAAATGCGACCGACTGAGATGGGCGCAGCTAAATTAAAGAATATTAGCTTGCCAGTGCGGGTGGAATATTTATCGACTAACGGCGGCAATGTAGCTGGGGCACCGATATTGCTTTACGGCCCCAATAGCTCAGCATGGACTTTTACCATCACCCCTACATATCAATTTGAGCAATACTTTATGCGCTTTGAGGCATCACTCGTAAAAGCAGTAAATGCAAGCGCTGGTGCAAGCTTTGGTGCAAATGGCACGAATACTTCTCAGGTAAGGGGTATGGTCGAGTTAGGTATTTTGTATTGATTAAAAACCAGGCTTTGGTTATGTGGCATTTCAGTCGTTACATTAAAGACTAAATAATAGCCATCACTTCCAAAGAAAGCCCAAGCCTACGCGAACATTGGCTGCGCTAGCAGCATAAGATCCGGTTGCACCAGAGAAATAAACATTGCCATATTTAATGTAATTTGCCTCGCCAAAGCCATAGATATAGCCTTTAATAATCCAATCAAAATCGGCAATTACTTGTTTATAGCCAAGGCCAACTAAGGGACCTCTAACCATATCGTAATCGCCCCCACCTGAATACATTTTCGTACTGGCATAACCTAGCTTGGCAAACACTAATTTATCAAGTCCAATAGGATATCCAGGCGCCACATATACGCTGAAATCTTGATTTTTGATAGCAGTTACCCAATTGGTTGCACTCCCTTGTTTAAATTGGCCGTCGGCACTTGCGCCTGGCACAGTAATCGTATAGCTAGAGCTTTTTGAATCAACTAAGTTATATTCAGCACCAAAGCCCAATAAGAAATTGGGATGCAATAAAAAACTATAGCCTGTGGCAGCCGAGAGGGTTAAGCTGTTCGAATTGGATGCAGAAGCGGTATAAGGAACCCCCTGCAATGGATCTTCAGTAAACGTGCCGCCTGTAAATGAATACTTTAAGACTTCGTAGCCCGCACCCATTTGGGTAAAGCTATCCTCAAAACGTGACTGGGCATGAGCAGCAATGCTGATCCAAGACACAGCTAATAGCAAAATTAACCTTATGTAGAATTTCAAAAATATGCCTTTGCATCGAGCGGTTATTTAGATAATATTTGTAAGTATATAGGTAGAGGAGAAATCGTTTTTTTATAGGAAATTACTGCGATTTCATATATCTGCTAAGGTTGAGGAATAACAAGCCCACCTAAAAAGGGTCTTTCTCAAGGGTCTGTCTATTTATGAAAATTTTCTTACTGCTAATTGGCGCCCTAAGTGCACCGCTTATTTTTGCCGACTCTTCATACTGTTATTCAATCAATAATGCTGATAAAAAGAATTACTGTCTGGGAATCTCTAAAAATGATGCTTCTTACTGTTATTCAATTGGGGAAGATGATCTTAAAAATCTCTGCCTGGGCCAAGCTAAACGAGATAAATCCTCTTGTTATTCAATTCGGTCAAGTGATACCAAAAATCTCTGTTTGGGTCTAGTGAAATAGAGCTAATGTCTTTAAATACGTTCGGCTGACATTCATTACCAGGGATCAAAAACTTTTACTCCTGCCATTTTAAAATCATCTACATTGCGTGTCACTACAGTCATGCTATGCACTAATGCGGTTGCGGCAATTAAGCCATCTCTTAATGGCTTTGGATTTGGCACATGTAAATGTGCACTACGTAAAACGATAGCCATATCAATTTCTAATATGCGCCCTTCAAAAGCAGGTAAAACTTGTTGATCAAGCCAAGCCCTAAGAACAGAGCCTTGCTTGGGATCTCGTCGCTCTAGTAATAAAACCCCAATCTCGAGCTCTTCAGCCGTGATAACAGAGAGATATAGTTCCCGAGCATCAACATCATCGGCCCATTTGGCTACATTTTTGTTGGCGCTTCCAAAGCGGATCTTACGGATTTCAGAAATTACATTTGTATCGAGTAAATACATTATGAAAATTCTGCTGGTTTAGCTATATCTCGGTTGAGTAGAGGCAAAAAATCAATCTCTTCAGCACCAACCA
>CAMCUP010000063.1 GCA_945878885.1 Polynucleobacter meluiroseus | reverse complement strand
ATTTGGTTTGCCAAAATTACTGGTTTTCCTGCAAGCACTGCCAGCAATGTCGGCCGCTACATTCCTGGTTTTCAAGCAGAGTTTAATCTCACTACTTTTGTTGCCGCCATTATTATCACTTCGCTGTGGGGTTTGGTCATTCGCTGGCGCACTTCACGCGCGCCCAAAGTCATTTGGCGCTGTTTAATTATCTCCGCTTCTGGCACTACCCTAATGTGGGTTTTATTAATGACCTTATGGTTACCCACTATTAACTATGCCAAGACATACCAATACGTGGCTCAACGCTTAACTCAAGCTGTGCCAAGCGAAGCCTATTGTATCGACACCACCCATTTGGGTGATTCGCAATTAGCGTCATTTGATTATTTCACTCGCCTACCCTTGCGTGATGATCTCAATTGCCCTTGGTTGCTCACCCATAACCCCAATGAAGTTCAAGGGTTAGGTCACTTAAATCGAGAAAAACTGACTTTACTTTGGGAAGACCGCCGCGCAGCCGACCGCGACGAACGGCTACGCCTTTATCAAGAAAAATTGCAGTAGAACGCGCTCGCAATTAACATGATTCATTTCAAATTAGCGCGTTTACGCGAAGATGTTCCTGCTATTTTAAAGTTGGCTACCCCTATTTTGGTGGGCCAACTGGCTGTAATTGCCTTTGGAGTGCTTGATACCGCCATGACTGCGCGTTATTCGGCCGAAGATTTAGCAGCGCTAGCGATGGCCTCAGCTATTTTTATTAGTATTTATGTGGGCTTAACTGGCATTGTCTCTGCTTTGGCGCCTATTGCAGGGCAACTTTTTGGCGCTGAGCGCCCCAATGAAATTGGTGAAGAGGTTCGACAGGCTACTTGGCTAGCCATTGCTTTAGCAATTTTAGGGTGCGCTGTTTTACTAAATGCTGATCACCTCTTAGACCTTGCCCATGCCAACGCTGAAATTCATGCGAAAGCAAATCTGTATTTATCGATCCTAGCTATCGGCTTACCAGCAAGTTTAGGTATGCGGGTTTTAATGGCGCTACACAACGCAGTTTCAAGACCAGCAGTGATTACTGCTGTACAACTCGCTGGACTAGCCTTAAAGCTGCCATTAAATGCCCTATTTATTTACGGTGGTTTTGGCATCGAAGCCATGGGCGGTCCAGGCTGTGCAGTAGCAACAGTTATTGTTACTTGGTTATGGCTATTAGTCACTTTAGTCATTGTCTGGAATGGGCGGTTTTATCAACCTTTTGCAATCTTTAAAAAACTCAGTTGGCCCAATCTACAGCGAATTTGGACAATCTTAAAACTAGGCGCTCCAATTGGTTTTAGCTACCTTATTGAGGTTACTTCATTTACATTTATGTCTTTATTTATTGCCCGGTTTGGCATTACTGCTTTAGCGGGACATCAAATTGTGGCTAATCTAGGAACGGTCATTTATATGGTGCCGCTTTCACTCTCAATTGCCACTATGACACTAGTCTCGCAATCGATTGGTGCCAATCGGCAAGATCGGGCCGAAGAAATTGGCTGGTCTGCGGTTACCTTTACAACCATACTCTGTATTGTGATTGGTATTGCAGTTTGGTTTCTACGTATGCTCTTACTAGACCTCTATAACCCGCCAGAAGCAGTGAAACAATTTGCCGTTCCTTTATTCTTGTTTATTGCTATGTATCAAATTTTTGACTCTTTACAAGTAACAGCAGCATTTATCTTGCGCGCGTATCGCATTGCATTTTTACCGATGATTATTTATGCTGTATCTCTGTGGGGTGTAGGTTTAGGTGGCGGCTACATTTTGGGCTTTAACTTGACTGGTAATGTACCTTTGTCGATGCAAGGCGCGAGTGGCTTCTGGTTAGCCAATAGCATTAGCCTTGGCTTAGCGGCCATTCTTTTGCTCTATTTATTTAGAAGGACTGCCGAACGGTTTGAATTAACGCATCCGCCTGTTGTAACTTAAAACATTAAACATAAGCAATAAGTAAACCAAAGCGCTATCGTATTAACTAACTATCCTATAGCGCTTCTAGCGCTGTGTTGGAAAGCTAGGTACTTGGTTACCTTTGGCGTACATGCATTGCTGATAGGCAATATTGTATTGAGTTTGTGATTGGTTTTGTTTGCCTGCTGCGTTTGCCGCCCCCATTGCTGCGCCGCCTAATAAGCCTACCCCTGCACCTGTGCCAACATTTTGATGATTACCACCTTGAATCACGGCACCAGCAACCGCCCCTAATGCTGCGCCAACCGCAGCGCTAGTTGCACCCTCTTTCAAGGCCGCATTTGAAGTATCGTTTGTAGAGCTAGTAGCAAATTGCTTACATTCTTGATCTTCTTTTTGAAAGACATCAAAAGGCTTGCCCGCCCTTGGCATTACTGCCACAGTAGGCCCAGTTGGGGCTGAAGTACAAGCTGCTAAGCCAACTAGAGTAGCGGCTATGCTAAAAGTTGCATAAACAAGACGTTTCATCAAATACCTTTTATTAAATTAAGAATGTTCTGCCACTACGGCTTTGCTAGCAACTGAGGATGAGTTACTAGTTCGGCTTTACTTCATGTACCCCAGATGGCGGCATAGCGGGTAGCACCTGCCAATCAGTTGTACAACTTTGTACATATGGAAAATAGGCTTTACTTGGCGCGCAGTAATACCAAACGTTAGGTTGGGCTTGAGAAACCATAACTATAGGCTCTGGTGGCGCGTAAACTAGTGGAGCAGCATAGGGATAAACAGGCGCACCATAAAACCCCGCCCCTACAACAACAGGGGCAACTGCATACGGATATCCCCATCCATAGCCGAAACGATATCGACTACCGTAACCGTTACGGTAGCCGCCGCCGTACCCATAAGCAGGGCCACCACCGCGCCAGCCCACATTCCAAGCTGCTCCGCTGCCGTTACCACTGCGCGCACCGGCATAAAACGGTGCCGCCTGAGCAATGTTGGTTTGTGCAAGGCAAGTAAAACTAACTAAAGTAGCAAGAATAAGTAAGGGGTTGATGCGAAAGGCGTTATGCACAGGAAATGCTGTTTCTGTTTTAAATGAATTAGGTTCTAGCTTTTTTAGCATAATCCCTCCATATATTCAGTATTAGACGTAAGTATTATTTTAAGTATTATTGCGCACCCTAATACCTCATTAACGCCTCAATCTGCTCTAAGCTGACAACTCTCTAAATTTAATCTTCTTCATAAAAGCTAATCAGCCTTAGCGCCCGACTTTTTCACAATGCGTGCCCATTTTTCGCTTTCGAGCTGAATAAAGCGTGCCAATTCGGCTGGGCTATTTGGGGCTGGCTCTAAACCACTCGCCCGTAACTTGGCTAGAACTACTGGCTGCAACAACACTTCTTTAGTAAGCTGACTTAGGCGATTTTGTACCCCAACCGGCAAACCCACTGGCCCGACCAAAGAAAACCACGATACCGCCTCAAAACCTGGTAAACCTTGCTCGGCTATAGTGGGAATATCGGGAGCAGCAGGTGAGCGGCGTAAAGAAGTTATACCAATTGCGCGTATTTCTCCTGCTTGTATTAAAGGCAATGCTGAAGCCAGATTATCAAAGACCATGCTAATACGCCCACTAACTAGATCTGGCAAAAATTGTGCCCGCCCCTTATAGGGAATATGGCGTATTTGAATACCAGTCATTTCCTTTAATAGCTCGCCCGACATATGCAAAGAAGTACCTGACCCCGATGAACCAAAAGTCAGTTGATTGGGTTCTGCTTTTGCTAGCGTAATGAGTTCACTTAAATTAGCCACGGCTAATTTTTTATTCACTACCAATACATTAGGGGTGCTAGCCAGAAAACTAATCGGCACAAAATCGCGGCTAGGGTCATAACTTAATTTCTCGTAAAGCGCGCCATTAATTGCATGAATGCCAACCGTTCCAATTAACAAGGTATAGCCGTCTGCATCGCTCTTAGCTACATAGTCGGCACCAATATTGCCGCCAAAACCAGGGCGATTTTCAACTAAGACGTTAACTCCCAGAGTCTTCTGCCAACTTTCAGCCAAAATACGGGCCAGAGTATCGGGGGCGCCCCCCGGCGTAAAACTCACGATGATATGAATTGGTTTTTTAGGCCACTGCATTAAGCTCGTTGTAGAGTTTGTAGGGCTACCGCTACTGATGTTTTTATTACTATTAACTTGGGCAAAAATTGCCGTGCTCAAGAAAAAAAATAGCAAACTAAAGAATATGCGGGCTATAGTTTGTAGCAATTTTGTAAGGATCAAATTAATTAACGCCAAGCTGACGCGCTAAGTCGATAAAATCTTTAGCATGAAAATCAGTCCAAGTCTCCACCTGCATATCTTGACGAGAATAATTGGGCCCGTACTCAAAGGGTCGCTCAACAAACGCTGTTTTGAGACCTAATTTGTGGGCCGCCAATAAGTCATCTTTATGGGTAGCCACCAACATAACTTGCTCGGGGGCAATATCAAAGGTTGCTGCTACCCCCAAATAGGTTTCAGGGTCGGGCTTGTAATGCCGAAAGACTTCGGCCGATAAAATCAAATCCCAGGGTAAGCCAGCATGTTTTGCCATCTCTGCCAATAAACCTAAATTGCCATTCGATAAAGTCACAATAGTGTATTTACTTTTGAGCTGTTGTAAACCCAATACGGTATCGGGCCATGCGGCTAGCCGATGCCAAACTAGATTCAAGTCTTTTTTCTGCGCTTCACTTAGTGAATTAATCTTGAAATCAAGTAGTACTTGCTCTAGAATTAGGCGGTGCAAATCGTCGATGCGTGTCCAGGGCAATTCTCCTGAACGGACGCGTGCCATAGCTGGTTTATAGCCAGCACGCCAAGCTGTGGCAAAGGCTGAAGGATCAACCTGTATGCCTAGCTGAGTTGCTTTCCTTGCAATTGAACCATGCCAGTCGACTACTGTACCGAAAACATCAAATGCCAACACTTGAATTGGGTCTGGCTTACAAAGGTCTACCTTAGCACTTGATATATTTACAGAAATACTTTGCATGGGCCTATTATCTCATCTCACGCCAATAGCGATTTGGTTCAAATTGAGGCTTGTCATAGTTATTTCATAGCAACAGGCTAGAATCACCCAAGCTTTTCAACTTCCGAAATTAGTTATTAAGAATCATTCTTATTATAACTTTTCATATACTTATCGATTTTGGCAATATATAGTGACCCGTTCTATTTTTTCCTGCCACCTCCGCATTGGCAAAGTAAGCATTGGGATTTTACTGGCCTGTACGGCCTATGCCTTGCTTGGCATACAGCAAAACGCCCAAGCGGCTGAAGCTGTTTCTGATACCCCAATCGTCGATAGCCTCACTCCATTACCAAATGCTACAGAGCAATGGAGTATTCACGCGCAATCAACTTATATATCGCAATGGAAAAATAACTTTAATTCACCCTACTATGGTGAAAAAAGTATGCTGAATAAAACCGAGGGCGACGTTGGTCGCAGCTACACTTTCTCTGCCACAGTATTTTTGGGTGCCCGCCTATGGGAAGGTGCAGAGGTGTATTACAACCCAGAAATGTTTGAGGGACTACCATTTTCAAATTTTAGTGGTCTGGGTGGTTTTACCAATGGGGAATTACAAAAAGGTATTACCGTACCACCATCTTATTACACTGCGCGCGCGTTTATTCGGCAAACCATTGGCCTTGGTGGCGGCAAAGAACACATTGAAGGAGTGGCTAATCAATTAGCAGGTAATGTTGATAAAAATCGTTTGGTCTTAAATTACGGCAAGTTTGCTGCTTTAGACTTTTTTGATGCCAATACCTATAGTCGTGATCCACGTACCCAGTTTTTAAACTATGCCATTATGTCTAGCGGCGCTTATAGCTTTGCAGCTGATAATAAGGGATATACCTATGGTGTGGTTGCAGAGTGGTATCAGGGTGATTGGGTTACACGTGCCGCGCGCTTTGCCATGCCAACCGAGCCTAATACTATGCAACTTGATTACAGCATGACGCAAGATTACGGTAATCAAGTTGAAATTACTCGCGCACATACTATTGGCGATCAAGAAGGAAAAATTCGGGCCTTGTGGTTTCAAACCCATGCCTATATGGCCAATTACCAAAATGCGATAAATTTAGCTTATAAAACCAATACAGTGCCATCGATCTATAACGCTCGTCAAGCTAATCAAACATCATGGGGCTACGGTTTAAATGCCGAACAAGCCCTAACCAAGGATGTGGGAATTTTTGCCCGCTGGAGCTGGAATAATGGCCAAACCGAAACGCAAACCTACGATATTAGTAAGTCAATATCTGGTGGTGTTTCAGTGAATGGCGAAATCTGGAGCCGTAAAGAAGATACCTTTGGCCTAGCCTTTGCCGTCAATGGTATTTCTGCTTCTGAAATCAACTATCTACAACTGAAAGCTAGTACGATGTTTATTGGCGACGGCGCTTTAAAATATAAGCCTGAACAAATTATCGAAACATACTATAGCTTTAACGTTTATAAAGGTGCTTATTTAACTGCCGATTATCAGCGTATCGCCAACCCAGCATACAATGCCGCACGCGGACCTGTAAATTTTCTTAGCCTACGCGCCCATCTTAAGTTCTAAAGTAACTATTCGTAACGCAAAGCTTGAATTGGTTGCATATTGGCAGCTTTCTTAGCGGGATAGTACCCAAAAAATATACCAATTGCGGCAGAAAAACCGACTGCAAGTGCAATCGATGCAAACGATAGCTCGACTGGCCAACCGGCAAGCGAGCCGACGAGCAATGAGGCAATTGAGCCCAATAAGACACCAATCACGCCACCAATAGTAGCTAAGGTCATCGCCTCAACTAAAAATTGCGCCAAAATATCTTTACTGCGC
>CAMCUP010000062.1 GCA_945878885.1 Polynucleobacter meluiroseus | reverse complement strand
AACGCCAATCACGGCCAAAGGCGCGGTTGGTAATGCGTATACCTGGCGGGGCTTGGCGCCGTTTATATTCATTCAGCTTAATTAGACGGGTTACTTTTTCTACACTAGCTGGATCAAAACCCGCTTCGACAATTTCAGCAAGCGATTGATTATGTTCCATGTAGCGCTCTAAAATTGCATCGAGCACTTCGTAACTTGGTAGACTATCTTGATCGGTCTGGTCGGCGCGTAATTCGGCTGATGGTGCGCGAGTAAGAATGCGCTGCGGAATAATTGGACTTATTCCATTACGATAGTGACAGAGTCGATATACTAAAGTTTTAGCAATATCTTTTATAACGGCAAAGCCGCCTGCCATATCGCCGTAGAGGGTACAGTACCCGACTGCCATTTCACTTTTATTGCCAGTAGTTAGCACCAAGCGCCCGGTTTTATTTGAGAGCGCCATGAGTAAAGTGCCCCTCACTCGTGCTTGAATATTTTCTTCAGTTGCATCGAGCGCTAAACCAGCGAATTGTTCCGCTAGAACTTCTTCCAACGCCGCGACTGGTTTGCCAATCGGAATTTCATCGTATTGCACACCAACGTTGTGAGCAAGCTCTCGGGCATCGAGCCAAGAGATATCTGCTGTATATGCTGATGGCATCATGATTGCCCGGACTTGTTTGGCACCCAGTGCATCTACTGCAATAGCTAGTACTAGCGCTGAATCAACGCCGCCGGAAAGACCAATAATCACGCCAGAAAAATGATTTTTTTGCACATAATCGCGCACTCCAAGCACTAGCGCTGCATAGATTTGAGCCTCAAGCGCATCTGCTTTAGCGGGCCCAGAATTAACATTGTTTTGTTGCTCGGAAAGCGGTTCTCCGTTTGCCTGTAGGTTGATTAATCCCAATTCAGATTTAAATTGCGGCAGTATCAATACCAAATCTCCCAAGGTGTTTAGCACAAACGAACCACCATCAAAGACCAATTCATCTTGGCCGCCTACTAGATTGACATAAACTAAGGGGAGTTTTGTCGCACTTACTTGTTGCCGTAAAACATCCATGCGCAAGGCATTTTTTTCAAGGTGATAGGGTGAGGCATTTAATACGGCGAGTAGCTGAGCCCCCGCCTTTTTTGCTTGCATAGCAGGACCCGCATGCCAAGCATCCTCACATATTAGTAAACCAATAGTTAAGCCATCTACTTCAAATACGCATGGTGAATTACCAGGTACAAAGTAACGGACCTCATCGAATACTTCGTGGTTCGGTAATTGTTGTTTGGCATAGCAGGCGATGATTTTTCCATCTCGCAAGACCGAGGCACAATTTTGCAAGCCTGCCTCAGTACCTTGAGGGTGTCCTACCACCACTGTTAGGCCAGAGTACGCAGCAAGTTGAGCACAAAGCGTCGTTAGTTGATTTGTGGCTGCAGTAATAAACGCTGGACGTAATAAAAGATCTTCTGGGGGATAACCAGTTAAGCCGAGCTCGGGCGTTAGTAGTAGTTTGGCGCCTGCAGCATGGGCTGCCAGCGCTGCGCCAGCAATTAAAGCCGCATTGCCCTCTAAATCGCCTAATTTAGGATTTAGTTGCGCTAAAGCAAGTTTTATCAAGCCTTTTTTTCCTCTTGATAGCGTTTGACACCTGCAAGAATTTCTTGGTGGGCTTCGGCTACGCCCCCCCAACCGCTCACTTTGACCCATTTACCTACTTCTAAGTCTTTATAATGCTCAAAAAAGTGCTTAATTTGGTTGAGGCGCAAGGGGTTCATATCTGCTGGCTTTTGCCAATGGGTATAAATCGATAAAATACGGTCTTCTGGCACAGCTAGCAGTTTGGCATCATTCCCAGCCTCATCTTCCATCTGCAAGAGACCGATAGCTCTACAGCTGACTACCACCCCAGGAATCAGTGGGAAAGGGGTGATTACCAGCACATCGACGGGGTCTCCATCGCCAGCAATGGTTTGGGGAATATAGCCATAGTTACAGGGGTAATGCATTGCAGTGCCCATAAAGCGATCAACAAAAATTGCCCCCGTTTCCTTGTCTACCTCATATTTAATGGGGTCTGCGTTCATCGGAATTTCAATGATCACATTAAAGTTGGTAGGGGAATTCTTACCTGGGGTTACATTATCAAGGCTCATGTGGGTTTTTCCGGAAAAAATTAGTGGATACCCTGATATTAGCAAAGTGAGAAGGTATAGTTTGTGTTGGATACTTCTAGGATTCGTTTTTTTGGAGATTTAAGTTATGAGTAATGTCACATTGGGTCTGTATTTTTCTTTAGTTTGCGGCGTGATTGCCGTGCTGTATGGCTTTTTTATGCGGCGCTGGATTTTGAAGCAAGATACTGGCAACGCCAAAATGGAAGAAATTGCCGCGGCAATTCAGCAGGGCGCTGCAGCCTATCTCTCACGCCAGTACAAAACCATTGCGATTGTCGGAATCGTGCTGACGATTTTGATCGCCCTATTTTTAGACATTGCTACGGCCATGGGGTTTGTGCTTGGCGCAGTGTTATCGGGCGGTTGCGGTTTTATCGGCATGAATGTGTCGGTACGAGCTAATGTGCGTACGGCACAGGCCGCTACCGTCGGCATGAATGAAGCGCTAAACGTGGCCTTTAAAGGTGGCGCTATTACTGGCATGCTGGTGGTTGGCTTGGGTCTTCTAGGCGTCGCCTTGTTTTTCATGTTCCTGATTTCCATCGGTGGTGGCCAAGATCTCTCGGCGGTATTGCATCCCTTAATTGGTTTTGCCTTCGGTTCTTCGCTTATTTCGATTTTTGCGCGTTTAGGGGGCGGCATTTTTACTAAGGGCGCCGACGTAGGAGCCGACTTAGTGGGTAAAGTTGAAGCCGGGATTCCTGAAGATGACCCTCGGAACCCAGCAGTGATTGCCGACAACGTGGGTGATAACGTAGGCGATTGCGCTGGTATGGCAGCTGACTTATTTGAAACGTATGCAGTGACCTTAATTGCTACCATGGTGTTGGGTGCAATGATCGTTCCGGGTGCGCCCTTTGCGGCAATTATTTATCCCTTGGTCTTAGGCGGTATTTCGATTATTGCTTCGATCATTGGCTGCTCATTTGTGAAAGCTACACCTGGCATGAAAAATGTGATGCCAGCACTGTATAAAGGTTTGGTCGTTGCGGGCGTGCTTTCCTTAATTGCATTTTATTTTGCTACCCAAATAATTATGCCCGATGATGCTTTAGGTATTCCTGGTAGTCAATGGCGTTTATTTGGCGCTACGGTTGTAGGTCTGTTGCTCACTGCGGGTTTAGTGTGGATTACTGAGTACTACACGGGTACCGATTTCAAACCAGTGAAGCACATTGCTGAAGCATCGACTAAAGGTCACGGCACGAACATTATTGCTGGCTTAGGCATTTCAATGAAGTCAACCGCTATCCCTGTAATTTTTGTTTGTATCGCGATTTATGCGGCGTATTGGCTAGCTGGTATTTTTGGTATCGCGATTGCGGCTACCTCTATGCTCTCGATGGCTGGAATTGTGGTGGCCCTTGATGCTTATGGCCCAATTACCGATAACGCGGGCGGCATTGCCGAAATGGCTGGCTTGCCCCAAGCCGTGCGTGATATTACCGATCCTTTAGATGCGGTTGGTAATACTACTAAAGCAGTGACTAAAGGGTATGCGATTGGCTCGGCTGGTTTAGCCGCTTTGGTTTTATTTGCTGATTACACTCATGCTCTTGAATCGATTGGCCAACAAGTCACTTTTGATTTATCAAATCACTTGGTAATTATTGGCTTATTTATTGGTGGCATGATTCCTTACTTATTTGGTGCGATGGCGATGGAAGCAGTGGGTCGTTGCGCTGGTGCAGTGGTCGATGAGGTACGTCGTCAGTTCCGTGATATTCCCGGCATTATGGATGGCACAGGTAAGCCTGAGTACGGCAAAGCTGTTGATATGCTGACCTCAGCTGCCATTAAGGAAATGATTATTCCTTCACTCTTGCCCGTCATTATTCCTATTGTGGTTGGTCTGTTATTAGGGCCAGCTGCCTTAGGTGGCTTGTTAATGGGCACGATCGTGACAGGCCTGTTCGTGGCGATTTCAATGTGTACGGGTGGCGGTGCTTGGGATAATGCCAAGAAATATATCGAAGAAGGTAATTTTGGCGGAAAAGGTTCTGAGGCTCACAAAGCCGCAGTTACTGGTGATACCGTTGGTGATCCTTACAAAGATACCGCTGGACCAGCGATTAATCCGTTGATCAAGATTATCAACATCGTGGCTTTATTGATTGTGCCTTTGTTACCAGTCATGCGCTAACAATAAGAGGGGCAAGTTTTACTCAAGCCCCTCTAAGTAACGCTGAGCATCCAGTGCGGCCATGCAACCTGTACCCGCACTGGTAATTGCTTGACGATAAATGTGGTCTTGCACATCACCAGACGCAAATACACCAGGAATATTAGTGGCAGTAGCGTTACCTTGTAAGCCCGAATGGGTTTTGATGTAGCCGTTATGCATCTCAAGTTGACCAATAAATAATTCGGTATTGGGTTTATGACCAATGGCGATAAACGCGCCAGTAAGCGCGATATCCTCGGTATTGCCATCTGCTTGACGAATACGCACACCTGTAACGCCTTTTTCATCACCCAATACTTCTTCTAAGGTGCAATTGAGTTTGAGCTCGACTTTTCCTTCGGCTACTTTAGCCATCAGTCGATCATTCAAAATGGGCTCAGCACGAAATTTATCACGTCGATGAATCACCGTCACTTTTTTAGCAATGCCAGTAAGGTAGAGCGCTTCTTCAACCGCAGTATTGCCGCCACCAACCACACAGACATCTTGATTTTTATAAAAGAAGCCGTCGCAGGTTGCGCAACCTGAAACGCCACGTCCCATAAAAGATTCTTCACTGGGTAAGCCTAGATATTGGGCAGATGCGCCCGTGGCGATGATTAAGGCATCACAGGTATAGGTGCTAGAGTCGCCAACTAGGCGAATCGGCTTTTCTTGTAAGGCAGCCGTATGTATGTGGTCAAAAATAATTTCGGTATTAAAGTGCTCGGCATGCTTTAAAAAGCGCTCCATGAGCTCTGGGCCTTGCACGCCAGTCGGGTCGGCAGGCCAATTTTCGACATCAGTGGTGGTCATTAGTTGACCGCCCTGCGCCAAGCCAGTAATCAGGGTGGGTTGCAAGTTAGCACGGGCTGCATAGACTGCAGCGGTATAGCCTGCAGGGCCAGAACCGAGAATGAGGACTTTGCTATGTTTGAGATTCGTTGTATTCATCCCTAAATTATAGGTTTCCTTGCGGTAGGGGTGTTTACAATCAAGGAAATATGGCTCGAACCGTTTATCCACCAACTAACTCATCCCCTCCGCCTAACTCTAGCGGGCAGGGCCGGATGCCCCGCCTGCTCTTAGAGGCGCGGTGGTTTGTTTCACTTGGTTTATGCCTAGCGCTCTTTGCGATTTTGGTTAGTTATTCCAAGTCAGATCCTGCTTGGTCACACGCTAGTTTCGATATTCCGACAAATTTAGGCGGGCGGGCAGGGGCTTGGGTTGCTGATTTAATGTTTTATGTGTTTGGCATCTCAGCCTTTTGGTGGGTGGCGTTGTTTGGCAGGCGGGTATTTTCAGGCTGGAAAGAGTTGTGGAGCACACCGATGCCTTCTGACCCCGATGCAAAACCCGACTCCTTGCTACTGCGTTGGCTAGGCTTTGGCCTGACTTTACTTGCCAGTATGGGCTTAGAGTCAATTCGTTTGCATTCCTTGACTATTGCCTTGCCTAGACCCCCTGGCGGAGTTTTGGGTGAGTTAATTGGTGACCCCTTACAAATGGCCATTGGCTTTACTGGTTCAACCCTCATTTTGCTATTTGCCTTGTGCGCCGGTTTATCACTCTTTCTGCATTTTTCTTGGCTTACATTAGCTGAGCAAGTGGGCCGTTTTATCGAGCTTAGCTTTCGGCGTTTACGCGAACGACGAGAGAGCGAAGTCGATCGCAAAGTGGGTGAGCAAGCAAGTGTTGAGCGTGAAGAATTTGTTGAAGAAGTGCGCGGACGAATTGAAATTATGACGCCAGTACAAATTGTGCGTAGTGAACCCGTGATCGCCCAAAGCGTTCGAGTGCAACGCGAAAAGCAACAACCTCTTTTTATTGATATTCCAGATTCCGAATTACCACCGCTTGCACTTTTAGACGCTGTGCCCGAGGCCAAAGAAACCATTTCTGCTGAGGTAATGGAATTTACATCGCGCCTCATTGAGCGCAAGCTCGATGAATTTGGTGTTGAAGTGAAAGTCATTGCCGCCTATCCTGGCCCTGTAGTTACGCGTTATGAAATTGAGCCTGCGATTGGCGTAAAAGGTAGTCAAATCGTTAACTTATCGCGCGACCTTTCGCGATCTTTGGGGCTGGTGAGTATGCGGGTGGTGGAAACCATTCCCGGTAAGACTTGTATGGCTTTAGAGTTGCCAAACCCCACTCGTCAATCGGTTTACCTTTCGGAGATTTTAAGTTCCCAAGTTTATAACGATAACCACTCTCTATTGACACTGGCTTTAGGTAAAGATATTTCTGGTGCGCCAATGGTGGTTGACTTAGCGAAGATGCCGCACTGCTTAGTTGCTGGCACTACTGGTGCCGGTAAATCGGTGGGTATTAATGCGATGATTTTGTCTTTACTCTTTAAGGCTAAACCAGATGAGGTGCGCCTCATTATGATTGATCCAAAGATGTTAGAGATGTCGGTGTATGAAAAGGTACCGCATTTACTGTGCCCTGTCGTAACTGATATGAAGCAAGCCTATAACGCCCTTAATTGGGCGGTAAATGAAATGGATCGCCGTTATAAATTG
>CAMCUP010000061.1 GCA_945878885.1 Polynucleobacter meluiroseus | reverse complement strand
GATATTTCTTTGCTTAGAGATAGGCCTGATGCTTATTGTTCGGAATATTCAGCATTTGCTTAACTGATTCAGCTCAGAATAAAATTAATACGTTGCACAAACCCCGATTTAACAGTTATGGAGATTAGCGAGTCGTGGCTGCAAGATTGAGTTTGTTATATGATTAAGAAAAATAATAGGAGACAATAAAATGATAAAAAAACAGAGTTTTTTAAAGTTATTTGGCCTTTTGCTTGGCGCGGTAGTTCTAAGTGACTCAGGTTTGGTACGCGCTGCCGACCCTTTTCCTAGCAAAGAAATTCGCCTCATCGTGCCTTGGAATGTGGGTGGCTCTAATGATATTTCTGCTCGGCTTTTATCGCAGTTAATTGCAGAGCAAGGAATTAAGGTTGTAGTTGAAAATATAGCGGGCGCGACTGGCACCATCGGGATGGGCAAAGTAGCTAGTGCAGAGCCTGATGGTCATACGGTGGGTATGGGTACAAGCTCAACCATGGCGATGATTGCGCAAAATTTAACCCCCTTAAAAAATGAGCAATTTGCACCCATAGCCAGAGTAACAACAGATCAACTGCTATTACTAGTGCCTGGCGAAGGACCAGCAACTAATTTAGATGCATTTCTCGCTATGGTCAAAAAAAATCCAGCTAAGATTTCGATTGGCACACCTGGCAGTAATAATCTTAATCATATTTTTGCCGTGATGTCTGGTAGGGTGGTGAATACTGAAATAATTACTGTACCCTATACGGGCGGTTCAAAAGTCATTGTTGATTTAGCTGGCAAACAAATTGACGCTGCAGTTTTAAAGCCATCGGAAAGTAAAACACAAATTGATGCTGGCCTCGTAAAGCCCATTGGTGTATTTGCTAATGACCGTATTAAGACTTTGCCGAATGTGCCTACTTTTAAAGAAAAAGGCTTTGATGTTTTTCCTTATGGGCCACTTGTGCAAATGGCTTATATTGCTGCGCCAGCAAAAATTCCGCAAGCTGTGCAAGATCGCCTAATCGCTATTTTTAGCAAAGCGATTCAAGACCCACGTTTTAAAAAAGCTTCGGAAGAAGGTGGGGCTAAAGTAGATGATGTTACGGGCAAAGCTCTTGGTGAAGAAATCGTTGCCGTAACTAAAACACTGGCTGTGGTTGGCCCAAAAATATTTACAACAGAAAAGAAATAAATTTTTCAGCTGAAAGACATCATTCATGTCAAAAATTAAGAAAGCTACTTGCCATGTGGTTTCGGCACCAGTAGCAAAACCCTTTACATCTTCAAGAGGGTGGATTTATAAAACTCGAGGTTCTTGTATTGTCGAAATAGAAACCGTTGATGGTATTGTTGGTTGGGGCGAATGTTATGGTCCATCAGCAGTAGCAAAAAGTTTTATTGATACCCAGTATGCCCCGCGTATTCTGGGTATGGATGCCTTTGATGTAGAGGTTATTTGGGAGGAGCTCTATAACCGCATTAAAGATTATGGCACCAGAGGCATGGCTATTTCAGCGATTAGTGGCATTGATATTGCCTTGTGGGACATTATTGGTAAAAGCTGTGGTCAGCCGATTCATAAATTAATTGGTGGATCTTACCGTAGCGAGGTGTCTGCATATGCTACGGGACTGTATTTTATTGATATGGATCGCTTGATCGAGGAGGCCGTTGAAGAGGCACTTGAGTTTAAAGGTAACGGCTTTACCGCAATTAAAATGAAGATTGGTTTGGGCGATCCTAAATTTGATATTAAGCGGGTTGAGGCAGTGCGTAAAGCAATTGGCGATGATATTCGGCTGATGGTTGATGCCAATCATTGTTTTACTGTGCCTCAAGCAATTCGTATTGGCCGCCAGTTAGAGCAATTAGACGTGGAATGGTTTGAAGAGCCAATTTCACCAGAGGATATTGATGGCTATGTAGAGGTTACCCGGGCCTTGGATATGGCAGTCGCGGGCGGTGAAAATGAATTTACCCGCTGGGGTTTCCGTGATCTAGTAGTAAGAAAAGCCATGGATATTGTGCAACCTGATGTCTGCGCAGCAGGTGGCATCAGTGAGTGCCGTAAGATCGCAACGCTCGCTAGCGCTCATGGGGTGGAGTGTGTGCCGCATGCTTGGGGCTCAGCGATTGGCTTAGCAGCGACATTGCATTTTTTAGCGGCATTACCTGATCAACCTCCAAGTTTTAAAGGTAACCCACCATTATTAGAGTTAGAGCAATGTGAAAATCCATTTCGCGATCTTCTATCGATTGAGCCCATTGAGCAACATAATGGCAAGGTAAAAATCCCTACTGGGCCTGGCTTAGGAATTGAAATTAATCGTAGTGTTTTAGATCAATATCGGGTTTCATAAGGAAATCACTTTTGGGCCCCGTAACTTTGTTGCTGATGTAGTTGTTAATCGAATTAAACGAGGGAGTTCTTTTTTTTGAGTAAGAAGCCAAAGGTATTGTTAACAAACCCAATTCATCCCCATTTTTTTGCAGAATTAACACAACAATGTGAGGTGGTGGTTGCGCCCGATACAAAGCCCGAAACCCTTAAAGCCTTAATTGTGGATTGCGATGGGTTGATGGTGCGCTCTCAATTGCCCCCCGATATATTTGATGATGCAAAACAATTGAAGGCAGTGGTGCGGCATGGAGTTGGGCTTGATTTCATCCCAGTTGAAGCGGCCACTAAAAAGAAAATTGCAGTAGCTAATTTACCGGGCTCAAATACCAATGCGGTAGTGGAATATTGCCTTGCAGTTATTTTTCATTTCCGTCGGCGTCTGAATATAATTGACTCAATGCTCAGAAATACAGGTTGGGCAAGTACTCGCCCATTGGCAGATGATATAACAGAAATTCAAGCTACAACCTTAGGCATTATTGGCGTAGGAGCCATTGGTAGCGCTCTAGGAAAAGCCGCCAGCAGTTTAAATATGCAAGTGATCGCCTTAACTAGACGCCCAGAAAATTTATCTAAAGAAATTCGTGGGGTTAGTAAGAGTGATTTATTCACTCAGGCTGATGTAATTGCTATTTGTTGTCCTTTAAATGATCAAACACGCGGCTTAGTTGACGCAAGCGCCATTGCGCTAATGAAGCCCAGCGCTATCTTAATTAACGTGGCGCGTGGCCCCGTTGTGGATACTAAAGCCGTCATTGCCGCCCTTAAGGCAGGCAAAATTACTGGGGCAGCCATGGATGTGCATGATGAGCATCCTTT
This sequence comes from Polynucleobacter meluiroseus, assembly GCA_945878885.1. GTDB lineage: Bacteria > Pseudomonadota > Gammaproteobacteria > Burkholderiales > Burkholderiaceae > Polynucleobacter > Polynucleobacter meluiroseus_C. The sequence goes on along the minus strand of CAMCUP010000061.1, from coordinate 3,683 downwards.
AACTGGGCAAGAAGAAGTTTTTAATTGCCCCAACTTACTTCTAACACCTCATCTTGCTGCTATTACAGCAACTAGTATGCGCGGCATGAGTGAGGGGGCCGTGAAAACATTGTTAGCTTTATTACGCGGAGAGCACCCGAGCAATACAGTTAATCCTGTCGTATTTACCAACTAGAATGTTGTGATTATGAAAAATCCCATGCGTATTGTTAAATTAGAGGCCGTGCCTATTTCATTCCCCGTGCCTGAAAATAAATCAGTGCGTTTGGGTATTGGTAGAAGCGTTAAACGTGATTCGGTATTGGTGCGCATTGAAACCGAAGATGGACATGTAGGGTGGGGAGAGGCGCACCATGGGCGAGCGCCTGGTGCCATTGCCAAGTTAATCGACACCACGATGCGGGAATTAGTATTAAATCAAGATGCTTCCGATATTAATGGCATTTGGGCACGGGTCTATAAGATGCAAATTTCGACCCATGGCATGGGTGCAGCTGCCGTTCTTGCGCTTAGTGGTATTGACATTGCTTTATGGGACATTCGTTCGCAGGTAGATGGGCAGCCTTTATTTCGCTTACTGGGCGGCTCATCTAAAAAAATTAAGGCCTATGCTGGCGGTATTGCTTTGGGTTGGCAAGAGCCCGATTCTTTAGCCAGAGAGGCCTTAGAGCATGTGGCCACAGGATATCGGGCATTAAAATTGCGCGTTGGCGATACTGCTGAAAAAGATATTGCCCGCGTGCTAGCAGTGAGAAATGCAGTGGGATCTGAGATTGATCTGTTGGTAGATGCGAATACAAATTACACCTTATTAGATGTTCGTAAAGTGATGCCTGCATTTGATGAGGCGGGTGTTAATTGGATTGAAGAACCATTTCCTCCACAGGATCGTAAAGCTTATCGTATGGCACGCAGATTAGGAAGAGTGCCCTTTGCTGCAGGTGAAAACCACTTCACCCGCTATGAGTTTGCTACCTTACTAGAGGATGGTGATGTGCAATTTATGCAACCCGACTTGTCTAAAGCGGGTGGTGTGACTGAATCAATGCGTATTGCAGCTATGGCCAGCGCCAATAAATTAACCGTGAACCCCCACACTTCGGCTACTGCAATTAATATGGCAACCACCATTCACTATCTCTGCGCAGTTGATAACCCAGGGTATTTTGAAGGTGATGTTACTTCGCTGAATCCCTTTAGAGATGAGATGATGGACAAAGTGGCTTACGTGCTTGATGCAGATGGTTTTGTTAGGCCTTATGATGGTATTGGTATAGGTCTGAAAATTAATTTAGACTTCATTAAGGACCACCCATTAATTGACGGCCCTTGTTATGTTTAGCTTTTCTCAAGCGGAGAATAGTAATGAATTTGATGATTAAGCCAGAAAATCCAGCGAGACCGAATTTTGTCGGGATTGCCAGCGGGATTGATTTAAGAAATCCGCAGGATGAAGAAACCATTCAAGCGATTGACCGCGCCATGGATCAATATGCAGTACTCGTTTTTCGAGGTCAGCCATTAACGCAGGATGAGCAAATTGAATACTCACAACAATTTGGCCCTTTAGATTCAGGTCTTCGGAAGGCTACAGGTGCACCAACCCGATTTAAGCATGAACAGCTCATTGATATTGGTAATGTAGCCTTAGATGGATCAATCGCTTCACGAGATAACAAAAAGTTGCTTGGTGTCTTGGCAAACCAATTGTGGCATAGCGATAGCACTTTCCAAAATATTCCTGTCAAATATTCTATGCTTTCTGCGGTCATTGTTCCTGAAGAGGGTGGCCAATCTGAGTGGGCTGATTTACGTACCGCTTGGGATGCGCTGCCAGAAAAAACCAAGCGCTATGTTGAGGGTCGTACGGGTTTACATTCCGCCTTTCATTCTCGAATTGCGTTGGGAGACGAGCACTATACAGAAGAGCAGTTAGCTAAATTTCCACCTGTTAAACGCCCTTTAGTGCATGTGCATTCAGGTTCAGGTCGTAAGGTTTTATTTCCAAGTGTACATATCACTGAGGTAAGTGATTTAACGGTACCTGAGGGGCGTTTGTTGGTGGCCGAGTTAATTGAGCACGCCACTCAAGCTCAGTTTGTATACTCACATCACTGGCAGCCCGGTGATTATGTGATGTGGGATAACCGCACCACCTTGCATCGTGGCCGACGCTATGATCTCTCGGTACGCAGAGATTTGCGGAGAACTACCACCTTGGAGCGAGATTACATGCCATTGGAGGCAACTGTTTAATGATGATGACGATCTTAAAAAAACAATACTTGCATTGCATACTAGTCGTTACGACAATAATGTATGCAAGTCTTTCTTTGGCAGATGTTTACCCATCAAAGCCAGTTAAGTTAATTGTGCCGTTTGCCGCTGGCTCAGCATCAGATACCGTGACCCGCTCAGTAGCTGAGCGCTTAACAATCTCGATGGGGCAACCTTTCTTGGTTGAAAATAGGGCTGGAGGTGGTGGCACGATCGGTAATGATTTTGTAGCGAAGGCGCCCCCTGACGGATATACCTTATTAATTTCAACCGCGGCTTTGCCTATTAGCGCTAGCGCCTATACCAATCTAAAGTACGATACTAGCGCATTTGTGTCTGTTACCGTCTTTACCAATTCAGCACTGGCGTTAGCAGTAAATCCTACTTTCCCAGCTAAAAATGTGCGTGAATTTATTGACTACGCAAAAGCCAACCCAAACAAAGTTAATTTTGGCTCTCTGGGAGTGGGCACCTCACATCATGTAACGGCCGAGAAATTAAAGTTAGATGCTGGTATTAATATGACCCATGTACCTTATAAGGGTTCAGGGCCAGCTCATTTAGATTTGATGGGCGGGCAAATTCAGGTGATGTTTGATAATTTAGTAGCACTCATGCCCCAGTTTAAGAGTGGCAAATTACGACCAGTGGCAGTTACTACCCTCAAACGTCATCCGCAGTTACCCGATGTGCCATCGCTTTCAGAGTCTGGTGTGAAAGGCTTTGAGGCGGTAGCTTGGTTTGGCATGGTGGCGCCACCTGGCACGCCAAAAGAGATTATTAATAAGCTTAATGTTGAGGTTGTCAAAGCACTGAATACCCCCGATGTTCGTCAGCGCCTCATCGATGGCGGCTCTGAAGTCATTGGTAACTCGCCTGAAGAAGCCGATCGATTTTTAAAGGCAGAAATAGCCAAGTGGGCGATAGTCGTTAAGAACGCAAAGATAACTGCGGAGTAGTTTGGGTTTAATCCAGAATTAATCCCCACCTAATTCTGCAGTCTTGACGGAGTAGGGGGTTTCAATGAAGATAAAATTGTAGTAACATATCTACATTGCCTGATTTTAGGAGCTTCCATGACTATTACTACCGTATCTAGTCGGCAATTTAACCAAGATGCTAGTGGGGTAAAAAAAGCAAGCCTATCTGGCCCAGTATTTATTACTGATCGGGGACGACCTGCACATGTTTTATTAACTTATGAAGCGTATAAAAATATATGTGGCAAAAAAGCCAAAATTGCTGATTTATTAGCTCTGGTTGGTGCTGAAGAGATTGATTTTTTGCCTCTACTCAACCGAGATATAGCTAAACCAGCAGAATTTTCATAATGTATTTACTCGATACAAATGTAATTTCTGAAATCCGTAAGATCCGCTTTGGAAGCGCCAACAAAAATGTAGCCA
>CAMCUP010000060.1 GCA_945878885.1 Polynucleobacter meluiroseus | reverse complement strand
CCTTGCGCACGGTTTGTAATGAAATGACGACCAGCCACATCGGTTTGAAAATAAGCCGAAAAGTAGGGGCACGGTGTGCCTGGATCAGCGCACACGATCGCATCGCTTGGGAGAAGGCGATTTAAAGTATGCACAATCCGCTCTGGCAGAATTGGCGTTTCATTAGCGTTAGCCAATTTTAAGAAAGGCAGCATTTTCTCTTCTTTAGCTTTACTGACAACGGCTTTGCCATCTACGCAATTTTGACGTCGACTGGTAAGGTTTATTTGAATAGACTCAAACAACTGCTCTAGAGTTAATTTGGCATCACCTACTAAACCAACCGCAGTAGGGTAGTTAGCGCCAATGGTTTCGGGATCAACATCTAGGTGAATGATGGTCGTATTTTTATTGGGGAAGCGCCAATTTTCCGTGGTGGTTGAGCCCGCTCGGCAAGAGATAAAAAAGACTAAATCAGCAGCATTGACTACGTCGCGTGTCGCCATTACGCCACCATTCGCACCAACTACACCAGCATTGAGGGGATGTGTACCCGCCAAGCTACCTTGACCACTGACCGTGGTGCAAAGGGGAATATTAAGGAGCTCAACAAGGCTTTGTAAAATTGCTTCAGCGCCAGAATTAATTACTCCGCCGCCACAAATGAGGACAGGAAATTGTGCTTGCAGGATTAGTTCAGCGGCCCGCTCAATATCGCTTGCATTAGCCACAAAGCGTTGCGCCGGATAAATACTATTTTCAGTTTGCGCCCATATATCGCTAATAGAAACGGGATGTTTTTGCACATCATGAGGTAAGCAGATATGAGCTGCGCCGGGTCGACCTGTTGTCATGGCACGAAATGCATTGCGCACTACTGAGGGAATTTGCTCGGCTAAGTCGATGGTGGCATTCCACTTTGTTAGTGGCTGATAAAGCGCTTGCTGGTTGAGTTCTGTCAGTGGGTATTTACCGCGCGAAGTCACCGGCACATCGGAGGTAATCCCTAAAATAGGAATTGAGGATTCATTGGCTTCAAGTAAGGCTGGAAGTAGATATGTTGCTCCGCCACCGCTGGGCCCTTCACAGACACCAACTTTGCCCGTTACTCGCGCATAGGCGTCAGCCATATACCCAGCACTGCGTTCATCGCGGGTGAGAATATGTTCTATGCCATGATCAAGCCGCTGTAAGGCATCATAAAACGGCAGTGACGTATCACCACATAAGCCAAAAATATGTTTGACCTGATAGGCCTCAAGCATTCGTACTAAGGCTTCAGCACCTGTTAATTGATCAGCCATATTTAGTCGTCGAGTTTTAACTGAGTTACTTTGACAAATTGGCTCCAACGTTCAAATTCTGTTTTGGTATAGCGATCTAAGCTTGGACCATCTGATGCTAAGACATCAAAACCACCTTGAGTCAGTTTGGTTTTAATTTCAGGATCATTTAAAACTGCTTGAAAGTCTGCGGTTAGTTTTTTCAGAGTTGCAGGCGGTGTATCAGCAGGGGCAAAAATACCAATCCAGGAGTAGGCTTCAAAATTGGGATAACCCGATTCTGCAACTGTAGGCGTTTGGGGTAATTCGGGTAATCTACGCGCACCAGTCACAGCTAAGGGCTTTAACTTGTCAGCCTGAATTTGACCCTTAAGAGCAGCATAACTAAGCAAAGTAAGGCTTGCAGTATTACTCACTACCGCTTGAATCGCTGGCCCACCCCCACCATAGGGAACGTGTAAAACGAAAATCCCAAATTTTCGTTTGATATCTTCCATGGCCAATTGATTTAATGAGCCAACTCCAGTTGAGGCATAACTATATGCACCCGGTTTTTTTCTGGCTGCTTCAATAAAACCCGCTAAATTATTTGCCGGTACTGATGGGTTGGCTGCTATGACCAATGGAAAGCGTACCAATAGACTCACCCCCACAAAATCCTTGAAGGTGTCATAAGGTAATTTGGGTTTAACGATGGGATTAATCGCATGATTATCAAAACTAACTAATAGCGTATTACCATCAGCGGGCGAACGAACCACATGTTGGGTTGCTATTTGGCTGGCAGCTCCCGCACGGTTTTCAATCACGACAGGTCTACCAATGCGCTCGGATAATTTGGTTTGAATCGTCCGCGCGGTAATGTCGGTACTGCCACCAGGGGGAAATGGCACCACTAAAACTAAAGGTTTATCACTTTGGGCATAGGCAGCGCAGACCATTAAAAGGGTGCTGGCAAAAATTGAAAATCGGTTTAATAAGCCCAAGGATGGTAGGTATTTAGATAAATGGATCATGACATAGCACTCAGAAAGGTGGTTAAAAAGGATTAGGCAATAGTATGCGCTATATTTAACCATTATTTCCACCAGCAAATGAGCCAAAAACTATAATTAAATAATGGAAATCGCTAATCAAATTTTCTTTCTGGTTTTTGCCCTATTAACTTTTACTTTTTTCCTTAGCTTTTTTTGGAAATTTAAATATAGTAAGGCTGATAGCGCTAACACCAACTTACTTATAAGCATTGGACTGTATGGGCTTTGTTGTTTGGCCTTTGGTTTGGCCCCCTGGGTTAGTCACTTTTTATTAACTATTGCCAATACTTGTTATGTTGCCGCCAATATAGCGCTGGTAATTCTTTATACAAAATGGAATCAGAAAAAACTAACATGGCAAGCCATAATCGCATTGTGGTGTATTCCACTTATTATCGCGTGCTTTTACGAGCCATTACGGACGACGGTTAATAGTTTTTCTCAAAGAGTTGCCCTGATAACTATCTCTCAGGAAATATTGCTGTTATGGCAGGCGATTCTCTTATTTAAATTTTTTAAAAATGGGCGCGATAGGGTTATCCAGTTAGTTTTAGGACTAACCTCACTTAATTTCATTGTGAGTGTAACGAGAACGTATCGAACTCTCACTACAGAAGGGCAGCTTAATATTTTTCTTTACTCTGAAGATCCCATAGCCTTCGGAATTCGGTGGATTGGATTTACTAGTGTGTTATTAGTCTACATCGTGCTTAGTATTTATTATCTACAACAACAAATTGAGAAAGAGCAGGAATTGCAGGGCAAAATAAGCCTTGCAAAGGATGAAAATCAAGAAATACTAAGGCTATTGGATGAAAAAGAACTTTTAATAAGCTCCTTACTAAAGGTAAATAAGACGGTTGAAACTGGCGCATTATCTGCATCTATTGCGCATGAGTTGAACCAGCCTCTAGGTGCATCAAGTATCAATATTGAATTTTTGCAGCAGAAATTAGCGCAGAATAAATTAAACCCCGAGTCTGCCCAAGAAATTTTAGGGCAACTCGCTAGCGATAATCTGCGCGCTAGCAATATTATTAAGTCTTTACGTGATATCTTTGCTGGGGACACCGCTATTACAGGTCAGCATGACATAAATGCTTTAATTAAAAATGTTTTAAGTTTTACAAAACCGGAATTAAGCGCCCACCAGATTAAGATAAATTTAGAGTTGGCGCCAGAAGTAAGTGCACCAATTAGTTCTAACGAGATCCAGCAGGTGCTAGTCAATTTACTAAATAACGCAATTAATGCCCTTGCTAATCAAAACCCCACAGAGGGTAAATTGGTGACGATTCAATCTTCATCTACCGATCAAGAGATAAGAGTTACTATTTCCGATAATGGTCCAGGTATTTCCCAAGAACAAAAAGTTCAACTATTTGACATATTTAGTGGGGCGACAAAATCTGGAATGGGTTTGGGGTTGTGGCTTTGTAATCACATTATTAGGCGCCATAACGGAAAAATTTGGTTTGAAAATATGCCCACTCAGGGTGCGAGGTTTATTATTACCTTGCCGAAAGCTGTTTAAGCGGGCTTTTATTAGCCCTAGAGCCAATAGCCATCTCGCTAAATCATTGATATAAAAGAACCATTGATAAAAAGTGAAACATTTATGTTTTGGATAATTAAACTGCGACGCAAGAATCAAAGTGAGCTTTGGGAGCAAACGATTCGCTTGCATGCCGATTCGCTCGAGCAGGCCTTAGCCCGTGTCAAGCTAATTTATCCTGCCTCAGAGGCTGCTTCTTATAAAGATCCCAGTGGTAAAGACACTCAAATTGAGGCAACCAGTAGCCGTAGCTATTCGGCATATAGTAGGGCTTCACACTAAGCCTTATTTCCCCGCATAAAGTCTTACCTAATCATGGCAAATTCAAAAGGACATGTTTACTTAATCGATGATGATATTTCGATAAGATCATCGCTTACACGCACATTAGTGGATGCGGGTTATACGGTGCAACCTTTTGCGGGCGGCAAAGAGTTTATGGAAAATTTAATGCCAGTTTCGCCGGCTGTTATTTTGCTCGACATGCAAATGCCTGATGTAATTGGTTTAGATTTACAAGAACAATTAACGCAACTAGGCTTAAAAACACCAATCATTTTTATTAGTGGCCAAAGCCATAAAAAACAAATTGTCCAAGGTTTAAAAAAAGGCGCCATTGATTTTTTATTTAAGCCATTTAACTTAGCGGAATTATTTACTGCGATTGATATTGGCATCACAAAAGACCAGATACAAATTCAAAAATCAGCCGAAGAAGGACATGTAAGAAAGAATTTTTCTTTACTCACGCCGCGTGAAAAAGAAGTATGTCACCTACTAGTACAAGGTTTTAAAAATAAAGAAATTGCTAAGCAATTCAATCTTGTTGATGCAACGATAAAAGTACATAAGGCGCGCATCATGGAAAAAATGCATGCTAATTCTTTACAGAATTTAGTCGCTTTATATCTGCAATTTAATCTCGAGCAGTAAGAAAAAAAGCTTTACAGCCCCAAGTTGGGGTTTCGGAAGGTATTGACGCCTTGGGAGAGTCAAGCTGACGCTAAATACACAGTAATTTTTATCAAATGCGGATATGATTCCGTAATGCGTTTTTTAGCTGCCAAAGCCAAATCTCTATTGCTTATAGTGATCTCGATTGCTGTCGCACTTGGGGTAGTGGAATGGACTTATCGGTCAATTTACAGTGGGCAAGTTAATGCCAACTCAGGTAAAAGTAATCGCTACATGCTGTTTGGTGCCTCCAACGGAGGAAGTGCCTTTCAAAATCTAGACACTATCTTTACTTATAAACCCAACGCAATCATTCATGCTAAAGCGTTTTATGACATTAATAATACTTTATTGAAAGAGTATGACTATCAATTTAAAACTAATAATTTAGGTTTAGTGCAAGCTCAAGATATTGATTTAAATAAAGAGAGCTTATTGTTATTGGGTGATTCATTTACAGAAGGACAGGGGGCAAGCCCTTGGTTTGAGCGATTAGTACACACCAAGCAAAATGGGCTGCAACTAATTAATGGCGGGCTTTTAGGCACAGGTTTTGAGCAATGGGGCTTATTGCATGACCACCTCATTAAAACAGGTGTAAAGGTCAAAAAAGTCGCAGTAATTTTTATCTCCGATGACTATCGAAGAACGGTCTGGAATTTTCCCACTAAGGTGATTTCTTGTTTAAGCAAAATTGAAAATTGCATAGGTGATGAGGGATATTTTCCCATTCCGCCAGACCAAGAATTGATGTCCTTTTTGCAAAAAATGAAAGATTTTCGTACTAAGGAATATGCGCTCAAAGATGCGCGACAGTCGGAAAAATGGATCAGGCGCTATTTATCCTCGGCGCATCACGCTTGGGAATTTACGAAAGCGTATTTCCAAACCCATTTTCGTAGCAAAAACCCAGAAGTGATTGAGCAACTGACAAAAAAATATGGCGACGAGATGATTTTTATTCACTTACCTAACAAAGATGAGATCCTTGCGGGTAACCATCCAGATGATCTAGGCCTATTGGCTCGAGAGCGCATTAAGCAGCGGGGCGGAAAAGTATTTGATGGTTTTTCACAATGCGGCTTAAACGCTGTGGACTTTTATCAATCTGACCCTCATCCCAATGAGGGTGGCTACGCCAAGATAGAACAGTGCGTTAGTCGCGCGCTTGTTGCATTGCAATAATCTCAGAAATGTTCGCTTATAGCTTATTTGGCAAGGGAGCTTAGGCATTACCCCCTAAATTTCGCTATGATTGAGTTTTAACTAATTTGGAGACTCATCATGAAAATCATCTCGAAAATTCTCGTTATTTGCGCACTACTTATTGCAGGCTCTGCTTTTGCGGCCAATGAAGTAAAAATGACAGCAGATCTCACTGGCGCTCAAACAGTCCCCCCCGTCCAAACTGCTGGCAAAGGTTCTGGAACTGTGACCTTTAATAAAGACAATAATGAACTATCTTGGACAGTAACCTATTCCGGCTTATCTGGTCCCGCTACGATGGCTCACTTTCATGGTCCAGCCGCAGTCGGCGCGAATGCGGGCGTAGTAGTACCATTTCAAGGTAATGTAGAAAGTCCAATTAAAGGTAAAGCTACAATTACTGCCGCTCAAGCAAAAGATTTATTGGCCGGTATGTGGTATATAAATGTTCACACCCAAAAAAATCCAGGTGGTGAAATTCGTGGGCAGGTCACTGTAGCGAAGTAAAGAATATCAAAAGAAATAAATAAAGCCTTAATGATGATCCTTTATAGTGCCCCACCATCTTATTATTCAATGATCGGTCGTTTGGCGTTAAATACAGCACAGGTACCATTTGAAAATCATCATATGGATATTCATGTGCGCAAAGAGCAACTTGCCCCTTGGTATGTAGCGCTTAACCCCCACATGACTGTGCCCACTCTAGTCGATGGCAAAACCATCTTGATTGATAGTCAAGATATTTTGCGCTTAGCAGCAACTCTAGCAGCCAATCGGTGGCTTGATGCCGATCTAAATTTAGCCCCGAAAATTGAGTTAGTCGTTAAGGCACACTATGCTATCCCGATAGAGCGACTGACCTTTTGTAAGGCCATGCTGCATTTGCC
>CAMCUP010000059.1 GCA_945878885.1 Polynucleobacter meluiroseus | reverse complement strand
TTCGCTTACCAAGGCGAATCATAAAAAAACTTCGTCAATATTGGTAATGGAAAATAATCTGCCTAATAGCCAATTTAAAGTTCTTGTACTGATTCCCTTATACAAGACAGATTTTTCGACTACCGAGTGGTTCTCCTTCCATCGCACTCTCGAAGTGCTTAAGAATTATCCTATTTGTATTGCTTGCCCTCATCATCTATTAAAAGACTTTCAAATTGAAGCGAAATCTTGGCCACGTAAAGTGATGTTCCAGGCCTTTCCCGATAAGTATTTAGGTAGTATTGCGGGGTATAACAAGCTATTAAAATCATTTAGCTTCTATCGCACCTTTGCTCAATATGAATACTTACTTATTGCACAAACCGATGCGTTAATTCTAAGTGATCAACTTAGTGCATGGTGCAATAAAGGTTTTTCCTTTATTGGTGCACCTTTCTTCAATGGATTTGCATTGCCTACTAAACCACTTAGGTTTCTTGGGGTTGGTAATGGTGGATTATCTTTACGTCGTATCCCTGATTTTCTAAGATGTGAAAGCCCACTGCGGTATGTGCCTAACTTTCTTGCTGCAAGCCCAAAATCCTACCTTGATCTAAAAGGCGCTCTCAAATTTATTAAACATCGCCTTCTTTTTTGCCTTAATCGTGCGCCATTATTTCCGCAAGTAAACGAAGATGTATATTGGAGTTTGCTGATTCCAAAAAAATTCTGCTTTTTTAAAGTTGCCCCCATAACAGAAGCAATTGAATTTGCGTTTGATACTGAGCCTAGTTTTCTTTATGATCTGAATAAAGAAAAACTGCCTTTTGCTTGCCACGCTTGGGAAAAATATGATCCTGATTTTTGGAAAACTATCCTAAAAAAACATGGCATTGATTTGCCATAGCAGTAATTTTTAGCCCCCCCTTTTTTTAACTATAGGGCATTAACTTATTTAATCTAAATATTTATCATTTTGTGCTCCAGGAACTTTAACTACTACGGTAACCGTATCCTCAAGCACGACAAAGTCGGTGGCATTCCCAGGCTCGATCACGATGATATCGCCGGCTTGATATTCAACCCCATTCATTAGTACCCTACCACTTTGAATCACTGTTATTTCAGTCGCAATTTTATGGAAATGCGCTGCATCCTTGTCGCCTTTTGCATAGTACTTAATACCTACTTCGCAGGCATTCGTTCGAAAAACTGTAGGCTCGAAATTACCAACAAACCAGCCCTTGACCATATTGCGAAGATGTCCCTTTTTCATAGGGACTTTCCTGAGAGTGCCATACTAGCCTGAAATTCCATTAACTGTTGTTTAGTTTTTAACGGTTTATATGCAGCCTTATCAATGCGGAATGCGCCAATTTTCTGCCCTCCTAAAACGAGCTCATTAAACACTGGGCAAACAAAATAAGGTGGGTCAAGCAATGCCTGCTTTTTGATGGAGCTCATTGCTGCTTGCACAAAATTACTACCTTTTTTGTACCAATAAAAACCAACAGTTGCATTGCGGCTAATTGGATTTTTTTCTGCAGCTTCTACTACCAATCCATTTTCATCAAGTCGTACATAGGAATAGCGTGGGTGGACTGAATCAAATATGACGACACCCGCATCTAACTGCTGATCAGAAAAAAATTGTAAGGCTTTTGCATAATCTATATCTAATATTTCGTCACCATTTAAAATGACCAAAGGCTCAGCATTATTAATTTGATCTATTGCCATCAGAGACGTACAAACAGCACCAGCAGTGGCCGAATGGATTGAAATCACTTGCGCTTGTGGGCTAACTTGTTCTACCACTTGATTTAAGTGATACTTTTGTACGTCAGCCCCATTAAACATAATGAAAAAATGAACCTCTAATCCCTGCCATTTCTCTAACATCACCTGTATTAATGGCTTTCCCATTACCTCCGATAAACACAAGGGGTAGCCATCGGCATTAGTAGCAGCGGAATTGCCTGCCGCCAAAATTAATACGTTCATATGGCTGTTTCCGCTTGTTTGATATGGGCCATAATGTTTTGATAATTTACCTCGGTCACCTGCGCAACAGCCATTACCTTAGCTCCAGCTGCTCTAGCCGCAGCAATTCCATGCTGATTATCTTCAATAACTAAACATTCTTCTGGCTTTAATTTCAACATTGCTGCCGCCTTTAGGTACATATCAGGGGCGGGTTTAGCTTGATCTACATCTTCATTAGAAAGTAAAACATCCAACCTATCATGTAAATGAGACTTGCGCATCATGAGTTCAACAGAATCTTTGACTGAATTTGAAGCAACACCCAATAAATAACCCTCTGCCTTCAAACGCGCTAAAGCATACTCATGGATAAAGAGCGGTGAACACTTGGCATTAGCGATTTGTAAGGTATAGAGTTGCTTTAAATCATTAATAAAAAGGTGCAATCCTTTTGGTAGGTTCTTTTCCCTCGAGAGCATTTCTAGCTTCTTACGCGTGGGCAAGCCATCATAAGAATCAAGATGCTCTTGGCGTGAAATGGCAAAACCAAATAAGGCTAAGGCTTTGTTTAGGGCTTCGTAATGCCACTCTTTAGCGTCAATTAAGACACCATCCATATCGAAAATAACTGCTTTGATCTTAGTCATGGCTCTTCTTTAGCAAAAACGCTCTAATGCAAGCTCTGGATAGTCGGTACATAGAAGCAGTTTATCGGAATTAGTTGATTTAACCAAAGTATCGAAAATAGCCCATTGCGCCTCAAGTTCGGCCCCCGAGCGACCATGCAGTTCACTAGAAACAAGTAAGATTTGTTTGCCCATTTGTAAAAGGTGCTTGAGGTATGCAACATCATACCAATTACCCTCAAAAGCATCGAGCCAAATAGTATTTACTTGGCTCATTAACGCATCTACCCAGGGCTCAAATTCACTTAAGCGGGCTGCTACTGGAGCACCAATTTGTAAATAAGAACGCATATCAGGAATAGACATATCAAAAAATACATATTCCCGATGATTGGCTGCCTTTAATTGATCCATCGCCATCTGCGCAATACCATCTGATTTCACATTGAGTGCTAATAAAGCATCACGTGGAGTCATTTCGAGCAACTGGGCAAAAGTCATTACATTACTTCTGGGGGGATCATGACTGACCACTAGACTACCGTTGAAATCCCGAATATCTGTTTCGGTCCCCAAGCCTAAAGCAAACCCCCTTCTAAATGCGGCTGCAGTATTTTTCTCAGCGGGCTCTTTCCAGTATCCGCGATGGCAAAGTATTTTCATTTAAACCAGCTCTGCACCGTAGGGTTATGAATGAATAAATCCAAATCTTCTGGCGTACCAATACCAAACATTCCTTTACCAGCATCATCACCAATATTGCAAATACCAATGTTGGCACCCGCTTGAATGAATTGGTTATAAACAGGTGCTACATAAAACTCGCCATTGACTCGCTCATCATTTGCAATCATTTGTTTAGCGGACCGAACATAATCTGCTCCTCGAGTAAAGTTATAAATACCTACCGTCGCCTCATTAGAAATTGGCTCTTTTTCTGCTACCTGCGTAACTCTTCCAGCAGCATCTACAGCAGCAAAGGACCACTTCGGATGACTAGCTGTCATGGTCATGATTAAACCATCTAAATGACGTGTGTTCAGCATATCTAAATAGTCATTTATATTCAAATCTATATATTGATCACTATTAGCGATCATCAGCTGATCGTTATTGTCTATCCATGGTTGTGCAGCCAAAACCGTGCAAGCGGCGCCCTCAGTTAAGCCATCTATTTCAATTAAACGACAACCTGGAGCAAAAGCCTCTAATTTATTGCGAAGGCCGTATTCAGCTACATGAGTTCTTTGGCAAATAAAAATGAATTGATGCTGACAAATAGGGGTCAAGTTATCAATAACCAACTGAATCATTGGCTTACCAAATACAGGAATCAAGGGCTTAGGATCTTTATACCCCGCCTTAGAAAAACGTGAGCCCGCACCAGCCATCGGAATAACGATATTAAGCATATATGATGAGGCGCCCCTTAACCAACACCAAATTTATACTCAGAGCGAAAAATTACATTATCGCAAGACAGCTTTTCTACTTGAATCTGATTGGTCGCTAAATGATGTTGTAACATCAATTCTGGATGCAAAGGGATGCGATCTCGCACATAATAATCTTGCAGGTGGTTAAAAAGACTTAAATAAATCTGCATGACGGCAAAATCAGTAATTGCAAACTGATCATTAACTCCCCCACGCCAATTACCACTCTGAGGTACAAACACGCTCTTTTTTTCTTTGATTGTTGCCAAAAGTTCAGCAAAGTCTTCTGTAGTAATGCCATCATTAAGACATACATCTGGACGGGTGTATAAAAAGTAATCGTAATGCGCAGCATTAAAATTAGAGTTAGCAATCATCTGGTCTAGTAATAATTGGCGCCCCGCTAACATTGACAGGAAGTTACCAGCATTAGTTTCGTCAGGCTTACGGCCAAATTTCACTGCGGAAAAATCAGCAGGGTCTGCAGTCCATAAATTTCTAACCGTAAATACGTTACGTAATTCCTGCTGATGATGCGTTGAAACAGGATTCCAAAATAGCGCATGTAATTCAAGCTCTTCTTGACCTAGGGGGCTCAATTGTTTTTTTAGGAGCCGCAAAGCTGTCTGATAAAGACTGGGTCTACCTGACATTAAAATGCATACGCGCATTTTTTATTTCTTCCAAACAAAATATTTAGAAAGCGTGAAATTAAAAACTGTACCAACCACAATGCCAGCAAAACCCGAAAGCCACCAAATGTTATCTAATTTATATATATAACCTGCAAGTCCAACATTTGCGACTGCGCCCAAACTACAGACTAAGATGAAATAAATTAAGCCCTTGAACCAATTAATTCCATTTAAACGATTACGTCTAAAGGTTAATAAATTATTTAAAGTATAGTTAGAAACCATGGCAGTTAAAGTTGCCGCAGCTTGAGCTGTAGTAAAACTGCTGGCGGCTTGAAATAATAGAATGGAAAGGAGGGCAAAATGTACGCACATCCCTATAACGCCAACAACTAAAAATCCAAGAAATTTTTCAGGATAAAGCCGACCAATAAAAAGGCCAATCATTTGATCGACAAATTCAATCATTACGCCGGAATCTAATTTTGATTCCCCATGCATGCGTTTTGCAAATTGAATTTGGGTTTCAGCTATTTTAATATTTTGATCGCGTAAGTTATAAATCACATCAACCAAAATCTTAAAACCCGAGCCACGTACACGATGTGAAATAGTGTTAAAGAGTTGGCGCTCAATTAAAAAAAATCCTGTTAGCGGATCGCTTAATTGTCTTCGTAAAACATGATTAGCCAAATGATTACCTACCCTGCTTAAAAGCGATCTTAGGCCAATATGGGTTTCGAGGGTAACTTGATCTTTAAAGCGCGAGCCAATCACCAATTGATCGCCCTCAGAAATGGCAATTTGTAGCATACGCATTAAGTCGCTAGCTAAGTGCTGTCCATCTGCATCCATCACTGCAACGTACTGAGTGTCAGCTAGTAATATTCCCTCAACTACTGCGGAACTTAAGCCTTGGCGGCCAATGCGCTGCAGGCATAAGACATCCACTGGATATGTACTATTTTTAATATGCTCGCTAGTGTTATCAGCGCTATCATCATCGACATAAATAATGCGCTTAATTTGGGAATGCACGTCAGCTTCATGTAAGCTTTTTACCAAAATATCGACATTGGCTTTTTCGTTATAACTTGGCAAAATGACCGTAAGGATTTGCTTATTAATAAATAGATTAGTCATTTTTTATTAATCATCGAGCTTGGAAACAGTAGCTTTAATTTGCGAAAACTTGACAGTGATTTGCTCTAAATTGCTATCGGCCTGCGCCTGAAAACCACGAAATTTTTTCTTCGCTACGATTATTCCGCCAAGTGCTAATAAAAACAGGCCTATAACAAGGGTGGTGGGGTTAAAAATAAATGACATAGGCTTATTGTATCGATCAAAATGTCTGAACTTGTTGCACCTGAATGCCTAAGCGCCTACTATCTAAGCTAACTCCTAAGTCACGTGGCACGAAACAGCTTGTTAAGCGTAAAATAGCCTTGCCTTTGTCATTATTAAGTTCGGCTATTTGCGCCTCAGTAATATTTAATTTAAGCTTAGTTGGTCTATTTTCTTGCCATAAATATATGCCGTGAGCCAACGAAGGATGATCATAAGAATAATACCCCTCTTCAGCCTTTCTAAACCCAGGCACCCATTCGCCGCTCACGATATCAATTCTTGCTCCCAAAGGCCGGCGTAGTAAGTCAGCAGGCGTTCTACCCAGTTGCTTAATATCAATCTCTACCCCCTTTGTGCCAATGGGCAGGGCCACTTCAAAAATTCCGGAAGTCCAACCATCATTAGTTAATGGTCTGGCTACCATGCAATTAAGCCCAGTTTGATAAGGAAAACGATAAAAAGATTGGTATATCTCAAAAACTGTGGTCCCCAATAGAAAAATTAAAGCGGGGATTATAAAAATGGGTTTATAAAATAAGTGAGAATTTAATCCGACTTGCTTAACTTTAGGATTGATAAAAGCCCACGCATACATGAGCGATAACAAAACTGCTGCAAGAATTAAATTCTCACGAATTAGTAAAGAGTGTGCCAGAATATTGGCCAATAATAATCCTGTCAAACCAAGAGCAGATGGCAACAGATCGCGACGCTTAGCAACTATGAAAAATGGCGCTATCACTGCAAACCCTAAAATAGTAAAACCAATTAAGCCATTCTCAACTAATACTTGCAAAAAATAATTATGGGCATTTTCTCCGCCCCATCGAGCCAACATAAAAGAATGGCTAAAATTTATTTCGGCAGATTGGCGGAAAAAACTGCCTTGCCCTAAACCCATGAGAGGAAATTCACTCCACATTCTTAATGCTGCTGTATAAATTTCTGGGCGGCCACCAAAATTTTGTGTCGCCTCGCCAAGGCCAGCGATGCCAAACTGATTAAGCTTATTTATTAGTTGTGTCAGCCAGCCAAGGCCAGTTGCTAACTCGCGGTGATTGAGCAAATAGAATAATCCGCCCAAGACAAATAGGCCGAGAACTACTAAGGACAAGATGACTCGTTTGAAATAGGCTCGCCTATATTGCCAAATAAAATAGAGCGTCCCAAG
>CAMCUP010000058.1 GCA_945878885.1 Polynucleobacter meluiroseus | reverse complement strand
CGTGGTGGGACGAGTGGGTCAGCCGATTGAATGCGGATATATCCTCGTGACTCTGGGCGTAACTGACAAACCGACATCGTAAATCCTGAAAAAGGGTGAACTTGGCCTCCAGCCATGTCTGCAGACAGAGTGCCTAAGTGAAATTGAATATCAGGCCTACTTGAGGTAGGCATGACTTTAGTAAATAAGCCGCCTTGGTTAATACCAATCGAGAGTGGGCCACCACGAAATAGTAACCAATCTAACCCCATTTTCACTTTACCAAAAATAGAGCGCAGCTGATCATTGGTTGAGATAGGTTGGTTTAACTCATAAATTAAACGGTACTGCAAATGATCTTGCAGGTTTTCTCCGACGCCTGGTAAATCTTGAAGAACGGGAATATTAAATTCTTGTAGAAGTTTAGCTGGACCAATGCCAGAGAGTTGTAAAAGTTGTGGGCTTTGAATTGCGCCAGCGCATAAGAGCACTTCTTTAGTGGCTAAAAGAGTAATTTTTTTGCCTTTATGGATGAGTTCTAATCCGCTTGCTTTTCGATCTTCAAATAGAATCCGTGTTGCTTGACTGTTGGTAAGCACGGTGAGATTAGATCGCTTTCGAGCAGGGCGTAAATAGGCTACCGCAGTGCTACACCGTAAACCCTTATGAGTCGATAACTGGTAGTAGCCAACACCCTCTTGAGTGAGATTATTAAAGTCATCGGTGCTGGGAACACCAAGTGTATTAGCAGCAGCTTTAAAAGCTTCAACTAAGGGATGTTTTTTGGGGATCGATGAAGCCTTTAATGGACCTTGTTGTGAGTGCAATGGCTCACCTAAGCGGTCATTACCCTCAGCTTTTTTAAAGTAGGGTAATACGTCATCCCAACCCCAACCAACATTACCTAAGTCACGCCATTGGTCGTAATCTTCCTTTTGCCCGCGAATAAAAATTAAGCCATTAATTGAACTCGAACCACCAAGACATTTACCTCTCGGCCAATAAATTTCCCGATTATTCATGCCAGGTTCAGGCGCAGTATTTAATTTCCAATTAACCCTAGCGTCCCACATGGTCTTGCCGTAACCAATCGGCAAATGAATCCAATGTAAGCTATCTTCTGGTCCGGCTTCAAGTAAGCAGACGCGATTCTGCGGATTAGCAGAGAGGCGATTCGCTAGAACACAACCCGCAGATCCAGCACCAATGATGATGTAATCAAATTGTTGGTTTGCTAAGGAAGTAGCCTCACTCATACGGTGATAGGTCTTAAGCCTAATATTTCGCGTGCTTGTTTGCCGCTTGCTACTGGGCGTCCCATGGCCTGCGCCATTTTTGCGACCCGCGAAACGAGTTCGGCATTATCTTTAGCAACCCGCGTTTCATCGTAGCGTAGATTGTCTTCTAAGCCTGTGCGTACATGACCTCCCAGCTCTAGCGCCCATTCATTAACGGTTAATTGGTTTTTACCGATACCTGCTGCTGTCCAAGTGGCAGTGGGCATCACATCTTTTAGCTCTTTAATTAAAAATTCTAAAATAGAGCGCCGTACTGGCATTGCATTAGGAACTCCCATGACAAATTGCACATGTGGCGGTGAGTTAAGCAGACCTTTTTTAACTAAATTCGCTGCGTTATAGAGCATCGCTAAATCAAATATTTCAATTTCAGGTTTAATTTCATATTTCAACATCTCGCTCGCCAGCCCCTCAACAAAATCAGTGGGGTTTTCGTAAATACCTACTGGAAAGTTCGTTGAGCCGGTTGCCAAGGAGGCCATATCGGGTCGATGGAAGAGCATCGCACCCCGCGCAGCTTGATCGCGACCACGCCCGCCAGTAGAAAATTGCACGATCATCTCAGGACAATATTTTTTCACACCCTCTTGTACTGCTGCATATAGATCTGGGTTAGAGCTTGGGCTTTCATCGGGATTGCGCACATGAATATGCACTAAAGATGCTCCAGCCTCATAGGCTTTCTGCGTTTCTTCGATTTGTTCTGGCGGCGTAACAGGTAAACCTGCGCAATCTTTTTTGCGCGGTACTGCCCCAGTAATAGCAACGGTAATAATGACGGGTTGATTCATGTAAGCTCCGAAAAATTGGTTTGAGATTGTTTATTGGGTGAGGCTATCTTCTAATTCCGCGGCTGCGGCTTGCAAAATCGCCACTGATTGCTCGGCGAGTTTTAAGGTAAAGCGGGGTGTTGGCCCATGTGCAACAAGTGCCGCATATACTTTATTTTTTTGGTCACGAACAGGTACAGCAACACAAATGGAACCTTCTAAGTATTCACATTCATCAATTGAATAACCTTGCCCACTGATTTTTTTTATTGCAGGCATTAAGTCGCCATAGCTAGTAATGGTCTTAGGGGTGTAATAATCAAATGGCTCTAAGCCAACAACTCGCTTTATTTGTGTTTCATTCATATATGAAAGAAATAATTTACCACTTGCAGTGCAGTGAAGGGGAACTCGCATGCCAGAGTCAATATGTAAACGTATAGGTGCAGCGGTTTCAATCCGATCTAAGTAAAGAACTTCATTACCGTCCAAAATATTAAAGTTACATGTTTCGCCAATAGTTTCAACTAGACGTTTCATGACCGCAACTCGTTGAGAGCGAATTGAGTCACCAGAGAGTAGATTAATACCCATAGAACGAAATTTGGCGCTCGGCTGGAAGCGACGACCATTTGGATCGCGCTCAACAAAACCTTGTGCTACTAGCGTATTTAATAGGCGAAAAGCGGTCGGCTTTGCTAAGCCAATGCTCGAAGAAATATTTTCAAGTGTGAGGGGAAATTCAGAGTTAGCAATGGCCTCCAAGATGAGCAATACTTTCTCTGCCATACTGGATTTACTTCCCTCAAGGATGGTGAGGACAGTAAGATCCGTTGAATTTTTAGAAGTTACAGCAATTAATTTCTTCATTTTTAGCTATTAATTGTTTTATGGGGCATATTTAGGTATTTACCCTTAAAGCATTTCATCTGATGATACTTTATATTCCATTAAATAAAGACCTAATTAATGGATTGTAACTTTGACTCGTAAAAAGATACCCGCTACAAAGGACGGACTCCGAGCCCTAGCTAGGGTTAAGCCAAGCTCAAAGATAATTCCTAAGGCCGGTTCTTCATCTATTGCTCAAACTGAGCCTAATGTGCAGGTTGGCACAATTTCAATGCAACAAGTAAAAGAAGTGATTGGCCTCATTAAAGACGCCGGTCATTTCAATACCTTTTCTTATAAAACACCAGAATTTGAAATAGAAATCGAAGTTGGAAATAAGCGCTCTCCTGAAGTGAGCTCCAGCGCAAATCTAGGAGGAGCAACCCAAACGACAGCCCCTAAAGCTGTAGAAGCTATTAAGGCTGTAGAAGCTATTAAGCCAAGGAGTCAAGCAGGTCTTTTCGAAGTCTTGAGCCCAATGGTGGGAACTTTTTACCGCCGACCCAATCCTACTTCACCGCCTTTTGTCGAGATTGGCTCAAAGGTAAGCCCTGATACTCCAGTGTGCATTGTCGAGGTGATGAAGCTACTCAATACGATTTCAGCTGAACACGCTGGAAAAATTATCGATATCTTTGTAGCTGATGGCGAAACGATTGAAGCAGGTCAAGTTTTAATGGTAATCGAGTTGTGATGGCAAAAAAACTACTTAGTCAACTTGCACCATTCCAAATGATTGATGTAACGCTGCGCGATGCGCATCAATGCCTATGGTCAACGCGCATGACTACAGCCCAAATGTACCCGGCCCTAGATAATATCGACCGTGCAGGTTACGGCTATATCAATATTTTGGGTGGTGCCGTGTTTGATGTGATGGTGCGTTTCTTGCGTGAAGACCCATGGAAACGCATGGCATTTCTCAGTCGCGAACTAGAAACGCCTACCGATGCCTTGACTCGTGGACAAAGTATTTATACCTTTGAATTGTTTCCTGATGATGTAGTCGATCTGAATATTGCTTTATTGGCAGAGTCAGGCATTAAGGTATTAACGGTCTACGATGCGCTCAACGATAACCGCAACATTACTTCTTCGATTACCTCAGGTAAAAAACATGGCATGCTGATTAATGCGATGCTTACTTATGCATTAAGCCCAGTTCATGACGATGCTTATTTTGTGGCGCGGGCTAAAGAGCTAGTGGACTTAAAGGTCGATTTTATTTCTGTTAAAGATCCTACGGGCTTATTGACTCCAGAGCGTGGCGCTACTTTATTTCCGGCGCTAGTAGCAGTAGCTAAGGGCATTCCCTTGAAATTGCATTCCCATTGCCAGTCGGGTTTAGCCCCTTTAGTATATGAAGAAGCAATTAAAGCCGGCTTTAATTATGGTTATGTTGCCACGAACTGCTTAGCTAATGGCGCCTCGTTACCCTCGGTAACTGAAGTGTTGGCTAGTGCAGCGCGTCTCGGTAGAGCACCAAAGATGAATATATCTTCCTTACAAGAGGTGGATGACTATTTCGATTGGATTTGTACTCGCGATAGCTTGCCCCGGGGTGAAAAGCTCGCGTATGACCCAGCACTATATGAACACCAAATACCGGGTGGCATGATTTCTAATTTGCGGGCGCAATTAGCAACTCTTGGTATCGCCCATCGAGAACAAGAAATTTTAGAAGAAACTGCGCAGGTGAGAAAAGACCTGGGCTACCCCATTTTAGTAAGCCCATTTGCCCAGTATATTGTCACTCAGGCCGTTCTCAATGTGATGCAGGGTGAACGCTATAAAACAATTCCTGATGAAGTGAAGCTCTACTTGCGTGGACATTACGGAAAATTAGCAGGTCAGGTGAGCGCAGAAGTAATGGCACGCGCTGGGGTTGAGTATGACCCGAGTCAGCGACCGGGTGATTTCATTAAACCCGCTTTAAGTGACTTAAGAAAGCAGTGGGGTAAGTCAGTTTCGCGTGAGCAGCTTTGCCTGCATGCCTTCTACCCCCCTAATTTAGCTTTGGGTCTGCACGATGGCACCTTAATTGCTCTCAAGCAGGGTAAGCAGTTGCAGCCCTTTTCTGAGCTGATGAAGTATCTAATACAAGGCAAGAATTTTTCAAGAGTTAAAACGCAATTTGGAAATGTAGATTTAAGTTTTTCAGTTTAAATTTCTTTTAATAACTAAAAAGAGGGGACAAAATGAAGCCAAATTTAACCGATCTAAAAAAGGTCATCATTACTGTTGCAACAACGGGCGGTCTTCATGGAAGAGAGTCTAATCCTGCTTTACCAGAGCAACCACAGGATATCGTGCAAGCCATGCACGATTCATTTAATGCAGGTGCCTCAATAGCGCATTTACATGTGCGAGATAAAAATGGACTCACTTCCGCAGATCCTGCAATTTATGGAGAGGTACTTAGTGGAATTAATTCTCGCTGTAAGGGGATGATTACACAAGTGGGCAATGGAATTGGTGTCCGCTATATTAATGGCCTACATAGACCAGCTGAAGGATTTACGCAAGATCAGAGAATGGCATTACTAGATCTTGTTCCACGTCCAGATATGTTGACTGTGAATGCGGGAACGTTTCATTTTCAACATAAAAATACGGAGTTTTTATTTGACAATTCTAAATGGTGGAACACTATCTTTATCAAAGGATGTAATGAGCGAAAAATTCATAACGAGCTAGAAGTTTATGATATTAGTCACATTACAAATATGCTCAAGTTAAGAGATTTGGGAGTAATAACAGGGCCAATGCATTTCAGTTTAGTAATGGGAATTGATGGCGGTATTCCAGCTTCGCCGCAAAATTTGATGGCTATGATTGATAACCTCCCAGATGGCGCTACATGGCAAGTGGTGTGCATTGGAAAATATCAAGTACCACTATCAACGATGGTTTTAGCAATGGGTGGAAATATTCGAGTTGGATTTGAAGATAACGTTTATTACTCTCCTGGAACATTAGCTGTTAGTAATGCCCAAATGGTTGAGAGAGCAGTTCGAATAGCGCGTGAGCTGGGAAGAGAAATTGCTACGCCTCAAGAAGCGCGCGAGATGATGGAAATGTATTGAATTAGAGTAACCAAACAACATAACTAAATTAAAATATTGGAGACAAAATGAAAAGGCGAAATTTTATTGCAGCAGTTGGAGTTAGTGGTTTAGGGTTAAGTATTAACCCAATGCTTGCTGTAGCACAGCAGCAAAAAAAGTTTACCGAATGGGGAATGCCACTGCCTTATGAAATGGTTTCTGCAAGTTCGATTGCTTTTTTAAAAGAGAAGGGCTGGTGGCCTATTAAAATTGGTAGTCAACCGGGGTTTACATCTCTACCTGTTGCAGGTCCTAAAGGGTTTTTTAAGTCCCGCGGCTTAGAAGTTGAGGTTATTTCTTTTTTAAGTGGACCCGCCATTAATGAAGCAGCGGCAGCTGGCCGAATCCAGGGGGGGATAGAGGGAAATCTTCCATTTACAAGTTTAATAGCCAACAATGCTCAGGTAAGGTGTTTGGCTATTGCGGCACCTGTGCTTAAGCATTCAACTATGGTGCCCCTAAATTCCCCCTTAAAGTCCCTAGCTGATATTAAACAGGCGCCAAACAAACCCCTTGCATTTGGAATCGTAGCTGGATCGTCTGCTGAATTTTATTTTCAAGAAGCCTTAAAGACTAATGGCCTTGAGGTTGGCAAGGACGTTATTCTAAAAAGCTTAACCCCACCAGACTTACTGTTGATGCCCGATGGATTGGCTGGAGTTGTTCAATGGGCTCCATATACTTGGACGCAAACTAAAGTTAGAAAAAATGCACGTGAAATTGACACTATTTTTCCTTACAATTTTTACCAAGGTAACGTTTGGATGATTAAGGAAATTATTGATAAGGCCCCAGATGTAGCCCAAGCTTTTGTAGATGCTTATGTAGAAGGAATTCTGTATTCTCGTTATGATGAAAAAGATGCAAATGCCATAACCGAAAAAGACCCAATGTATAAAAGTTTTACGCCTGAATTAATTGCATTGCTTACACGTGTTGTTAATAACAGTTACAAACCTACATGGTTTTATCCTTTTACCGATTTTTGGGCGACAGAGAATTCAAGGGTTTCAGCGTGGCTAGCTAAATCAGGTCGGTTAAAAACATTGGTAACAGCTGAGATGTACAAGGAATATTTTGATACGCGCTTTGCTGATCGGACCATGCAAAAACTGGGATGGAAGGTGCCGCAAAGACCACCATGGATCCCTGCAAATTGGGCTGGCAAGATAGGACAATTGCCATATCCAAGCTATCCCAATGAAGATAATATGACAGAGCCTCAATTATTT
>CAMCUP010000057.1 GCA_945878885.1 Polynucleobacter meluiroseus | reverse complement strand
CCGCTGTATCACATCTTTGCATTAACAGCGTGTGCTTTAGTGGGAATTCAGCGGGGCGCCTTAAATATTTTGGTGCCAAATCCAAAAGATATTGCGGGCTTCATTCAGTTATTGGCAAAAAATCCATCCATCCATCTTTTTCCTGTAGTCAATACCTTACTGGCCGCTTTGTTGCGCCATCCTAATTTTGCTAAGCTACAGTTTCCCAATTTGCTAGTCACCATTGGTGGAGGCATGGCAGTGCAAAAAACCGTGGCCGATCTTTGGCAGCAGATGACGGGTGTACCCGTTGCCGAAGGTTATGGCTTATCAGAAACAGCGCCGGTGGTGTGTGTAAATACGCCATTAATAAAGGAATTTACGGGGCACATTGGCCTACCGCTGCCCAGTACTGAGATCCAAATAAGAGGCGAAGATGGTTTACCAACGACTCTTGGTGAGCCAGGTGAAATTTGTATTCGCGGACCACAAGTGATGACAGGCTATTGGAATAGACCGCAAGATACTCGTGAGGCGCTGACGGCAGATGGATTTTTTAAATCAGGTGATATTGGCACGATGAATGAAGATGGCTACGTCAAAATTATTGATCGTAAAAAGGACATGATTATTGTTTCTGGATTTAAGGTCTATCCCAATGAAATAGAAGAACTTTTAATGCAGCTCGATGGGGTAATGGAGTGCGCTGCAATTGGGGTGCCAGATGAGGAAACGGGTGAAGCAGTGAAATTATTTGTAGTGAGGGATACAACTGCGAATGTGACTGATAATCATCGTGCGGAACTAAAGGAGAATTTAAAGGAGAATCTGACGGAAGAAAGTATTCAGAATTTTTGTAAAGCCCAACTAACCAATTACAAACGGCCTAAATACATCGTGTTTAAAGAAAGCCTACCGAAAACCAATTTAGGCAAAATTTTGCGTCGTGAATTAAGGGAGTTAATTTAGGTGCTAGGGCGATGAAGGTAATACGGCAAAGTGCTCAAGCCATCCTAGTGATGGTTTTACTTTCTGTCTTGCAAGTCAGGTTGGCAGTAGCACAAATTGCCCCACCAGCAAACTATGATCAAAAATTAAGTGATATGGTCGTCAATGCCACTAGATCGGATACACCGCTTAATCAAATTCCTCTTAATACCACTATTTTGACTCCGCAAGTGTTGGAATTAGCGCCTGATCAAACTTTAGATCAAGTGCTAAAAAATGTTCCTGGTACTTTTTTAAATGATGTGCCTTACTATCAAAAAGATCCAACGGGTCAAAGTATTAACGTACGCGGTTTGGGTTTTGGTCGTACTTTAGTCTTAATTGATGGCTTGCCAGCAAATGACGCCTTCTATGGCACTGTGCAATGGAATTTAGTGCCACTCTCGTCAGTGGAAAGCGTTGAGTTTATACGTGGGGGTGTCTCGAATTTATGGGGTAACTATGGCATGGGCGGGGTGATCAACATTAACACCAAAACACCAAAAAATAGTTCGCAAGATGTCTCGGCTAGCTACGGCGCCTTTAATACCACCAATGTAGCTGTGTCAAAAGATATCATCACTTCAGATGCTTTGCAAACGCGTATCTCGGCTGATTTTTTCTCTACCTTGGGATATCAAAATTACGCCACTATTTCACCAGCCTCACCTAATAATATTAAAAACGGCATGGGCACGGATAATGCCAGTAACTCGAATATTCGTTTGCAGAATTATTTCAAACCAACTCAAGATACCTCTGGCTTTTTTCGGCTTGGTTATAGCACCATGAAAGACTTAAGTACAAATTACAGTATTGCGCCCAATTTTATTCAGGAAACCAATATTGCAGCTGGCGCAACAACAAAGTTAGATGTCGATAAGAAAATTGATGTCAACGCTTTTTATGAAAAAACAAATTTTTATAAGCAAAGCGGTTCAACTGCTGCTAATGGTAAGTCCTATATTAATGCCAATTACATTGATCCCTACAGCACGGTTGGTGCTTCTGCGCAATACACTCATAATTTAAAATCTAAATTAGTTGATCAATATATTTTGGGAATTGATGCCCGCAATATCTCAGCCTCAAATACCACCAATAATTTAACAACGAATGGTAATGTTGCAGCCATCAATTACGCGAAAGGGCAACAGAATTTTTATGGACTAATGGGGCAATTGAAGTCGAAAGGCACAACCATACCACTGGAAGTAACCTTGGGCGCACGGATTGATGCATGGAGCAGTCAAACCCCTACTTATTACAACACTGGCCCCAATGGCACCAATAAAACGGTGCAAACCATTAAAAATCAGAATGTGAACCCATTCAATCCTTCTTTAGGCCTCTTGTTCCCGGCAACAAAAAATTTAGATTTTAGGGCTGCCGCTTATCAGGCTTATCATGCGCCAAGCTTAAACAATACTTTGCGATCCTATGGATCGGCAACAGGCTGGGTTTTTTCTAATCCGAATTTAATTCCAGAAACGATGAAAGGTTTTGAATTTGGAAGTGATTACCGCTGGGGTGGGGGTTTTGCGCAAGTAACTGCTTTTAATAATTACATTACCAATGCGGTTGCCAATTACACCTTGAAGGCAGCGAATTCTACTGATGTGGCTTTGGCTAAAAGTTTATGTAATTCTGGTGCAGTTAATCCCTTAACTAAAAACGGCGGCGCAGGACTTTGTAATTCAAGTTCGGTTAGTTACTTCACTAATAATCAAAATTTATTAAGCCAAGGACTTGAATTTCAGTATCACCATGATATTAATTCAAACTGGAGTGTTGACGGTGGCTATACCTATACGCTGACCCGTCTAACCTGGACTGCAACTAGCGACCCTACGAATAGCCAAGTTGGCGGAGTTCCCCAAAATTTAGGCAGTGCTGGTATTACCTATTACCCATTGCCGAAAGCAAGCCTTACTGCCACCGTCCGATATGCTGGAAATTCATGGATGGATACGGCCCATGCCTTCCCTGTGCCGGCTTATGCGGTAGTTGGCTTTAGGGCTAATTATGAAATTACCCCTCAGGCGACAATTTTTGCTTCTATAGTGAACTTATTTAACCGCCAATATGTGACCTTTAATATTGCCAATAGTGCGAGTAGCTATCAGGCGGGCATGCCCCTGGCGGTGTCGGTTGGTGCCCGTTTAGTGTTTTAGTGGAGGTTTAATCAATTTTTACCCTATTTATTTTTTAATAGAAAAGCCAGATTTATTAGGCTAAACCCTAAGTACATACTTGGTTATAACAGCCTTAAAAGTGATTAAATAAATAAGTCATCTTTGACCCATCAGAAGAAAGAAGGAAAAGCATGAATTTATCTAAAAATTCCACGAATAAAGGTGTGAGATTGATTTCATCCTTATGGGTAGTTGCGCCCTTAGTTGCCATTTTTGCAGGTTGTGCCACAGCCCCACCTGAGAAGCCAAAAGCAGCAGCTACTCCAGCTCCTGCCGCCGCCGCCCCGCCCCCTGCATGGAAGCAAGGTATGGGGGCCGATATGGCCAATTCAACCTTAGCTCCATTGGCAGGCAAGATGACAGTAACGCCAGCCAGTGATATTCCCATTAATAAGCTCAAGCTACCACCTGGTTTCAAGATTGAGGTTTGGGCTACTGGTATGCCAGGTGCACGTGCCATGGCACTTGGTGATAATGGAAAAGTTTATATTGGGACCCGTGCCATTGGCCGTGTTTATGAGGTAACCGATAACGGTAAAGAGCGCACGAGTCGTGTAGTAGTGGATAAATTAGTCCAACCAGCAGGAGTTGCATTTAATAATGGCTCTTTATATGTGATGGCAATTGATAAGGTATTACGCTTTGACGGGATTGATAAAAATGCGAGCGTTACCCCAGTCGACCTAACCGCTAAATTTAATCTACCTCCTGAGCAGCACCATAATTGGAAGTACATTGCATTTGGCCCCGATGGCAAGTTATACGTTCCTTTTGGCGCACCTTGCAATATTTGTGAGCCACCAACTGCAGAATATGCGCAGATTCGTCGCTATAACCCAGATGGATCGGGGATGGAAGTTTTAGCAACGGGTGTGCGCAATACCGTTGGATTCGATTGGCATCCCACAACAAAGCAACTTTGGTTTACAAATCATGGGCGCGATTGGATGGGTGACAATACGCCAAATGACACCTTAAACCTGATGTCTAAGACCGGCTTGAATTTTGGCTTCCCTTATTGCCACCAAGGTAACCTACCCGATAATGTCATTACTAAAGCAAATGCTTGTCAGGGCGTTGAACAACCTATTGCATTAATGGGCCCTCACGTTGCTACTATGGGAATTAAGTTCTATACCGGAAATATGTTCCCACCAGAATATAAGGATGCCGCATTAATTGCACGTAAAGGTTCTTGGAATCGCAATCAAAAGGTTGGCTTTGATGTGGTGATGGTTAAAGCAGGTACTGATGGCAAGAATCCTAAGATAACCCCTTTCATTACCGGTTTTATGAACCCAGCCGACCAGTCTTTTTGGGGGCGTCCAGCATATTTAATGCAGATGACTGATGGCTCGATGTTGGTATCAGATGAGCAGTTGGGCGCTATTTATAGGGTGACTTATAGTAAGCAGCAAGTAGCTGCTAAGTAAAAATCTATTATTTTGTTGTCTTTGCGAATAGCGACGTTTGCCTTTGGACTCATTTGTTCTAGTGCAACGTCGCTTTTGTTTGCTCAAGATATCAATACTCAATTACTGGCCTGTGGCGCTTGCCATGGAATTGATGGCAACTCAAAGATTGTTGGCACCCCCTCATTAGCTGGTCAGCCAAAGATTTTTCTTGAAAATCAAATGGTGATGATACGCGAGGGTTTGCGCGATATTCCGCCTACGATGAAAGGTTTGCTTGATGGGTTTAGCGATGCCACTATTGTGGCAATTGCGAAGTTTTATGCAAGTAAATCAATTAAGTCACAAGCGGGAACTCGTAATCAGTCTATGTATGAAAAAGGTGAGTATATTTCTAGGGAGGCCTTATGCGGCACTTGCCATTTGCCTAACTATGTTGGCAGGGATCAAATGCCGCGGATTGCCTCTCAGAGCGAGGCTTACCTTTTACATACTATGAGGCAATTTCGCTCAAATAAGGCAACTGGACGAGATACTATTATGGCCGCATCGCTTTATGGCATGAGCGACGATGATCTAAAGGCGATCGCTCATTATCTTTCGCAACTAAAGTAAATAAAGTTTTATTTTGAGCGCTTTGATTGCTTTGTGCTGACCGCAACGATTATTAATATAGTTCGAATTTAAAAGAGCACGCAGTTTGAAATTTCTAAATTGTGAATTAATTACTTGTAAACAAAGAACTAATAAAGATGTTTAGTAGCGATATAAAGATACTGGCAAAAAATGCGGTCCAAAAACCAGCCAAACTAAAGCCACTCACCAGTTTTGCTACAAGCATCAATACTAGTGCATTGATCACCAATAGGAACAGACCCATGGTGAGCACGGTGAGCGGTAAAGTAAACACGATTAATAGAGGTCTTACTAGCGCATTGGCAAAGCCCAATACCAAGGCAGAAATAATTAAGGAACCCGTATCGTTAAATTTAAGGCCGCTAAAGACGTAACTAGCTGCCCACAGCGATAGGGCTGTAACGCCCCAGGTAATTAAAAATGGTGTTGAGTTAGCAAACATGGTTTTGTCCTCGTTTTATTAGTTTCAATAGTATCAGCCTTGGGTACTTAGGCTTAAAAATTACCCTCTATTGATAGGTAAAACCACAGTTTTTTCAGCCTTTGCGCACCTACTTAAAGCTTTTTATTCCCTATTTAGTCGCATTAGCGACTGGCTGAATAGCGCAGGGCGCATTGCCACCCTAACTCAGCCAGGGGTTCAGATCGTTGGGCATTAGCAATCGCATCTTCCCCGCTTGCATTACCATCAACTACGCGCTGGGCAATGCCATGCAAGATAGCGGCGATACGAAAGAAGTTATAGGCTAAATAAAAATCCCAATGTTCAGCAGAATTCCTACCGGTATAAGCTGCGTATTGAGCGACATATTGCGCTTCAGTCGGAATTCCTAGAGCGGTCAAATCTAAGCCACCAATACCGCGCCATAAGGTAGGTGGAATATGCCAAGCCATGCATTGGTAGGCAAAATCGGCAAGCGGGTGACCTAAAGTTGACAGTTCCCAGTCGATTACCCCAATGACCTCTGGTTTGGTTGGATGAAAGATTAAATTATCCATCCGAAAATCGCCATGTACTAGGGTGGTTTCATCGCCAGGAGGAATATGCTCTGGCAGCCAAGCTATTAAGCGTTGCAGCGCAGGGCTAATGGGTAAATTAGATTCATTGCATTGACGCGACCAACGGGCAATTTGCCGGGCAAAATAATTACCGGGCTTACCAAAACTTGCTAAATCTGCTGCTTGATAATCGACCGCATGAATATTGGCGATCACCCGGTTCATTTCTAAATAAATAGCGGAACGTTCAGCGTTAGTCATACCCGGCAAAGCTTGCTTAGTTAAAACCCGACCATCGAGAAATGACATTAAGAAAAAAGGCGTGCCAACAATCGACTCATCTTCACAGTAACTTAACATCTGCGGTACAGGAACACCTTGCTTAGCAAGTGCTGCCATCACTCGGTACTCACGATCGATCGCATGTGCTGATGGCAATAAGTGACCAGCGGGTTTTTTTCGCAACACCATTTTTTGCTTACCCGCCTCGATATAGAAGGTGGGATTAGATTGGCCGCCACTTAGGGGCCTAATGATTAAGGCTTCGCTAATATCATTGGGGGCAGCGTTATGAACGGATATGCCTTGATTGTGCAGATAGGCAGAAAAGGCCGGTAGATTAAACGACGTACTCATCGACATACTCATTTAGCTTAGCTTTACAGGGTATTTACTAAATGAGCGCCATCGACCGCGATTGAGGTTCCCGACATTGCTTGGCTAGCATCAGATGCTAATAATAAAATCGGCCCATCAAGATCACTAACTTCACCAAAACGTCGGCTTGGTATACGTGCACGGAGTTTTTCGCCGGCTTCGCTTTGTAAAAAAGCCCGATTGAGATCGGTCGCAATGTAACCCGGTAGTAAGGCATTCACTCTAATCGAGTAGCGCGCTAACTCAAGTGCCATCGTTTTTGTGAGTTGTAGTACACCTGCTTTAGAGATCGCATAGGGCGCAACACCACCCGCAACCCGCTCTCCTAAAATGGAGCTGATATTGATGATATTGCCTGGTTTATTGGCTGCAACCAGCCGCCTTGCGGCTTCGGTAGCCACCAGCCAAGCACCTTTGAGATTGGTATCGATCACTTGGTCCCAATCACTCTCACTTTGTTGTAGCAGGGGCTTGGTGATGGTAACGCCAGCATTGTTGATGATCACATCAGGCAAATGCCAAGCAGCAA
>CAMCUP010000056.1 GCA_945878885.1 Polynucleobacter meluiroseus | reverse complement strand
TCCTCAGTTTTAGCCCCTGTCGACTTTGTCCAAGGCTTCTAGCGCTGTATCAATTCCCTGAACTGACCTGATTTTAGTACCACTCAACGGAGTAGTTAATCATACCAAATAAAAGTTTTATCGGTAGTTTTTTGACCCGTTTAAAAATTTCGAATCTCAAACTAGTCACCAATTCGGTCAATAAATCCATTACATACTTCATTGTTGATTTGCATCCAAAACTGAACCACCATTTGTATTTAACTTTAATCCACCCAATTGATCAGGTTATCTTTCACTAGCGGCATATTTTGAAAAGATGCTGGATTGAAATTCCATGCAAACTAGGGCGCTAATTGGATCAGTTTTATGTGCAAGGCAACACCACAACTATCTATGCGCAACCATACCCTACAAAGCCAGTTAAAGTTTTTACAGGACTAAGCATCTACCATTTATCACTCAGAAGTGTTTCCATCGATTCAGACATTTCATAAACACTAGATACTGCTAGATTTATATCGAAAGGCTGCTTTTCTTTTTCAGCTCGTAGCCTTAGTTTTTCAGTATGAAATTCCATTACCTCTTTTGAAAAAGGCATATTGCCTGGATCCAATATTCGAAGGCAGCCATCAACATCTCTGGCAGGCATAACTTTGCTCTTTACCCATTTATTTGGAGACCAAGGAATATCCAATATCCCTGCCTCAAAGGCTCTGACAGATCCAAGGGCAACATCACCATCGCCCATTTCCAATACTTTATTGACGATTGGGCGGACCTCGCTCTTAATCAAATCTACTTCATTCTGAAATTCAGGCATAGAGTCTAATTTAATATTTCTAGCGAGATAAATGGCCATTCTTGTCATTCTTAAGCCATCAGCATTAATTTTCGGAGTAGGAATACCAAAAGCCTCATGCAGTGTCTTAGTGGTTACTGAAGTTGCCCCAGAAATAGCCGCGAGCGTACCACCGTAACTCACTAAAGAGGCTGCTTGCGCTTCATCTTGTGGCCAAGCCCCCATCCAATGCAACAGTGTGATTGGAGTAAATACATCGTGGTAGCCTTTAATGCTGAGGTACTCTTGGCAGAGCTCTTTACAGGCTTTCACGGCTGCTGCATCTTGTACTAGATGCAGTGTTTCGCCCATCTCCAGCCCGTAATTCTTGACACCTTGAGCCGCAGCAAGCAATAAATCCAGTATTGCAATAATGATTGCAATTGAAGGCGGTATATTGGTGCCAGTTAAAAAGCTGGGCTGGCGACGATGTAGCTCTACACCATGATCAAGATACATGGCAGAAAGCCTATCTAGGTACTGGTAGTTTTTAATACCATCTTCGATAGACAACTCTTTAATATAGGATGTGGTGTAGGCAATACCGGATCCGAGGTAGCCAGTATATCCAGCTGCAAAACCAATCTCGCCGGTTAGCTTAGGCATAGTGGTGCCGGTTAGCATAATTGCAGGCTTATCGATTGCATCAATGAGTTCGCTGGCTTTTGCAACCCCATAATTCACTATTGGGTAACCATTTAAAAGTGAACGGCCTAATTTTTCTGATTCATCAACGCCTTTTTGGGCCAGCGCAAATTGCTCATTGCGGGTGTAACTATCGGTTGTGGTTGGGACGATGTCAGCTAAACCTTCTTTATCGATGATCTGCATCAGCTCTTTTTGATCTTTAAAGGTACCAAATCCGCCGCGAGGTTGGACTAAGCACCTGCCCTGAGCAACTGCTTTTCTCATGACAAAGTCGAGTCTTTTGTGGTCGGGAAGTGATTTTTGTCTTTCCAATGCGCGCTCAAAATCAACATCTGATCCCGTTGGCCATCTCAGCAGATTGGCTTTACGCATTTCAAGAAATTCAGATTCATCAATTCTTTTTTCGGATATGGACGCTTCATTGCTCATAATATTATTTTCTTTATTTACTGTTAGTAAGATGCTCTATTGCTAAGTTGAATGCAGCTTTTGGGTCAACCTGACTTAAAAGACCGCATGCAAATAGAATGTAGTCCCTGTCTATCAAAATTTGCGGTGATACTGGCCTAAGGGAGTTAGGTTCATCTGCAGAGGAAAGGGTGCATTTGAGGAGGGATATGGGATCGTTGCTATGGGCGATAACCCCACCAGTTCCAATCAGGGTTTTAATTTGAGTCAGGTCTTTACCATCTTGCGCCGTCACTGGCCCGGTAGCAGTGTAAACAACCTCTACCGAGCCACAGTGTCTTTTCATAGCAATTTTCAATGCAGAATTAGCAAGCGCACCATCTAAAGCGATATCTTCTTGGCTTTGAGGAACGGAATCGGGATTGTTTGATAGGTAGGTGATCATTTCGATGATCTTTTCACCATGAATATTACTTAAACTGACTAACTCATCAACACCGACAGTCTCTAGAATCGTAACTGCATTGTGGCGCATTCCTAAGTCACCTTCTACGGTTCGTTTAACACGGGTCTCAGGTAGCCCTCGCTGAATAATCCCTTGAGTCGACGGGTTGCCAGTAGCGATCGAGTGCACATCGGTTGTGGCGCCGCCAGGATCAATGACAAGCAACTCTCCTAACCCAGTACTGTCGTTGTAGCCATCGGCTATGAGACGTGCACCCTCCATGACAGCCGATGGGGTTGGCATAAGCAGATGATCAAACTGATTTTTTGCTTTATCGATGCCTTTTGCGTAGATGATTCGATTAATAAATATATCCCGAATAGCCGCCCTTGCAGGTTCGATATTCAGCACATTCAATTCCGGCATAACATTTTCTGTTACTACAAGATTTTTATGTGCAAATGCATGGCTTATTTCATCCACTGCAGACCGATTACCAGCATAAATAAATGGACAATCTAAGGAGCTTTCCCCCAGCTTTTTTGCATTATGGATAACAACCTGAGAGTCTCCGCCATCTGTTCCGCCGGCCAGTAGGATGATGTCTGGATTTAAGTCCATGATCTGTTTTAAATCTGAAGAGTTGAGTCTGTTGGCAAAAATGCCAACCAATTTTGCGCCAGCACCAAGTGCTGCACGTTTGGCTGCCTCGACCGTGAGCTCTTTAACTAAGCCAATCGTGACCATTTTTAGCCCACCAGCCGCACTACTCGAGGCGAGGCGATACTTAAATGGTGGAAGGCTTCCAAGACTATTTTTTAAGCTGTTAAGGGCCTGCTCCATGCCAACATTAATATCGGTTGTAACAGTAGAGGGTCCTTGACTGGATCCAAGGATTTTGGCCTCATCTAAATGAATGGCTCTTAATTTGGTGTAAGTGCTACCAAAATCGATCAAGAGGGCGAACTCGCTCATGGGGTCAACATCATCGTTTAGTTATTGTTTTCCCAGGTCCTGCTCCAGCCAGGAAAGAATGTCTTCTAATCTAGTTCCTGGTGGAGCAGCCCTATCAAAACCCATATCTAAGAACATAGCGTTAACTTCATCCCAAGACCGCTTTCCAACCACAAGGTTACCACCCACATAAAGCAAAATACCATCAAGACCAGCTTCAGTACATAAGCTACGAAAGCCGCGACAGTCTAATTCTCCCTGACCATATAAAGACGACACCAGAATTGCATCCGCTTTAGTTTCAATTGCGGCTTTTACAAAATCTTCAGCAGGTGTTAACGCGCCTAGTGAGATAACTTTATAACCAGCTTTCTCTAAAGCCATGGAAATAATTCGATTTCCAACAATATGGGTATCCGAGCCTATAACTCCGGTAACAATGGTTTTCTGCGACATTCCTCTTTCCCTTATTTAGTCGTAAGTTTTTTGAAGATTGCTAACTCATTTTCAAGAAAGGCATTGGCTTCAGCCATTGGGATGTAGCTATCTGGTAAGGCGTATTGTTCTCTTAAGTAATTACTAAATTCAGGCGTGGTAGAAAATTTATTTAGAGAATTTGCAAGTATTTGTAAAGTCTTAGGATCTACCCCTTTTTTTGCCACAATTGAACGTGTTTGCGGCAATAAAATATCGTATCCGTAATCGCTTGATACTGGTATGTCAGCAAAGGGAGGAGGGAGTCTTTTTGATGCGAAAAAAATCAGAGGACGAAGTTTTTTACCCTCTAGATGACCCCGGATATCGCCGGCTTGTTCATATAACAGTTCTACTTGGTTGCCGAGTACAGCGATATAACGTTCTGCTGGTTTTGGATAAGGGATGCTAACCAAATTGACACCCTTTGTGCCTAAATAATTGACAGTAGATTCATCAGGGCTATTGGGGCCTGTAATAGCAACATTGATTGAGTTTGGCTTTCGTTTTGCTGCAGCAATTAAATCATCCCAGGATTTGATAGGGCTATCAAAGTTGATGAAGAGGCCCGAGGGCTGGCGAATCATCACAGCCAAGGGCGTTACCTCACTGTAGCTAAATGCAGATTTAGGAAACGCATCCAAGGAAAGCGTATCGCCAGTCATAACCCCTATAGAGTAGCCTGTCGCTCCCTCTCGGATCATTTTATTTAGGCCAATACTGCCGGTTGCGCCTGCAGCATTCTGAACTACAACGTTCGTTTTTAAATCACTTTCAAGCCATCTTGCAGCCAACCTGCCCATGACGTCTGCTCCACCTCCAGGTCCCCAAGGAACAATCAATTCGATTGGACCTGCTGGATATCCTTTTTGAGCATATATGGGATTTATATATAGCAGTGAAACGAGAGGCAATAAGAGGGTAATAATGCTTTTTATTAAATTTTTCATCATATGACTCCTTCAGTTTTATGCTACTTTCAAAAGAAACTTACCTAAAGTTGCTCGAGATTCAAGCAATTCATGGACTTTTTGGATTTCGGATGGCGGATATACATCATGTATTGAAGCGTGTAACTTTCCAGCTGAAATCAAAGAGAAAATTTCACCCATTCTTTGATTGATAACTTCTGCGTTTGGAATATAGTCTGCTAGATGTGGGCGAGTGAAGTAAATGGAGCCGGCTTCAGCCAAAGCTAAGGGCGCAATGCCCGCTACTTGGCCTGAACTTGCGCCAAACATGACGCATAAGCCTTTTTTTTGTAGGCATCGAATACTTTTGTCGATAGTGTCTTTTCCAACAGAATCATATACAACGTTGACGCCCTGATTTTCAGTAATTTGCATTACCTCTTTCTGAAAATCTAATTCGCGATACAGAATGGTATGGTCTGCCCCTAATTTCTTTGCAATTTCTGCCTTCTCTTCACTACCTACGGTAGTGATTACAGTAGCGCCTTTGAGTTTAGCTAGTTGTATTACCAGCTGACCCACGCCACCAGCGCCGGCATGAATCAAGCAGGAGTCATTCGCTGTAAGAGAATATGCTGAATTAGTAAGGTAATGTGCCGTGAGGCCTTGAAGCATTAATGCTGCAGCATTACTGCTGTTCACTGATTCCGGAATCTTGACAAGTCTCCATGCGGGGACTGCCGCATATTCTGCATAGCTTCCTCTGGAAAGACAATATGCGACTCGTTCTCCTAGTTTGAATCCCGTAACATTTTTTCCAAGCGCATGAATTGTTCCGGCACCTTCCATGCCAACAGTCATAGGCAAGGGCGTTTGATACGTATGGGATTTTGCATATGAACCATTGCGCATATACACGTCCATATAGTTAATTCCAGAGTATTCTAATTTAACGACTACCTCATTTTCCTCGGGGGTAGGTATAGGAATGTCTTTTGCTATTAATTTGTCTGGCCCACCGAATTCATCAATTTGGATTGCGCGCATTTTTTTCTCGATTAGTAATATTGCTTAGATAAGATCTGGAATCGTTGGATTAAATTGAAGTCAATATTGGGTAGGTAGTTGGGCTCAAGCGAGATGCAGCCCTGTTTGAATTGAAGGGGATTTTGCAGGATGGAGGAGATTGGCTTCATAAAGCCATTCATTTCACCAGCATTTGCAATATGCGTTCTCGCAGCGAGTGCTTCCATCCAACAGCCGATTTCGCCTGCAACGCCATTACCGAGAACAGGCTTCATTCCCAAAGTAGATATCAGGGTAAGGGCATTGCATAGGTTTTTGTAGGAGCCAAATTTCATCAGTTTGACCTTAATGTAGGTGGCGATATTTAAATCGGCCGCTCTCTGAATATCTTCAAGCCCATAAATTGACTCATCCAGCATCATCGGTACATTCGCTATTTTTGAAATTGCCAAAGCGGAATCCCAATCATCAGCATGGCACGGTTGTTCAAACAGTTCTATTCCCGATGGATTTAATTGCTCGATAAAGCGAATGGCCTCAGCTCTCGTGTAGCCTTGATTGCCGTCGAGTCGAATTTGTGCCCGGCCCTTTAGGACTTTTTGAACATTCTTTACTTTCAAGTTATCTTTGTCTACATCAAATCCAACCTTAACTTTGAGGGTCTTAAATCCGCTCGATAACAGGTTCTCGATTTCAAACTCAAGGTCTTCAAGGGTTTCCGCATTGACCACTCCAAGTATCGGAATTGATGCATTGGATTGATTGAGAAATTCACTTTTATGCTTAGCCAGTTCAATTGCTGAAGCCAGGGCTGTAACTGTAAACGGATCGCTTGCTATGTATTGATCAAGAAGGTGTTGATTTGACTCTTCGGATTGCCCTACTAATTTTTTTGCAAGTTCTTGCATTAAATCCCAGCTGCCTGTAATAGTTTCTTGTGTATAGCCGGTAAGAATGGTTGCTTCGCCGAATCCTTGGTTCCCATTGGCATCTGTCACATTAACGATCAATGTATCAAAATGGGTAACGGGCCCAAATGCCAGTTTATAGGGCACCTTCAGAGGTAGCTCAATCCGATGGAGAGTAATGGATTCGAGTGATTTCATTTCGTTTCATCTTAGCCACTTTGACATGGGATGACAATTAGCCAATTCCCCTTTAATTTGGGGCTAGAAAATGCTAAGCATATGTTTTTATTGGATTATTTTTAGATTATTCATTTACATTGGGGTTACAATTACTGAATAAGTCATATATATGAATAATTACTTCCAGATTACTTTTGGGTTGGCGCTAAACCGTGGTTAAAACAACTGAGTTTGCATACAAGAGGGTAAAGTACGCCCTTACTGAATTGCTTCGTCAAAATAAATGGCGTCACAATCAGGCTATACCGAGTGAACCTATCTTAGCTTCTCGCTATCAAGTCAGTATCGGAACAATTCGGCGAGCAATCAATGAATTGGTTGCAGAAAACATCCTCGTCAGAGAGCAAGGCAGGGGTACATTTGTTGTTAGCCATACGCCTGATTACATGCTGAACGTATTTTTTAGGATCGAGAGTTCTGAGGGGGTTCGTGAACTGCCCAATTCAAAACTGCTATCCTTTGAAAAAATACGCGCCAGTAAAGTAATTGCAAAAAAACTGGCGATTAAGCCCTATGAAAAAATTTACAGAGTAAAAACGCTACTCAGCTTTAGAAATCAACCTGCAATAGTCGATGAAATCTATTTATCTGAAAAAATGTTTCCAAACTTAAGTGAAAGTTTTTTTTCGAATAGAAATGAAACGCTCTATGGCCTATTCCAGAGGGTGTATGGTATTAATGTTCTCAATATCAGCGAAACAATAGAGGCGATTCC
>CAMCUP010000055.1 GCA_945878885.1 Polynucleobacter meluiroseus | reverse complement strand
AGTTCGAATCCCGAACCCATCACCAATTTGACCTAAAAAGTCATTACACACTTCATTGCACACCCTATTTTGACGCTTGTAAGCTATTGAATTAATTAGGCTTTTAGGTGGAACAATATTCTTTTAATCCGTTGGTCGTGGGTTCGAATCCCGCCCGACCAACCATATAGAATAAGGGCTAGAAGGCAAATTGCTTTTTAGTCCTTTTTTCTTTTTTGGGTGATGTAGGGGTGGTGTAGGGGCATTTGCTATATGAATGCCCTATTTAACTGTTGCCTTGCACGCAAAACTGATCCAATTAGCGCCCTAATTTGCATGGAATTTAAGTCTAGTATCTGTTTAATATAGTCTGCTAGCGAAAGATAAGCTGATCACTTGGATGGGTTAAAGTTAGATATAAATGGCGGGTCGGTTTTAGATGCAAATCAACAGTCCTTTGGCTCATGTACATAACGGTGATCGTATTCGCTTAAGTGTCAAAAATCGCGAGATTAGCCTGCTCATTTCTGATGAAGAGCTCGCTAAGCGCGCCAAAGAAAATCCAATTACCTCGCCTACAGCTGAGCGTGGGTACAAAAAGCTATTCTTAGATACTGTGACACAGGCTGATCAAGGAGTCGATTTTGATTTCTTAAGAGCAGCCAAGATGGTGGGCAAAACTCCCCGCAAATAAGCATCTAGTAATCGTTTTATTTACTTAAATATTTCTAAGCTCGCGGCGCAAGATCTTACCGACATTCGATTTGGGAAGCTCGTCGATGAAGACAACTTTCCGTGGTCGCTTATAGCTGGTCATATGCTCTTTGCAGTATCGCAAGATATCTGTCTCAGTTAAATGATGGTTGTCTCTCACCACATAAGCCTTTACGATTTCTCCTAGTTTGCGATGCGGCACCCCAATCACAGCACATTCTCTAATACCATCCATTTGAGATAAGTGATCTTCCACATCATTCGGAAAGACCTTAAACCCTGCCACCACGATCATATCTTTCTTGCGATCAACGATTTCTACGTAGCCTTCATCGGTGATAAAGCCAATGTCACCTGACTTAAAGAAACCATCGGCCGTCATGCAATGACTAGTTTCTTCTGGCTTATTCCAATAACCCGGCATGACTTGTGGCCCGGAAATGCAGATCTCTCCAGGAGTGCCAAATGGCAGCTCAACTTCATCATCATCCAGAATCACAATATTAGTACTTGGTAGCGGCATACCGATATGCCCTGTGAAATGCTTCTCTAGTGGTGTGTTTACACAGACAACTGGAGATGTCTCTGATAAACCATAGCCCTGTGCAATAGGCACACCTGTAAGCGCTTGCCAGTGATCTGCAGTTTTCTTGTGCACCGCCATGCCACCGCCAATGGTAACCAAGAGATTAGGAAGTTTTACCTTTTTAAACTCCGGCCGATGAATCAGAGCGTGAAAGAGTGTGTTAACACCCGGGAATATATTGATATTCGGATGCTTCATGAGCATTTTGATAAAGCCAGTAATGTCACGCGGATTAGGGATGAGTATTAAAAGGCTCCCTTTAGCGATACCTAGCAAAGCACAGGCTGTTAAAGCAAAAATATGCGTCATGGGCAAGGCACACAGAAATACTAATTGCTGTTCTGGCTTTTGCTTTAGACCAGGATTCAACCAATACTCTATTTGGGCCACATTAGACAAAATATTACGGTGGAGTAGCACAGCTCCTTTGGAGGTTCCAGTAGTGCCACCGGTGTATTGCAAGAAAGCAATGTCATCTAGACCAATATTGGGTTTTTGAAAATGATGTTGGCTACCCTTC
This sequence comes from Polynucleobacter meluiroseus, assembly GCA_945878885.1. Lineage (GTDB taxonomy): Bacteria > Pseudomonadota > Gammaproteobacteria > Burkholderiales > Burkholderiaceae > Polynucleobacter > Polynucleobacter meluiroseus_C. Next base: position 5,784 of record CAMCUP010000055.1, on the reverse strand, counting down.
TGAAGCGCTTCTTTGAAAGTGGTGTGCGCAAACTCCCATGCAGGAACTAACTTTTTAATCTTTCTTGCAACCCAATTAATTAAATACCCTTTGAGGCCCATCAATTCACCTGGACTGCTCACAATCACTTGCACAATGCCTGTTATAGGATTGATTGCTTGGTAAGTGTGGGCGAAGTTCTCCATCACAACCAAAATTGCTGCTCCACTATCAGTCAATTGGGCCTCGAGCTCTCGCGCTGTATAAAGAGGGTTAATGTTCACCACCACATAACCTGCACGCAGAGTGCCAATCATTGCCACCAGATACTCTATGACGTTGGGATACATCAAGGCAACCCGGGCACCCTTCTCTAAATTCAGAGTTTGTAGATAAGCAGCAAAGTCTTTGGAGAGTCTATCAAGCTCTTTGTATGAGAAAAACTTTCCCATAGCCTCAACCGCTTTACGATTTCCAAAGCGGCTAAGGCGCTCATCCAAAAATTCAGTCAAAGATGAATGGCTGAGTGGCCCGATCTCATGCGGAACACCTTCGGGGTAATTTTTTAGCCAAGGCTTAGAGGGATTGAGGGGCATATCTCTTTTTAGCTCAACAGTTGCTTTAACTTTTAAATAAATAAATCTTGCCCATGATTGACCTTTTGATGCCAATCATGTTAATTTACATCCAAAACTGACCCACCATTTGCATCTAATTTTGACCCACCTTAAAGTTTATTCTAAATGCTTTTATCTGTGGATAACTTCTTTGTTTTTGCCTCCTTTGTTGGTTTAGTAGAGCTATTCTTAATAAGGGTTTGCCTTACTGATGGGCGCACCAGAAATTGAACCTGGATCTAGGATATTTGCTCGATTCGAACTAAAGCAGACCCTGACGGACGCCATCCCCTAAGATAAAAGATAAACCCTTATTTGGATAGAGTTTTATCTGGCTGCCAGTTATAACCGCGCGCCTTCATGCAAGCTACATAAAGCTCTTGATTTGTTTGAACACCAGAGTAGCCGTTATTCCCACCCCATCCACGACCCCAGCTATTTCCCCAACCATAACTACCTTGGTTATACCCATAGGGTTGTTGCGCTTCTTGAAGACAAGCGTAGTTGTCTTGATAAAATTGTAAAGGCGCCACATCACTTTTAACCCAAATGCCTGACTGAGTTGCGCATGCAAAAAGGGCTATAGGTAATAGTGCTATTGAAAACTTATTTAAACGCAATTTCATAATAATCACATCTCACTATTTAATACTCGACAGATTATTATTATTCCATAAGTAATTTGATTTTCATGCGGCAACTTTTCTAGAGTTAATATAGGCTGAATTCACTATTAAAGAATTGACCTCCCCTCTACCGACCGCTGAACTGCTGTCAATTTAGGTCCACTACCAAAGAGAGTTTTTCTATAGTAAATCATTGCAGCAACATGGGTTGATTTTGGATCATTTGGGGTACTTGGGTTTGGGGTGTTGGTGGTCTATAGCCTAAGATTGGATTGCAAGCCATAGGAAGTTTGTCGGTTTACCCGACAAAACAGTGTCGAAGCCGTTTAACCGCCACTGCCACCCTACAGAACCCCGAAGACCACCCGCCTATGCCACATGACTTTCTTGGCAGATTTACCCTAATTAGTCTTGACGCATCTAAAAAGTAAGCATAGGATGAAAGTGCAGGGTTCAGAAGTCGTATGCCCTGCGCTGGCTTTATGCCAACTACTATGCCTATATCTGTATAGGCATTCAAAAGGGTTGAAACATCAAACTTTCAGCTTCTTAAAAAGCTACTTCATAAGAGTAGTAAAGCATGGCGGTAACCCCGTCATGCTTTTATATGTATACCTGGCTACATCAATCCTTTTGAAGGAAGTAATCACTCATCTAGAGCCGTATTTTGATGCTGCGCAATAATATTTCATCTGTTAAAAAACTACGAAATTAATTACACAAAAGAGCAAGATAGGTTCAGCATAGAGACATGCTAATGGATTGGCTGAGCATGCCCTAGTTCTTGTTTCGATACAGCATGTTTCAACCAATTCATTGGCAACCAAATTGACTGTATGCATAGGGGCGCACATCATGAATACTCGCCAATTAGAAATTGAAGAAGATAGCCTGCCAGAAAAGTTCTCAGAGCTGCAAAGTAATCAGCTCGTTCAAGAACGTCTCATCTGGCAGCATTTAGCTAGGCGCAAAATTAATGAAATGAGCCATATTCCGAATCAAGCGCAAGCAGACTGGGGAGATGATTAACCCAAACCATATGAAATTATCAGTCTATCGCTATAAAGTTTGGGATCCACAAAATGATAACCAGGCTCAATTACCCCCTTATTATGCTATTCGGGAATATATCGAACAATTAGAGGGAGCATCTGTGATTGAGGATGACTATTTAATATTAGACGAAGCTGATTTAGACGCTCTTGGCCGGATTATAGTTAGAGAGGACTAACTGGCTAAGCCGCCTTTTAAAGAACACTTCAATAAGTATTCTCTAATTAGCTTTTCTTATTAAAGGCTGCTTCTGTAATGGGCATATGTGTAAGAACAATACACACTTCTTTCAAGTGTTCATAGGCAGATACCTTAACCTCAAACCACCTTTTATCTCCATTGCTATGGCAGGGATATTTTGAGACAAATATTTTCGTGTGTTCCGCCATAACATCACGAATACACTGTGCCACTTTATTAGCCTCTGCAGAGCCTAGTCCTTTTGCCTTGTCACAAACCTCAAGATAATTAACGCCCTCACATCCTAGGCTTCCGCCCTTTAATTTTGGATAGAGCATGGCAGCAGATCGCCATGCGTTATTGACCAAAATAATGATGCCATCTGTATTTAATATAGCTGTCATGGGTGAGACAAAGTTCAAAGCGGCTTGGGCGAAGCCTTCTATTTTTCGCAGCTGATAGGCCTCTACTTTTGCCCTATCTTGCTCGCCATCAATCCTCAGATGATCACTAGCTTTCTCAGTGAAAGTCGTAGAGTAAATGAACGCTGCATCTAAGTTAAGCCAGCCAATTAATAGCTTAAGTCTTGCTGTCTCTGGCATTGATTGGCCATTAATCCATTTTCTTGTCGTTTCACGACTGATCGGATTTGACTCAAAGTTACGAAGATTGAATTCAATAGCTAACTTATTAGCGGTAGGTATTTTGCCAAACCGATTTACTAGCCCTGCCCTAAAGGCTAAATGAAAATGCTCGGTAACGTATTCATTGATAGTGAAAACTCCCTAGAGTGCTTACTTATCGAACTAACATCATGTACCTTTAATAGGAATAAATCAGGTTAATTTCATACTAATTACTATAATTAATCTAATTTTTTTATTTGCCAACTTGAACGTGGCAATAAGTCATGAATTGACAGTGGTTCAGACGGTCGCAGACAACAAAAAACCCACCGAAGTGGGCTAGAAAGTCTAAATACTAAAAAACTAAGAGGCAGCGATTGCTTTGCACGCAAAACTGATCCAATTAGCGCCCTAATTTGCATCCAATTTCAATCCAGTATCTGTTTAATATACTCCGCTAGTGAAAGATAACCTGATCACTTGGGTGGATGAAAGTTAAATACAAGTGGCGGATCAGTTTTGCATGCAAATTAACAAGCCTTGCAAGCTTAAGTTTTAATGCTGCTTGTGTGCTGAGGCTACTAATTTTTCTGTATAAGCAATCGCTATGGCTGAAAATACAAACGCCATGTGAATGAGAGTTTGCCACAGCAAGGTTTTTTCATCATAAGTTGCTGCATTGATGAAAGTCTTGAGTAAATGAATAGATGAAATACCAATAATGGCAGTTGCCAACTTCACCTTGAGTACGCCTGCATTGACATGCGATAGCCACTCAGGCTGATCAGGATGATTCTCTAACTCCAAACGTGAAACAAAAGTTTCCCAACCACCAACAATCACCATTACTAGCAAGTTAGAGATCATCACCACATCAATCAAGCCCAACACAACGAGCATGAGCGCGGTTTCTGTCATGTTCTGATCTGACATCATGCTGATCAGGTGGGCTAACTCTAACCAAAACTGCCAAACATAAACACCCTGAGCTACGATTAAGCCAATGTAGAGCGGTGCTTGTAACCAGCGGGACATAAAAATCCAGCGTGGTAATGGGCGTAATTTTTTATCTAGGTAAGTTTGCTTATCTTCGGTCATGGCCTCATTTTATCCATATTGTTGATTTGCATCCATAACTTCACTATAACAATGTTAGGGGACAGTTCACCCCTTAACGCTTTGCCATAACCCAGACCCCACCATACCCCACCACCACCGTTACTTTAAGTAATGCTCAAAGACAAAAACCCCACCAACCCTAGAGTTGGTATTGTGATTCTTGGTCGGCCCACCAGGACTTGAACCTGGGAACTAGGATATTAGATTGTTGGTTCTACTCGGGCTGGATATTTCTATGGGGCAATTAAGGCCCCATAAAAGAATCCCACATTAATCAAAAACTGCTATTGACTTGGAATAGGCGTAAGGTTTATACACGATGCTGCATAACTATCTTTCCACTCATCAAAAGTTGGGTCAACTTTACCGCCTCTAGACGTAGCGCACCCCGAAAATGAATCGGTAGTGATATTCAATATGCCAGAAGTGTAATTATTAGCTATTGCGATTTGCTTGCTGAACTGCTGTCAATTTAGGTCCACGACCAAAGAGAGTTTTTCTGCACGGATACAAAGGATCGATAGCATAATTCAAACAAAAATAGCTAACCTTTTCTTTGTAGAGCTTTTATATATGCAATCTCTTTGTCTCGCTTACCCACCGCGATAACAACAATCACTAACCTACCCTCAATAACTTCATAAACCAGTCGAAAACCACTAGTTTTGAGCTTGATCTTATAAAACCCACCTAAATCACTATAAAGCCTAGCAGTTTCAACGTATGGATTGACTACCCGCTTTTCTAAACTCTTTTTGAACTGCGACTTAATAGATCCGTCTAATTTCTCCCACTCCCTCAGGGCGAGAGGGTGAAACTCCAACTTATAAATCTTCAATATTCACCCGAATCGTTTTACCACCTCTGCGTTTTTCAATAATTCTTAACAAGGCTAAATCATCAATTTGATCTAATAGCTTCTCATAAACCTTGGCCGAGAGAAGATAAGCCTCTGGTTTATTGTGGTTTAGAACCGCAACAGGATTGCCTCCTGCATCCTCTAATATTTTGCTGGGATTACTTCGTCTTAGCGCTGATACGCTAATCGTTGTTTGTGCATGAATGGGAGTTGTAATAGACATTTTTTATCCAAAATTATGTACTTTATTTTGTACATTTTAATATACAAAATATATCCTTACAAGTCTTATTTATAACCCTGAAATAGGTCGCCTAAAAAGTTCGAATCCCAATTCAGTCACCAATTTGACCTAAAAATCCATTACACACTTCATTGCACACCCTATTTTGACGCTTGTAAGCTATTGAATTTACAGTCGTTTTAAGTGGAACAATATTCTTTTAATCCGTTGGTCGTGGGTTCGAATCCCGCCCGACCCACCATATAGAATAAGGGCTAGAAGGCAAATTGCTTTTTAGTCCTTTTTTCTTTTTTAGCGCCATGTATTGGCTATGTATTGGTTACAAAGCTAAATACGCCCTACTTGGCTGATTACCTTGGCTTTCGATGCCTTTGCTCAAACTCAATAGCTTGGTTTAACGGTGGAATAAACACGGTTGCCCAATCCAATGAATTGCGTCTTTTTATTCTCTTTTGCCTATGCTACGATTACCCTGTGCATT
>CAMCUP010000054.1 GCA_945878885.1 Polynucleobacter meluiroseus | reverse complement strand
ATTCGAACCCACGACCAACGGATTAAAAGAATATTGTTCCACCTAAAAGCCTAATTAATTCAATAGCTTACAAGCGTCAAAATAGGGTGTGCAATGAAGTGTGTAATGACTTTTTAGGTCAAATTGGTGATGGGTTCGGGATTCGAACTGGTTAATTGAGATTTAATATTTTTGAACTACTTGTGAGAAGTTGATTGAGCTATGATAATTTCTTTGAAATATTCAACCAAAATATTCTCATTCTGCTTTTTGGAGATTAGGTAAATATCTGAATAAGTATTAAAGTTTTCAATGGGAATAAATTTTACATCTGCTCGATTATTCTGCATTGCAGATTTTCCTACTACAGTAGCACCCAATCCAGAGCCGACTAAACCTAAAGCAGTATGGATTTCCTGAGCATTATGTCTAAGAATTGGCATCTGACCAAGCTCCTTGAGTAAATTAATAACTATCCTTGAGAAGTTGCTTGCAGGATCATTTGGGTAGCTGATGAAGGGTATCTTGTTGAAGTCTGATGCAGATAAGACAGTATTTTTTGCAAGGTAATGTGTTTTTGGAATTGCGGCAATGAGAGGGTCACGAATTAGCAATAAATAATCAATATCATCTTCCTTTTCAAAATTACCAATGTGCCTTATTAGACCAATGTGGATTAAGCCCTTTCTAATGCTTTCAATTTGATGATCCGAAAGAAGCTCAACCAGATCTATTTTGATATCAGGATGCTCCTCTCGAAATTCTCGCACTGAATTAGGTATTATTGAGAAAATAGTGGACCGGACAAAACCAACACTAAGCCAGCCTTTATTTCCTTTTGCAATTTCCTTGGCCTCTTCTGTTAGCTTATCTAGGTTATTGAGAAATTCTTTTATTCTTGGATAAAAGAATTTACCAAGAGGCGTCAGATCCATCGGTCGACTGCCACGATTCAATAATTGGCCACCAAGAGCCTCTTCAAGTTGGGAGATTTGCATACTAATAGCTGTTGGAGCTATAAATAGCTTTTGGGCAGCAATTTTTCCGCTTCTTGACTCAACTGTTTCGCAGAAATATCTAAATTGTTTTAGATTCATAAAAATTGAACTTAAGTTCATATTATAGATATTGATATTGTAATTTATATAGCTCAGACTTAATAAATCTACATTGTTCCTTGGGAGGGGTATGGATCTTCAGCTAGAAGGAAAAAGCGTATTGGTTACAGGAGCGGGACGGGGAATTGGCAGAAGTATTGCAATGGCGTTTGCTCAAGAGGGTGCAAATATTGTGGTTAACGATACAAATCTCGAGGGCGCAGAGGAAACTGCTAACTTAGTCTCAAACAAGGGGGTTCGAGCACTTCCAATAGTATGTGACATCTCAAGCCTATCTTCTGTTTTAGAAATGTCAAAAAAAGTGTTTGCAGAATTTAAAAGTATCGAGGTGTTAGTCAATAATGCAGCTGTACGTAAAATGCATACTTTTTTTATAGATACCGATCCATTAGATTGTGAACTAGAGTTCCGAGTTGCTGTATTCGGAACCATGAATTGCTGCAGAATTTTCTTGCCATCAATGATCCAGAATTCTTTTGGAAAAATTATTAATATCGGAACCGATGCAGCGCGTGTTGGTCAAGAGCGTGAGTGTAATTATTCAGCTGCAAAAGGAGCAATTCTCTCCTTTACAAAGTCCCTTGCTAAAGAGGTTGGTAGAAATAATATCAATGTTAATGCAGTTTCTCCAGGCGCAACAAATGCCCCAATGAGGCAAGAACGAATTGAATTACTCAAGCAGCAAATCGGCGAAGAGAAGGTAGCCGAGCGAGAGGAAAAAGTAAAAAAAATGTATGCATTGCGTAGAATCGGTGAGCCCGAGGATGTGGCAAATACGGTTGTTTACCTTGCCTCAGAGCCTGCTAGGCATATTACTGGTCAGATCTTAAGTGTAAATGGTGGGTATGCAATGGTAGGGTGAATTGGAGCAATCTAGTTTTAATTCACTTATAAAAATTTCAAAAAATGGAAGGAGTTTTTTCATGAACTATGAAGATATTATTTACGAAAAAAAAGAAGGCATTGGTTGGATCACGATCAATCGACCAGAAACATATAACTCAATCGTTGGATTAACTATTAAAGAAATGCTTCATGCTGTTACTGACAGTGCTGAAGATCCTGAAGTTGGTGTGATTGTATTTACTGGTGCCGGTGAAAAGTCATTTTCCTCGGGCGGACATTTAAAGGCATTAAATGCCAGATCATCTAACGATTGTAGAAATCATATGCGGCTATTTTCACATCTTGCGATAGCAATTCGCACTTGTGGAAAACCTGTCATTGCTGCAGTAAATGGCTATGCAGTAGGGGCTGGACATGAATTACATGTAATGTGTGATTTAACTATTGCTGCAGATCATGCCAAATTTGGACAAACAGGCGCCCGCATTAGCAGTGTTCCAGTAGCTGGAGCTACCCAGATGATGGCTCGCCTTGTGGGGGAGAAAAAAGCAAGGGAAATTTTATTCATGTGCAGGCAATACTCTGCCCAAGAAGCGCTGGCTATGGGCCTAATTAACCACGTCGTTCCGATGAGCGATCTCTATCCTACTGTTAAACAGTGGTGTGGAGAAATTTTAGAGAAAAGTCCTGAATCACTAAGAATAGCTAAAACTTCTCTAAATCAGGAGTCAGATCAAAATTTATGGGGAAGTATGTTCTCAGGATTTGAAATGCTTTCTTTGCATACAGGTTCTGAGGAATTTAAAGAGGGTACTTCAGCATTTATTGAGAAGAGAAAAGCTAACTTTAGGCCGTATCGAAAAAAATAGTTACCTCTAATTAGATGGGTGAGGCCAATAATCAAAGGAGTTCGATCATGAAAAACAGATGTTTGAAAATAGTCACAGTATTTTTTCTAGGAATACTTTCTTTCAATGCTTTAGCCCAAAGTACAAATGAGAATTTTCCCAAAAAAACAGTTAAGCTTATTGTTGGTTATGGTCCCGGTGGAAGTACTGATCTGATTGGCAGAGCAGTTGCGCAAGGTTTATCAGAGATTTGGGGCACTTCCGTAGTAGTTGAGAACAAACCGGGCGGAGATACTATTATCGCTTCCGAAATGGTGGCTAAATCTGCTCCCGATGGATACACCTTATTGGTTGCGAATAGTACAAATGCGACAAATGCAGCATCTGGCAGAAAATTGCCATACGACCCAGTTGGCGACTTTACTTCGATAGCGATGGTGGGTGCAGCGCCAAATTTATTGTCAGTAAATCCATCTTTTAAGGCAAATAATTTGAAGGAACTAATTCTAATTGCCAAAAATACGCCCAATCAGTTTAGCTATGGTACTGTGGGTGCGGGGTCATCTCAAAATCTTCTAATGGAATATTTTGCCAAAAAAGCTGGCATCCAACTGAATCATATTCCATATAAAAGTGGTGGAGCTGCGATCACTGACATTATGGGAAATCATTTGATAGGGATCCTATCGGGCGTAGCTTCCCAAGAGCAATTCGTAAAGAGCGGTAAGTTGAAGCCGATTGTTTTTTTTAGTGAAAAGAGGTCACCAATCCTGCCAAATGTCCCATCCATATCAGAAGATGGTTTCAAGGGGCTTAGCTCAGATTATTGGGTTGGAATCATGGGGCCACCAAAAATGCCCCAAGAGCTTGTAAATAAAATCAATACTGACATTAATACTGTATTGAAGTCTGCAGAGATTCAAGAAAACTTTAAAAAACAAGGGGTAGAAACTATAAGCGGTAGTTCAAAAGATATGAGTACGTACTATGCAAAAGAGTTGAAATTTTGGTCCGTATTGACAAAGGAATTAGGCATAGATCCACCCAAATAATGTCCGACCTAAATATGACAAGTACGCCTTTTATAAGGGATTGCCTGGTCGTTGAATTGGGATCACGAGTTGCCGTTGGGGCTTGTGGAAGCATTCTTGCGCAATTAGGGGCAACCGTTGTTGTCGTGGAAGGCTCGGAGTCAATAGTAAGTTTTGATACAAAGTTTACTTATAGAGAAAGTTTTTTAGCTGGCAAAAAAAGTTTTAAATTTATCGAGGACTCAAAAGAAGATCATCTTTATTTATCGAATTTAATTCGTGCTGCAGACGTTTTAATTTACTCAAGCGATATCGAGCCTCATTTTTATGATTTATGCTGCTCATTGGAATCTGTATATCCGGTAAAGTGCGACATTACTGGGTTTGGGTCGTCAGGACCGCTTGCGAATAAACCTTATTCAGATCAGGCTATTCAAGCACTGTCGGGCGTGCTTGACAGTACAGGTGCATTAGATGATTCTCCAATTCTTATTAAGTATCCACTAATTGAATTTTCTTCTGGGATTTATGCGGCATCAGCAATATTAGCTGCAAAACGCCTATATGAGAATTCTAAGATTCCACAACGCGTTGAAATTGCAATGTATGACATTGCTTTTTTATCAACTGCAAGCTTTTTGCCTGCTTATTTATCAGGTGGTAACCCTAAAAGAATTGGCAATCAACACCCGTCAATGGCCCCTTGGAATTTATACACAACTAATGATGGCTGGATTCTATTATGTGCAGGTTCTAATGATGAATGGTCAAGGGTGTGTAGAGAATTTAACTCGCCAGAATTAATTTCGAATAAGTTGTTCGTAACACCATCGGATAGAGTTAAAAATATTAAGCTTATAGATGAGATTGTTGGAGGTTGGATAAGATCAATATCTTCAGCAAAAGCGTTGGAAAAATTTTCTAAGGCTAATGTTTCATGTGGCCCAGTTTATTCTCTTAAAGATTTATTTAATGACGACTCATTAGCAACCTATGATTTTTTTCAACATCTCAAAGATCCGATTAGTGGTCTTATGGTTCTTGTGCCCGGAACCCTTTTTCATGGTTCTGTAAGCAAGGGTTTGCCAGCTAAAGTAATCCCGAAAATTGATCAGGATCGTGTCTTTGTTGGGGAGCTGGTGCCCCAGAAAGTTAAAAAATTAGATAATACTCAAATTAGCTCATTGAAACCAATGGCAGATATTTTTGTTTTGGAAATGGGGAACTATACGACGGCGCCGCTAATTGGAAGACAATTAGGCGCCTTGGGCGCATATGTCGTCAAAGTTGAGTCCCCAAAGGGAGATTTATGTCGTCCACTCCCTCCTCATAAAGATGGTCAAGGATATTTTTTTACTTTAGGTAATTCAGATAAGTCGACGATAGTTGTTGATTTAGCTACTGAGTCAGGCAAATCAATATTTAGTGACTTAATTAAAAAAGCCGATATCTTCATTGAGAATTTAAAATCAGGCTCCTTAGGTAAATTTGGATTTGATAATCAAACCTTATCAGAGCTTAATCCTAGATTAGTCCACTGCTCGATTACTGGTTTTGGCGCAAGGTCAAAGCTCGCTAATATTGCTGCAATGGATACCACTATCCAAGGGATGGCTGGCATGATGTTTTTAACATCAAGCGATAATGAGATCCCTTATAAGTCTGGGGTATCGGCAGCAGATTTGACTGGAGGGCAGCTGGGCCTGGTCTCTGTGCTTGGGGCATTGGAGTACCGGGATAAATTTGGTGTTGGTCAGCACATGGATTTGTCGATGCAAATGTCTGGAGCATGGCTAACTCAAACGGCTTGGAATTATGTTACCCATTCAGCTAAGTATGAGATAGTGCAATGCAGTAATGGATTTTTGTTGTGTGGGCATTCCAATAGTACAAAGGCTCAATCCCTGCTTGATGAAAGTGATAAATACCCGACTTATCTATTCTCACAATTACTATTAAAAATGAATATTGAATCAGTAGAAATATGCTCAATTCGACGGGCTGCTGAGAGTGAACAGACTTTGGCAAGAAAATTAATTAGTCACGGCAAGAATATGAAAGGTGTTGAATGGCCCTTGCTTGCTTGCCCCATGAAGTTTTCATCTATCAATATTGAGGTTGAGAGAGCCATTGGCGACATTGGCTCTGATGGTGAAAAGGTCTTAAGAGATTGGGGTATTGTGCTTTAGGACTTTAGATAATATTTTTGCTAGAGCCCTATTTCAATGTATGTGACTTAATAAGAATTAGATAGACTAGAGATTGGATAAATTGTGAATTCTTTAATTCAAAAGAAAAGTGGATCAGCCTTAGTGTTGACCATCAACCGCCCTGAGGTAATGAATGCAATATCAGGCCAATTAGCCCAAGATTTGCATAGCTCTATCTTATCCGCTGAGAATGATAAAAGCATTCGAGCCATTGTTATCACAGGCATTGGTGACAGGGCTTTTAGTGCGGGGATGGATTTAAAGGAAAGGCGGTCTATGGACTCTGACCAGAAATGGGCTCAAAGCCGATTACTTTTTGATTTAAATACCGCGATCAGAGACTCTTCTTTGCCGGTCATTGCTGCAATTAATGGGTGGTGTCTTGGTGGAGGCCTTGAGTTGGCAATCTACTGTGACTTAAGGGTTGCGAGTGATCATTCTCGTTTTGGTTGGCCTGAAATGACTTTGGGTGGATACCCAAGTGGTGGTGGAGCTGTTATGTTGCCTCGAATTATTGGGGAAGCTAGGGCTAAAGAATTCTTCTTTACTGCACAAAAGTTGAATGCACAAGATGCATTAAAGCTAGGTTTGATTCATCAAATTGTTTCTAGTGATCATTTAATGAGTGCTGTTTTAGAATACCTATCAGGAATTGAGTTAACTAGCCCCCTGGGTTTAGCTGGTTTAAAAAAATCAATGAATTCTGGGATTGATCTCCCATACGATGAAGCTGTAAGAGTCGATCAAGCTATAAGGCGACCACTTGAATCTACAGAAGATTATCAAGAAGGTATTCTTGCCCACTTTGAAAAAAGACGGCCAATATTCAAGGGTAAATAATCCCTTCATGTACGACTCGACACATAGTTAACACTTTATACCGGAAGCATACTTAACAGTTTTTGGCATAGGAGGGACCACTCTATGCTGTGGAATCAAAGTATGAAGATGGGCTTTATAGGGGTGTAAACCATGTGTCCGGAACGGAACCAATCCCACCTACAGAGTCGAACCCATTACTCACAAGAAAACACCTAGTGTGCAAAGAGCTTGTCAGCTTGAACGCCAAGATCTATATGGGTTTGATGGGAAAAACAGCGGATTATAGGAAATTGTTCCACGGTGCGATTATGAATCGGCCCGCAAAGCCCTTATTCTATATGGTGGGTCGGGCGGGATTCGAACCCACGACCAACGGATTAAAAGAATATTGTTCCACCTAAAAGCCTAATTAATTCAATAGCTTACAAGCGTCAAAATAGGGTGTGCAATGAAGTGTGTAATGGATTTATTGGCCAAATTGGTGACTGAATTGGGATTCGAACTTTTTGAGCATTACTTTAAGTAACGCCTGTAGATTAACAATCAAAGCTCCTAGATCCAGGTTCAAGTGCTCTTGGGCTCAACATAAAAAACCCTCACTAGCGATAGTGGGGGTTTTGAGTTTTGAGCGTTACTTAAAGCGACGCTTAAAGACTAAAGATCATTGGAATGCTGCATGGGTTGATTCTGCAACAGTTGGGGTACTTGGGTTTGGTGCTAAATTGACAGTTGTTCAATGGGAATATAAAGAATGAAAAAAATTGAAACAGGCATAGTAAGAAGAGTTGTTACTGCAAACGATGGGGATGGACAAGCGCAATTTATCTTTGACGATAATGCCCCAAATATTAAAGTTAGAAAAGCTGCTGGTTGGACATCAACAGTAATTTGGCATACTCAAAATTCACCTGCACAGTTTGTTAATGACAAAGACAGGTCTTATGGTGATTTTAATGTTGAGCCAACTAAATGTGGAACGATATTTAGAGTTGTTGACTTCCCTCCGGAATCTTTATTAGATTCCACTAAGGAGTCTAATTCTGCAGTATTGGATGAATTAGGCTTAAAGAGTGCTTTTTCAGATGATCAGGAATTTGCACATAAGGCAATGCATAGCACAAATACAATTGACTATGCGGTTGTAATGGCGGGTGAAATTGATATGGTCTTCCCTTCAAAGAAAAACGTTCATCTTACTGAAGGCGACGTTCTTGTTCAACAGGGCACTCCTCATGCTTGGGTGAATCGCGGAAAATCTATTTGTC
>CAMCUP010000053.1 GCA_945878885.1 Polynucleobacter meluiroseus | reverse complement strand
CAGTTTGGAATCCATATCGCACAGCAGAAGGGTAAATGGGCTGATGTTGTTAAAAAAGCAAATATTCCACTGAGTGATTAAGAAAATTAACTTTTTAAATATATTTTCCTTTTGATTGGTGCCAAATGATTCAAAAAGAAATTGCAAATTTAGCTGAAGCAGTTCGTGATATACCTGATGGTGCTGTTATCCTAAGCTCAGGTTTTGGCGGTGCTGGTTTACCTACTGAGCTATTGGAGGCCTTATTTGAACAAGGGGCAAAAAATTTAACTTTCATCAGCAATAATGCTGGCAGTGGTTCTAATGGAATAGCAAAGCTGGTAATCGCAAAGCGAATAAAAAAGATGATCTGTTCGTTTCCAAGGCAAAAAGAAGAATGGACATTTGATGAGCAATACCGAGCTGGCTTGATAGCCTTGGAGCTGGTTCCGCAGGGAACACTTGCTGAGCGCATACGAGCAGGGGGCGCTGGCATTGGTGGGTTTTACACGCCTACTGGGTTTGGTACTGAGCTAGCTCAAGGTAAAGATACCAAGATAATTGACGGAGTGTCCCACGTATTTGAAAAAGCTATTAAAGCAGACTACGCATTTATAAAGGCAAAAAAAGGTGATCGTTGGGGTAATCTCGTATATCACCGCACAGGTAGAAATTACGGGCCAATAATGGCTACTGCTGCTAAGCTGACTATTGCACAAGTAGATGAAGTAGTTGATTTAGGCGAGCTTAACCCAGAAACTATCATTACACCTGGCATTTTTGTCCAACGTATTGTCAATGTTGGCAAGAGGGATTCAAAATCATGATTGATCTCTCTCAAGTAAAAAAGCGCAGTACTGCAGATATTGCCAAGAGAATTGTGCAAGATATTCCAGATGGTGCCTATGTCAATCTTGGGATAGGCCAGCCAATGACCATCTCTAACTATCTGCCTGCTGATCGTGAAATTGTGTTGCATAGTGAAAATGGTCTTTTGGGAATGGGACCTCTTGCGGAGGGCGATGATATCGATGAAGAATTAGTTAACGCTGGTAAACAGCCTGTCACAATGGTTCTCGGTGCCTCCATTTTTCATCATGCTGACTCTTTTGTCATGATTCGGGGTGGCCATATTGATGTTTGTGTACTTGGTGCATTTCAAGTTTCCGTCAAGGGGGATATTGCTAATTGGCGTACTGGAGATCCTAAGGCTACTCCTGCTGTAGGGGGTGCCATGGATTTGGCATTAGGCGCTAAGAAATTATTCGTCATGATGGAGCACCTTACGAAATCTGGCCAATCAAAATTGGTGACGGAGTGCACTTATCCTTTAACTGCTCTGGCTGCAGTAGATTGTATATATACCGACTTAGCAACGATTGCTGTAATTCCTGAAGGCTTGTTGGCAATTGACTGGGTTGAGGGCTTGAGTTTTGAGGCATTGCAAGAGTTAAGTGGCGTGCCGCTCAAAAGACTTCTAAAAAATTAAAAGAGCACTAAAAATAAGGCCTTTAATGCAAAATGCATATAAACCTTGTCAATTTGCATCTAAAACTGATCCACCATTTGCATCTAACTTTAATCCATCCAAATGATCAGGTTATCTTTCACTAGCGGAGTATATTAAACAGATACTGGACTGAAATTCCATGCAAATTAGAGCGCTAATTGGATCAGTTTTGCGTGCAAGGTAACACATCGAAAGCCTAAGAAGTAGAGCAAAGTTGATTGAAATAGCCTTGCAACCAATACATAGCCAATACATGGAACCAAAAAAGAAAAAAGGACTAAAAAGCAAATTGCCTTCTAGCCCTTATTCTATATGGTGGGTCGGGCGGGATTCGAACCCACGACCAACGGATTAAAAGAATATTGTTCCACCTAAAATCTTAATTAATTCAATGGTTTACAAGCGTCAAAATAGGGTGTGCAATGAAGTGTGTAATGATTTTTTAGGTCAAATTGGTGACTGAATTGGGATTCGAACTTGTTAATAGGGTTAATTTAAGTGACGGTGGTGCAAAAAAGTGAGGTTTTGCTACAAACTATTCCATTTTTATTAAAACTAAATAATTTTTTTATTCAGATTTAATATTTGCTTTTTCTGCAATTAATTTCCATTTATTGCTTTCCTCTTCTATATAGCGAGCAAAATCTTTTGAACCCTTTATACGTACATAATTGCCAGCATCCTCTAGACTTTTACTTGTTTCGGGATCTTGGGCGGCCTTAATAATATTTTCAGTTAAACAATTTGCAATAGCATTAGGGGTATTGGCAGGCGCTAAAAAACCAAACCACCCTGTAACAATAAATCCTTTTAAACCTGCCTCTGTAGCAGTTGGTGTGTTCGGCAATTCTGGAGAGCGTTGACTGCTAGCCAGGGCTATTGCTTTAATTGAACCATTCTTTACTTGTGGCAACAGCCCTGGTAGGTTATCAATAACAAATGTAATTTGTTTGCCTACTAAATCAGTTACTGCGGCAGATGTTCCTTTATAAGGAACATGAGTAACGTCACTTTTTGTAAGCGATTTAAAATACTCGCCAGCAAAATTAGCTGTTGATCCAATGCCTGCTGACCCATAAGTTAAAGGAGGTTTTGAGTTTTGAGCTAATTTAATTAATTCACTTAAGTTATTAACTGGTACCGAATTATTAACAGCTATGAGATTAGGAACTTCAGTAACCAGAGCTAATGGCAATAACTGTGTTTGAATATTGTAGGGTAGGCTTGTTATATGGGGGCTCATTGTTAAAGGACCTGCGGCGCCCAGCAGAAGTGTATAGCCATCCGGCGCAGCCTTTACAACTGCTAATCCACCAATTGATGCTCCCCCGCCAGGTTTATTTTCAACGACCCATGGCTTCCCCATTTGTTCTGATAATTTTTTTGCCATTAATCTAGCAACGATATCGCTTGTTCCTCCAGCAGAAAATGGAACAATTAAGTTGATAGGTTTATTGGGAAACCCTGTTGGACATTGAGCAAAGGTAAAAGTAGATAAAGTTAGAAACGAAAGGCCAAAAATGTATCGCAAAAAGTTAATAAATAATTTCATATTTTTTTACCTTTTATGTTGAGTTTTTTAAACTTTTAAATTACTATCAATTTTAATCATTCTATAGAACTTTTTTTGTTTAAATGTTCGGCTAACGAACTTTTAACGATATAAACACCAATATTGTGCGAAAGGGCACCAAATGGATGCAAATGTTGAGTTCATTATTGAAAATGGGCATGTGATTGATCCACTCTCGGGACTTAATGAGCAAGCCGATATCGCTATAGCGGGAAAAAAGATTGTCGCTATGGAAAAAAGGAGTAATGGCGGCCTGAAATCATTACAAGCACTTAAGCGTATTGATGCATCTGATAAGTTAGTTTGCCCAGGTTTAATTGACCTGCATGTACATGTATATGAATACATTACAAATTTTGGTGTATGGGCCGACGATGCTGGTGTAGGAGTTGGTGCCACTACTATTGTTGATGCTGGAAGTACTGGGCCCTGGACTTTTGGAGGGTTTAAAGCCCACGTAATAGATAAAGCGAAAACAGATGTAAGAGCATTCATGTCTATAAATGCTGCTGGCGCATTAATGGGAGGAATGAAGGGAGACATTCTTCATAACCCTTCAGTGGTTGATTTGGAGGCTAGTTTTAAATTAATGAAACAGTATCCCGAGTCAATCAGGGGTATTAAATGCCATGGGGAGTCTGGTTCATTTTCGCGCTGGGGTCTAGAAGTTTTGACAATGGCCTCAGACTTGGGTCGTAAAGCAAATTTGCCTCTGTATGTGCATACTGGCGAGCTTTTTCCTGTCATCGAGGATAGTCGACCGGAACCTAGAGCCCTGTTAAGTCATGTTCTTCCTTTGCTTAAACAGGGCGATACTCTCGCTCATATCTATAGCAATATGCCCGATGGAATAATAGGTGAGGACGAATCGATACCAGAAGTTGTTTATGCCGCATTAGATAAGGGTGTGCATTTTGATATTGGCTATGGAATTAACTTTAGTTATCGGATTGCTAGGCTATTGATAAATGCTGGAATATTTCCCAACACAATTAGTAGCGACATACATGGCGACTTTAATAGTTATCATGATTTAAGTAAGCTTAATTACAGCTTACCTGGCGCTATGTCAAGACTCCTGCATTTGGGAATGCCTCTTCTTGAAGTAATACGTGCCGCGACCGTCAACCCTGCTAAAGTAATTGGCGAAAGCGATCATTTAGGGTTGCTTAGTGTTGGTAGCCATGCAAATATTTCTATATTAGAAAAGAAAAAAGGCCCATGGACGTTATTAGATGGGCGTAATGAAGCATTAGATGTTGATATGCGTCTAATGCCTTGGCTTACCTTTAGGGATGGAGTGAGCTATTTGCCAAATTTAGCAATGCTTCCTGACCTATTAATTAATCAATCTGAGCGCGTTGCAGAAGTAGCCTAATAAAAATTTAATTTAAAGTTGAAAAAGAGAAATAAATGGTAAAAGATTCTATTGAGTTTAATGAATATCAAGTACGTACATATACAAAAGGCCAAGGCCCTCTCTTACTTTTGTTTCATGGTATTGGACCAGGAACTTCAGTCCCTGCTAATTTTTCATCTGTCATTGAAAAGCTTGCAGAGCATTATCAGGTTATAGGAATGGATTTAATTGGCTTTGGCGAATCATCAAGAAAAATAGAGGAGCCTTTCTTTGATTTTGAATTATGGGTAAAACAAGCATTATTCACTTCAAAGTATTTTTGTGAAAAATATCATCAAAAGGAAATTCGGATCTGGGGACATTCTCTTGGCGGAGCTATTGCTTTAAGAGTGGCCGCTGATAGTAATTTCGTTTCCCACGTCATTGCATCTGGAACAGGGGGAGGCAATCATCGAGTTAATCCTGCCTTAGAGCGTTTTTGGACATTTCCAAAAAACCCAGAGAAATTAAAAGAGGCCATGCTTGGTTCGATGCTAGACCCTTCCGGAATTACAGAAGATTTAGTTGCTGAACGATTTGCTACCCTGCAAAAAGGAAATATTGGCCCATATTTTGAAAAAATGATGGCTGGTAATAAACAGCTTTTGCTTGATTCAGCCAAAATTAGCGCAGAAGCCCTTGGCAAAATTAAAGCTAAAACTCTTTTAATTCATGGAAGAGACGATAACCCATGCCCATTTGAAGATAATGCTGTGTATTTGGCCAAGCAGATCAAAATGTGTGACTTGATGATACTTGGGCAGTGTGGACATAATCCCGCCAGAGAGCGAACTAAAGAGACGCTGGAATTAGTTTTTGCGCATCTTAAAAGCTAATGCAATCTATAAAATCAGGGGCTGATAAAAATGGAAAGTCTTTAAAAAAAAAGCCAAATTATGAATTGCAAACTCTTGAAAAAGCCATTGCTATTTTGTCCTGCTTTTCAACAAAGGCACCATTTTTGTCTATCTCAGATATTTCTATCATGCTAGGGCAACATCGATCATCCGTTAGAAGAAGTATTTCTACGTTTACTAAGTTAGGTTACCTACAGGAAAATAATAAAAAATTCTCTCTTGGGCCAAAAGTATTAGATTTTGGCTATCAGTATTTATCAGCGTTACCTTTTTGGGGGGTAGCACAACCCGTCATTGAGGAGCTATCTGATCAAATTAATGAAACTGTTTCTATTGGACTACTGGATAGATCCGATGTCGTTTTTATATTACGTGTACCCTCAAAACGATTGCTAAATTTTGATCCCAGCATTGGCAGTAGAGTGCCTGCACATTTACATTCTTTGGGACATGTGCTACTTGCAAATCTTACAAATGATGAGCAAGAAAAAATTATTAATTCAATTAATTTTAAATCAATAACAAAATTTTCTATTAAAGATAAGGCTTCGTTATTAAAAGAAATTGAGCTAACAAGAAGACAAGGTTGGTCTTTTACTTCAAGACAATATGAAGAGCAGTATTGTGGTATTTCAGTGCCTATATTTTCTAAAGATAATCAAAATATTGCCGCATTAAATGTTAGTTTTGTTATAGGAAGTGATGCAAATAGAAGGGCTATAGAGGATATTTTGCCTCTCCTCAAATTAGGCGCAAGAAAAATAAACGAGTCGTTATAGCGGGAACTTTTTTTACATATTAGGATAATGATCTTATGAGCAATACGCATATACAAACTATTGATATTTCAGCTTTAAATACCTCACGAATTCCTTACGCTCTTCATTCGGACTCTTTTTATGAGGCCGATGAGCAAAGAAAAATTTTTGAAGGAAAAACTTGGGTTTTTTGTGGGCTAGAAATTGAAATACCGAAGCAAGGAGACTACAAGACTACTTGGATTGGATCAACACCTGTTATTGTTTTGAGGGATTTATCGAATAATATTCAAGTCTTGGTTAATCGCTGTTCTCATAAAGGATCATTAATTTGTTACAAGGCTAAAGGAACAGTAGATTCACTTCACTGCCCTTACCATAATTGGATTTATGACTTGCAGGGCAATCTAAAAAAGGTTGCCTTTGCTGCGGGTGTTCGAGGTAAAGGTGGAATTCCACAAGATTTTAACTATGCTGAACATTCCCTAAGGTCCTTAAAAGTTGCTACATTTTCGGGTCTAATTTTTGCAAGTTTTGCCGAAACAATGCCCGATATTCGGGAATATCTAGGACTAGGCGTTCAAAAACATATTGAACGCACTGTGGGTCGAAAAATGAAAATCTTAGGCACTTATAAACAAACTATGCACAACAACTGGAAGTTGTATATGGAAAATACTCGTGACTCATACCACGCGAGCCTATTACATGTTTTTTTTACAACTTTTAGATTAAATCGATTAGATATGGAAGGGGGCATGGCAATTAGTGAAAATGGCTGGAATAGCATTAGCTATACCGAATCGGTAGATCAATTTGATGATTCAGTCTACGATGGTAATCGCAGTCTTAAGGCTGATGTCTCATTAGCTGATCCCAGCATGGTAAAGCAATTTAAAGAATTTGAAGATAATATTGTTAGCTCTATAACATCAGTTTTCCCTAATTTCATTCTTCAACAGATTGGAAATTCATTAGCAGTTCGTCAATTAATTCCGAAGGGCGTAAATGAAAGTGAGTTAGTTTGGACTCTTTTAGGCACTGAAGATGATACAGATGAGGAGCACCTTGCAAGGTTAAAACAAAGTAATTTAGTCGGACCGGCGGGCCTTGTTTCTTTGGAGGACGGAATAATTGGTAGCTTTATTCAAAGAGGAATTCAGCACCCTCAAGCTGAAGATAAGGCAGTTATCCGGATGGGTGGTGATGAAGTTGCCAGTGTTAAATCTCGGGTAACTGAAACGGCCGTAAGGGGTTTTTGGAAGGCTTATAGCAGTTGTATGCAGGATTAATTAGCGAGAGTTATTGAGAATGAATTTAATTGAAGAAATAAGTAATTTTTTACAGTCTTATTGTGATTGTATTGATGAGCAACGATATGAGGAATGGTGTAATTTTTTTATTGATTCCGCACGTTATCGCGTAACAACTGCAGAAAATTATTCTGCAAATTATCCCATTGGTTTAATTGATTGCATGGGTAAGGCAATGATGCAAGATCGAATTCTTGGTTTACTTAAGGCAAATGTATTTGAGCCTCATACTTATCGGCATATCCTCAGTTTTCCAATCATTACAAATCAGCTAGATAATAAAATTTATGTTAAAACAAGTTTTCTTATTTCCAGAACAAAACAGGGCGCTGGCGCTAGCTTGTTTGTCTCTGGATTCTACTTAGATGAGTTGGTAAAAATTGAAAATGAATTGAAAATAGCAAATAGGATTGCAGTTCTTGATTCGTCTTTGATTGATGAGCTTATTGTTTTGCCAATTTAAGGGCCTTGTCCATACCACCAAACACGTCAGAGTAGGACTAACAATCCAAATTCCTAGATTCCAGGTCCAATTCTTAGTAGCCTTACCAAGATTTTCAATCCCACCTACAGAGTCGAACCCATTACTCACAAAAAAACACCTAGTGTGCAAAGAGCCAATCAGCTTGAACGCCAAGATCTATATGGGTTTGATGGTTAAAACAGCGGATTATAGAAAATTGTTCCACGCTAGGATTATGAAACGGCCCGTAAAGCCTTATTCTATATGGTGGGTCGGGCGGGATTCGAACCCACGACCAACGGATTAAAAGAATATTGTTCCACCTAAAATCTTAATAAATTCAATAGCTTACAAGCGTCAAAATAGGGTGTGCAATG
>CAMCUP010000052.1 GCA_945878885.1 Polynucleobacter meluiroseus | reverse complement strand
AGTAACAAGCAAGGCAAAAAAGATACCTAGACCCCCAATTCGAGGAACTGAGGCGGTATGGAATTTTTGGGGGCCTGATAAATCAGAATCGGCCGACCAGCGTTTGTGAAGGTGCTGATAGCGAATAATGAACAGAATGCTGAGCAGGGCACTAAAAAATGACAGAAGCAGGGATGACATAGCAGTATTTTAAAGGCAAAAGGAAAATAATCGCCCTAAAATCAAGACCTTATTGCATATTTGGGGCAGTTTTAGCAAAATCGCCAAAAACGCGAACCCCTTTATAATAGAGTGGCAAACAAAAATTGCTCTCATGAGCGCAAATATTTCATCCTTTACCCATGTCTGAAAGCACAACAAACCAATCTCATTTAGGCTCTGTACTTCCCTCTAATCGCAGTTTTGGGCTCTTGTTCACCATTGTTTTTCTGTTGGTAGCGGGATATAGCTGGTTTGAGCAATTTACCCGCGCTTGGGTTTATTTCTGGCTCGCACTTTCTGGGCTATTCCTATTTTTGACCTTTATAGCCCCCGGTATTTTGGCGCCACTTAATAAGGCCTGGTATCGCTTAGGCCTATTGATGGGTAAAGTAGTAAGCCCCATCGTGTTGGGAATTTTATTTTTCATTGTTATTTCTCCCGTGGCTATTGTCACTCGCCTATTTGGGCGTGATGTTTTGTTACTACGTAAACGCGATGTTAATTCTTATTGGATTGAGCGTAATCCGCCAGGACCTCAACCCGAATCATTTAAAGAGCAGTTTTAATTGATGCATTTCACACATCCTAGGAATAGCAATGAATTTTATTAAAGAGTTATGGAAATTTTTGCGAGTACGCAAAAAATTATGGCTTTTACCCATCATCATTGTGATGGTAGTTCTAGGCGGCTTATTAATATTGGCAGCAAAGAGTGCTGTAGTTGCGCCATTTATTTACACGCTCTTTTAATATTAGCCATTTTTAGCTCATGAAAATTCTGGGAATCTCGGCTTATTATCACGACTCAGCTGCTTGTTTAGTTGTTGATGGTACAGTCGTTGCCGCTGCTCAGGAAGAGCGTTTTACGCGCAAGAAACATGATCAAGGCTTTCCGATTCATGCGATTGACTACTGTCTGAGTGTGGGCGGAGTGAATGGCGGCGCTTGCAAACCTGCTGAAATTGATTACGTCGTCTTTTATGACAAGCCCTTTTTAAAGTTTGAACGCTTACTAGAAACCTATTTGGCCTATGCGCCCGTTGGCTTTCAGTCGTTTGCTACTGCTTTGCCAGTCTGGTTAAAAGATAAGCTCTTTCAAAAATCAGTGATCGCTAATGCGTTTAAAGACCATTGGGGTGGCCAAATTGATTGGAGCGAGCGCTTATTATTTTCAGAGCACCATCTTAGTCACGCCGCCAGCGCTTTTTATCCTTCTCCTTTTGAAGAGGCCGCTATTCTTACGATGGATGGGGTGGGTGAGTGGACCACAACGTCTTTAGCAGTGGGTAAGGGTTCTGACCTTCAGGTATTAAAGGAAATTCATTTCCCCCATTCATTGGGTTTACTCTACTCCGCCATTACGTATTACACCGGTTTTAAAGTGAACTCTGGAGAGTATAAGGTGATGGGTTTAGCGCCTTATGGAGAGCCGAAGTATGCTCAACTAATGAAAGACCACTTGATCGATATTAAAGACGATGGCTCTTTTTCTTTAGATATGAGTTACTTTAATTACTGTACTGGCCTTACCATGACTAATGCCAAGTTTGACCAACTATTTGGCGGTCCACGGCGTAAAGAAGAATCTCCTTTGACGCAGCGCGAGATGGATTTAGCCGCTTCGATTCAGGCGGTAACTGAAGAAGTAGTTATTAAGTTAGCTAAAGGTATTGCCAAATCAACTGGCCTGAAAAATTTATGCCTTGCCGGTGGCGTAGCCTTGAATTGCGTTGCTAATGGTAAGTTGCTACGGGAGAACGTGTTCGAGAAAATCTGGATTCAGCCAGCCGCAGGTGATGCGGGAGGTGCTGTGGGCGCTGCTTTAGGGGCTTACTATCTCATGTTGGGTGGCAAACGCCGTGTTGACCCAACATTACAAGATGGTATGAGTGGTTCGTATTTGGGGCCCGAATATCAACAAGACGATATTGAACAACGTCTCGTAAGTGCTGGGGCTAAATTTACTACGCATACCGATGCGCAGATTATTGAACTTACGGCCCAAGCATTAGAGGAGGGAAAAGCCATTGGCTGGCACCAGGGACGGATGGAATTTGGTCCTAGGTCATTAGGTGCGCGCTCTATCTTGGCAGATTCACGCTCACCAGCGGTACAAAAATTGCTTAATCTAAAAGTTAAATACCGCGAATCATTTAGACCATTTGCCCCTAGCGTGTTACGCGAAGATGTCACCGACTGGTTTGAAATCGAAGTAGATAGCCCCTATATGTTGCTAGTAGCTGATGTGCAACAGTCTAAGCGTAAGGCAATGACAAAAGAACAAGAGCAATTATTTGGTATTGATAAGTTAAATGTTCCTCGCTCCGATATTCCCGCGGTTACCCATGTAGATTATTCTGCGCGGGTTCAAACGGTGCATCAAGAGACTAACCCTAAATATCACGCGCTTATAACCCGTTATAAGGAAAAAACTGGCTGCTCAGTGATAGTCAATACCTCATTTAATGTGCGTGGTGAGCCGATTGTATGTACACCAGAGGATGCATTCCGCTGCTTAATGGGTACCGAAATTGAATTTTTGGTAGTTGGTAACGCGATTATGCGTAAAGAAGATCAAGATCCAGCCTTAAAGCTTGACTATAAAAATGCGTATGAACTTGATTAAAAAAAAAGTAGCAATTCATACCTTCATTCTTTTTAGTCTTATCTGTCTTGCCTGCTATTTACTATATTACGCTTATGCACAGCGTAGTGTTAGTGCATTGTTCTGGGCTATCAGTTTTATTTTGGCGGCTTGGGCAAGCTTTTCTGCTTTCTTACGCAGTTTTTGTATAGCCATTATTTCCATTACCGTAACCCTTGCGCTGGTGGAGGCGGGATTGGCTTACCTGCCAGAACTAATGGCAAAAAAAACCAATGAGGCAACTCCTAGGGCGTATTTCGATACTAGCTTTAGTTATAGTACACCCGCGTATTGGCAGTTAGGACCATTTGGAAGTCAGCCGCAAGCAGGCATTTTTCAATCACGCGCATTAGCCAATAATGGCGGAGTTATCTATACCGCAACATATACGATTGGAGCCGATGGTTTTAGAGTAACCCCCCAGTTTGGCGTAGATTTAAAAGTTATAAATAATATGACTGGCATTAATTTGCCGCGCATTAATTTTCTAGGTGATTCTTTTATCTTTGGCGAAGGCCTTAATGACGACCAAACCATGGAATATTTTACTGGCAAGATAGCTTTAGAAAAAAATCACCCAGTAGTAGTGAAGAACTATGGCGTACATGGTTGGGGGATGCACCAAGCCCTAGCAGTCTTACAAAGTAAGCTTGATACGAAGGCAAATTTACAGTACGCCCAAACCTCTCCTTGGCATGCTAGTCGGTCAGCTTGCGTTGATTTTTATTCCTTTGGCT
Organism: Polynucleobacter meluiroseus; assembly: GCA_945878885.1. Taxonomy (GTDB): domain Bacteria; phylum Pseudomonadota; class Gammaproteobacteria; order Burkholderiales; family Burkholderiaceae; genus Polynucleobacter; species Polynucleobacter meluiroseus_C. Next base: position 4,933 of record CAMCUP010000052.1, on the reverse strand, counting down.
CACCCAAATATAAATTATTAGCCAATGGCCTTGTAGAGCGTGATGGCTACTGTCGTTCTTTTTCTTGGCTTGAGAAGTCTCCAAAAGCCATTCGTGGCCTCGTTAATTCTTCTAAAATTTATCAACTATTGATTGATAGTCTTTTTGTAACCGCAGATCAGGATCAGCAAATTCAGTTGTATTTAGGTATTCTAAAAACCATGCAAGCCGATTTAAAACAAAAAGGCCAACCCTTTGTTTTGGGGTTTATTAAGGCTGATGAAAAATGGTTTGTTGGCAGCTATAACAATGAAAAAATACTAGCCGCAATTAAAGCACTTGATATCGAAGTCATTGATATGACCTTAGCAAGTAAAAATGAAGAGCTAGCTAAGCAGTATTACATTCATGAATTAGATAAGCATCCTTCAGCCTTAGGAAATCAGGAGCGCGCGAGCATACTTTTCCCATTATTTAGAAATTTGCCGCTTTAGCCATTTAAATGGTGCTAGTATTTTTGCCATGCGTTGTGTTAATAGTAGATTTTTATCTTCGACCACAAGTAGTTTTTGTTCAAAATCCTGTAGTTTTTGTTCAAAATCCTGCAGGTTGGTATTAAACCGCTGTATATTAATTTCAGAGGCTGTTTGTCTTTGGTCTAGGGTATCAATCCGGCTATCGTAACGATTCGCTAACTCATGTAGTGATAAGCCAAATACCTGATTAAATAAGTCATCAAATTGAGCTAGTTCTGCCGCGTTACCAGTTTTTTGAGCAATGACTGCATAGTCTGGGCTGGCATCATTAAAGATTTGGTAAAGACTAGGAAACTGCTTTAGTTTCACTTCAGGCGATTCTTGCAGGCCTAAGACCTTGCCACGTGTAAAGCCATGAAATTCAGTTAAGAATCTTAATAACTTTGATGGAATTGGATGATCGTGGGTTGGGTCTAAATAAAAATTCGTGGTGGCTACAGTAATATTTTCAGCATTAGGCGTTTCAAGAATCAATAAGCCTGCGGGTTTTAGTACGCGTAAGGCTTCTTTAATTAAAGTATGCAAATCGTCGCTATTTAAATGTTCAGCAAGGTGAAAGCCAGAAACAATGGCTTGGCTATCATTGGGTAATTTCTGCAAGTAGTCAATGGCATTTACCGTTTCTACTTCTAGACCTAGCTTACGACAAGCTTCCAGCATGCCGTCGTCTAGATCAATGCCATATGCTGTGATTCCATTGTCTTTTAAGACTTCAAGCCATTCGCCGCGCCCACAGCCTAAGTCAAGGGCTGGCCCTTGGGGGTAAAGTGATTTCACTACAGAAATAAAAGGCTGATATACCTGAAGCCGTTTCTTGATAATTTCGCGTGATTCTCGAAACTGGTCCTCAAGGGCGCGATAAAAATCGATACTCATTGCTGTATCTCCACTTTGGGGGGTAACCAAGCTACCCCAAGAAATTGATCATGCTTCGTATTGATAACGCTAAATACTATTGCATGATCCCGCCATTCATAGTTTTTACCAATATGCGTATCACTAGCATGTAAAGCAACCGCTAAAGAGTAGGTACCTGCACCTAAATTTGCGTCAAACTGAAAATCGAAAGCTACTTGTTCACCCTTTTTTAGATCATGTAAGGTTTTTTGGAGGTGGTGTGTATTGGTGCCATATACCGATTGGCCAACACGGTCTTTAATCATATAACCAAATACCAGCGATTCAATATCTTGCTCGCAAGCGATCGTAGCCCGAATACTAACGGACTGACCGACATGAATAATATCGGTATTTTGACCCGCTGCATTGACTAATTTGAGATCGATAATTTTACATTCTCCCGACCCAGAAATCGTTTGTACTTTACCGGTAGTTAAAGCTTCTTGGCGTACATGTTGATTTTCATGATCTGCAATAAGCGCATTGTAATAATCCATGACAACCTCTGGCTTACCTTCGAGTGCAATCTTACCTGCGTTTAAGAGAATCGCGCGATCACAAATCGATTGAATTGCCATTTTATCGTGCGAAACAATCAATAAAGTGGTGCCCTGTTCACGAAACTCGCGAATACGATCAAAGCATTTATGTTGAAAATAGGCATCACCAACCGATAAAGCTTCATCAACTATTAGAATATCGGGACGTTGTGCAGTGGCGATACTAAAAGCCAAACGCATTTGCATGCCGCTCGAATAAAAGCGGATAGGCTGGTCGATATATTCACCAATTTCAGCGAAGGCCTCAACTTCCGGCATGAGTAGGGTGATATCTTCTACGCTATAACCAAGTAGTTGTCCCGCCATATACACATTCTGCCGCCCAGAGAAATCGGGATGAAAGCCCATACCCAACTCGAGTAAGGCAGCAATACGGCCATTCACAGTAATGGTGCCAGTGCTAGGATGGGTGGTGCCGGAAATCATTTTTAATAAAGTACTCTTACCAGCCCCATTAGTACCAATAATGCCAAATGCCTCGCCCGCTGCAATCGTAAAGCTAACATCGTGCAAAATCCAATTTTGCTGATGGCGCGGACGGCTAAATGGTAACAACCACTCGACGAGTCGCGACCAACGATTGGTATAGCGTTTATAGGCTTTGCCTAGATTCGAGACGACAATAGCGGGCATTAGGTTTGATCCATTAGAGTTCGTCAACCATTTCTGCGCCGTGCTTACGAAATAGATGGACACCAATGAAGGCGAGAGCTAGAGTTAATAGGCTGACATACCACAGGCTATTCCACTGTGGATATTGACCTGCGATAAAGATTGCGTGGTAACCGTCAATTAAGCTCATCATGGGGTTTAAGGCTAGGTAAGGTCGGGCATACACTGGCAAGATATCAATGGCATAAACAATGGGCGTAAGCCAAAACCAGAACTGCAGAAAAATACCGTACATCTGTCCAATATCACGAAAGAATACATTTAGTATGCCCAAAGAAATTCCTAGACTAATGGCGAAAGCAACTTGAATTAATAATAAGGGAATGACTGCGAAATATACCCATCCTGGAAATGAGCCCGTGAGCACTAGAAAAGCAGTGAAGATCAGAAATACCAGCAAAAAATTGAGCATGGCATTGCTTATGACGATGATAGGTAGACATAATTTAGGAAAATTAAGTTTCTTTAGCAGGTTTGCGTTATCTAAAAAAACAGTTTGGGAGCGCAATGTAATTTCTGCAAATAAGTTCCAAGTAATAATACCAATACACAAATAAATACTATAAGCAAAAGTGCTATCAACCCCGGGTAGCTTGGCGCGCATCACCTGTGAAAATACCAAGGTATAAATGAAGATCATGGCTAGTGGATTAAGAATGGGCCAAGCTATACCCAATAAAGAATTCTGGTACTTAGACTGAAATTCTCGTTTAACGCTGCCTAAAATGAAGGCCCGAAATTTCCATAGAGGGGCGAGCTTTTTATGAATCATCTGATTGTTGGACGGTTCGAATGATCTTCGACTAAGTGTATTAACCTATTAACTAGCATTTGGGTACTTTCTTTCCACGTCAACCATTGCATAGTATCCGACTTTGGATGGCTTTGATTATTAAAAAGCTGCAGCCAAGCCTCAACTGCACTCGCCACGTCATTGGGCTCATCGCCCGTAAAGTAAAAAGCACTATTTCCCGCTACCTCCCTAAAAACAGGAATATCCCTGGCAATAATAGGTAGTTTACGGCTAGCAGCTTCTATGAGGGGTAGACCAAATCCTTCGCCCGCCGATGCGCATATGAGACAGGTGCTAGCAGCATAAATAGCCTCTAAGTATTTATCGCTGATGCTATTCAGCCAGAATAAATGGTTGTTTAGCTGTGGATGATGATTAATACTATTTACAAACTCATCCATCAACCAACCTTGCTTGCCAATGATGATTAAATTCAGATTTGCGCCTTTTGCCCATAATGACTCAAATGCTTTGAGGACTTGTGGATAACCTTTACGAGGCTCTATCGTGCCAATTAAAACAAAGCTAGGCACGGCAGTTAATTTGTTCAAAATTTCAGCTGCATTTGCGGGCAGCCCCAAAGTGGGGACTGAATTTTGAATGTCCGCGCCTAAGTGAAACCATTCAATATGAAATTGGGGCGATAGATTAGGAATCTGGTCTTGCGCCCATGATTTATAGTCATTAGCTACTGCTTGGGAGATGCAGAAAATACCATCATACTGGCTAATTTGTTTGAGCCAGCGGGCATGAATTAGATCGACTGTTTGTGGAAAAGCATGTGGGAAATACACCGGAAGCAAATCATAAACTACAAAAAATATGTTGACCCCATTAAGATGTAGCCCATTTAAAAATTGTTGTTGAACTTGAATATTTTGCGACTGCAAATCTAGTCCAAGAAAAATATCACCCGTTTGTGTTTCAATTGCCTCATCTTGCAGATCTGGTAGTAATTGATCATTTATCACAGGCACTTTTGATTGGGCGAGAAACTGCTTAGTAAAGGCTGTCGCATAGCGGTAGCCTAAATTAACTTTATCAGCATAAATTAATCTAACTTCATAATTTTTAGGAGGTTGATGGAGAAGCTCAGTAATGATAGATCTGACTACGCGTTGAATACCAGTTTTAGCGTCAAGTACTACTAACTCAGAAATATCTATCAAAAACTGTCGTTTCCGATTGGTTGCAGGAAAAGTTTGTGCAATACATGCTGAAAGCCTGAGGAGATCTTCTTTATTGGGTGGGTACTCAATAAAAGTGGTTTCTGTAAGTTGCTTTAATAAATAATTCAATGCGGCATCACTAGTAATCAATTTTTGGTTTGATAGATGCTTTGAGTGGCAATATTCAAAGGCTGCTATTGCACGTTTAGCCGAAATATCCCAAGAAAATTTCTTTGCCTGGACTTGGGCATTAGCCCTTAAAGATTGCTTAAATTCCTCATTACTTAAAGTAAACAGCAATTTTTCAGTAATAGCCTCGGTTGA
>CAMCUP010000051.1 GCA_945878885.1 Polynucleobacter meluiroseus | reverse complement strand
CTTCTGCCTCTAGCTCGAATTCATTCCCATTGGGATCTAATGCTTTAACTTTGACGCTTTCTGCGCGCTCAATTTCATCGAAATATTCGGGTACAGATAGGCAGCCCTCGCGCCAAACTTTTTTTTCCGTACTAGCCCAAACCAATTCAGGATTAATAAGAGCAATGAGTTGATTTTGTTCTTCCGTAATATCAATCACAATAATGCGCTCATGAATATCGACCTGCGTTGCCGCTAAGCCAACTCCCGGAGCGGCATACATGGTTTGGGCCATGTCGCTCACAATCTGTTGAATGCGTGAGTTGACCTGCGTCACCGGTTTAGCAATTTTGTGTAAGCGCTTATCAGGATATTTAAGGACTTCTAGTAGTGCCATGTAGGAATTATCCAACAGAGTAATAAAGCTGTCCTGACAGACAAAAATTTCTTGGTGCCGACAATCAATTAATGAATACAACGACGAGTTTGGCTATAAACCGTGAAGCCTCTAATTATCCACAACAACTACTCGACTTACACGACCCGCCAAAAACGATTTATGTGTCGGGTGATGCTGCGGCAATTAATCAACAGCCCTTAATTGCCATCGTTGGTGCACGTGCTGCCTCGCGCCAGGGCTTACTAGATGCAAGCTTTCTGGCGCAGGGGCTGGCCCAAAGGGGGTATGGGGTCGTTTCTGGCTTGGCCCTAGGGGTTGATGGAGCAGCCCACCGAGGCGCGCTGGCGGTCAATGGCTTCACCTTAGCAGTGGGTGCTACGGGGCTAGATGTGGTTTACCCCCCACAACATGGCCAGCTAGCCCAAGAAATTGCCTTAAATGGCCTGCTTTTATCCGAGTTTCCCCCGGGCATGGGCCCCAAGGCCTTTCATTTTCCTCGGCGCAACCGGCTCATTGCAGCCCTCTGCTTAGGGGTGGTTGTAGTTGAGGCGGCGGCAAAGTCAGGGTCCCTAATTACCGCCCATTTGGCAGCCGACTTAGGTCGTGAGGTCTTTGCCCTGCCTGGCTCAATTCATTCAACGCTGGCCATGGGATGCCACCGGCTGATCCAAACTGGGGCTAAGCTAGTGACCTGCATTGGCGATATTGTTGATGAGTTACCCCACTATCAGCAGCAACATAGCCTACTACCGCTAGCGCAAACTCAACTTAAGGCCGATTTATTGACAAAATCAGTCGTTTTATCCGCTTTGCCGCTTCTTAGGTGGGTAAATTATCACCCTAGCTCGATTGATGAAATCTGCCTTTTAAGCGGTATTTCAACCCAAGAAGCCCTAGTCCAAGCCTTACTGCTAGAGGCTAAAGGGCTTATCGAGCGACTGCCGGGCGAAAGGCTCAGATTGCTCCAAAAATAATGAATTTAGACTTTTGTTAAAACTTCGGGTAATAATAAAAAAGGGGTAAATATGCCGATGAGCAGCAAAATCGGTTTAAATTAGCTTCTTTTTAATAATTCTGATTTCTCTTTAAGTTTAACTTTAGGCATCCGCGTGGCAAAAGCACCTACCAAAACCAAACCCGCCGCTTCCATCGACGGTCAAACAAAAACTTTGATCATTGCTGAAAAGCCTTCGGTAGCGAATGATATTGCAAAGGCGCTTGGCGGCTTTCAGAAATACGACGACTACTTTGAAAATGCCGATTTTGTTATCTCTTCTGCAGTGGGCCATTTATTAGAAATTGCCGCGCCCGAAGAGTATGAGGTTAAGCGGGGAAAATGGTCGTTTGCCAATCTACCTGTTATTCCCCCCCATTTTGCTTTGCGCCCAATTGTTAAAACTGAATCACGCCTCAAGGTATTGCAAAAACTTATTAAACGTAAAGACATCAGCGGCCTAATTAATGCATGCGATGCTGGGCGCGAGGGTGAGCTTATTTTTCGTTTAATTGCGCAGCATGCTAAAGCCTCGCAATCAATAAGGCGGCTCTGGTTGCAATCAATGACGCCCAATGCAATTCGTGCTGGGTTTGATCATTTACGCTCTGATCTCGATATGCAACCTTTGGCTGATGCCGCTCGCTGCCGCTCGGAGGCCGACTGGTTAGTGGGCATTAATGGCACGCGCGCCATGACTGCCTTCAATAGTAAAAGTGGTGGCTTCTTTCTTACTACGGTAGGGCGTGTTCAAACCCCCACCCTCTCGGTGGTGGTAGAGCGCGAAGAGCAAATACGAAAATTCATTTCTAAAGATTATTGGGAAGTGAAGGCAGAATTTATTGCTGCAGCTGGCGTTTATGAGGGTCGCTGGTTTGATCCTAAATTTAAGAAGGATCCTACCGAGACAGATGCGCGTGAAAATCGTCTCTGGAGCGAAGCCGCCGCCCAAAGCATTGTAGCCGCCTGTCGCGGCAAAAAAGGGGCGGTAAAGGAAGAGGCTAAACCTGCTACTCAGCTTGCCCCACAGCTTTTTGATTTGACCAGCCTGCAACGCGAGGCGAATGCGCGCTTTGGTTTTTCAGCAAAAAATACCTTGGGCTTAGCGCAAGCGCTCTATGAGCGTCATAAAGTATTGACTTATCCGCGCACCGATGCCAGAGCATTACCCGAAGACTATCTCGATACGGTTAAACAAACTATCGAAAACTTGGCCGAACATTCTCAGGAATATAGGCCCTTTGCAAAACAAATTTTACAAGGCAACCCGACTGATTCCAAAGCTAAAGCAGGCTATGGCTGGATTAAGCCCAACAAACGTATCTTTGATAACTCAAAGATATCTGATCACTTTGCGATTATTCCAACTCTTGAGTCGCCGAAAAATTTAAGCGAGCCTGAATACAAGTTGTATGACTTGGTGGTACGTCGCTTCCTAGCCGTATTTTTTCCTGCAGCGGAATTTCGCGTTACCACTCGCATTACTGAATCGTCAGGGCATCATTTTAAAACTGAGGGTCGTGTCTTAGTTAGCCCTGGCTGGCTTACTGTTTATGGCAAAACGATTCAAGCTGATGATGAATTAGTGCCAGTTCAAGCAAACGAAACCGTGCAAAATGAAACGGTAGTGGTAGTGCCACTTAAAACCAAGCCACCTGCCCGCTATACCGAAGCCACTTTGCTCTCGGCTATGGAAAGCGCTGGCAAATGGGTTGATGATGATGAGATGCGCGAGGCAATGGCAGAGAAGGGTTTAGGAACGCCAGCCACGCGTGCAGCCATTATCGAGGGTCTGTTGTTTGAAAAATACATGGTCCGAGAGGCTCGTGAATTAATTCCAACTGCGAAAGCATTTCAGTTGATGACCTTGCTGCGGGGCCTTGATGTTGAAGAACTCACTCGACCCGACCTCACTGGTAATTGGGAAAATAAATTGGCCCTTATTGAGCAGGGCAAAATGAAGCGTGAAACCTTCATGCAAGAAATTGCGCAAATGACGCAACGCATTGTGAAACGCGCCAAAGAATATGATAGCGATACCATTCCGGGTGATTACGCCACCCTAAAAACTCCGTGCCCACATTGTGGCAAAGCGGTTAAAGAAAATTATCGGCGCTTTGCTTGTGAGCACTGCGGCTTTACGATTAGCAAAACTCCGGGGGGGCGGGCTTTTGAATATCCTGAGGTTGAAAGCCTGTTACAAGAAAAAACCATCGGTCCATTGCAGGGTTTTCGCAGTAAAATAGGGCGCCCTTTTGCTGCCATTATTAAGTTAAGTGAAATTCCAGTTGACGATAAAGACTATCCAAATGCCGGCTTTAAGCTCGAGTTTGATTTTGGCAATAGCGCTGGTGATGACGCTGAAGCAATTGACTTTACTGGGCGTGAGGCGCTGGGCGTTTGTCCAAAATGTTCGGGCGCTATTTACGAAGATGGTATGCGTTACATCTGCGAACACAATACGGGCCCAAATAAAACCTGTGACTTTAAGACAGGGAAAGTCGTTTTACAACAAGAAATTTCAGTCGAGCAGCTAAAAAAATTATTAACCGAGGGCAAGACCGACTTGCTTGCCAACTTTAAATCAAATCGTACTGGTCGTGGTTTTAAGGCCTATTTAGCCTTAGATCCAAGCGGTAAAATTGGTTTTGAGTTTGAGGCTAAAGCTGGAGGTAAAGCCCCTACTAAAAAACGTGCGGGTGAAATTGCCGCCACTAAATCTGCTGATAAACCCAAGCGCGCTAGTCGCACCAAAGCCGCTGCAGAGGCATGATTGCCGGTACTTGGGCGCCCCTGAAGATGGGCAACTTCTCGGACTTGCACTAGCTCTGAAATAATTGCTGCAGCTAAAGCTGACCACAAAACCCCACGTGAGCCAAGTGCGGTAGCAATGTACAGTCCGGGCATAGAGGGCACCGCCCCAATAATAGGTAGGCGATCATTTGCAACACATCGCACCCCAACAAAACTATTGGCTATGTTTAATTCGGCCAAATTACCGGCGACATAATTAAGCAAGCTTGCGGCTTGCTGACGATTGTATTCATCACTTCTGGGCCAAGTTGCAAGACTGGTTTCATTTTCATCGTAAGTAGAGCCCACTACCAAAGTGTACATTTTGGTATTTTCATCATAGCTGGCTGGCAAACAATAGCCCTCACCAGAAATGGCTGCTGTTGGTAAATATTTAAGCCATGAACTTGTTGCTGAAATTTGAAATTGATTAAGCTGACCGCGCACTGGCTTTAATGGCAGAGTAATTTGCAATCCTGCTGCTAATTCTTTTGCGCCGTGGGCGCACGCCAGCACTACCGATTTTGCTTTCGCAAGCGGCAGACCTTTTTGATCAAGTGCCCACCAATCAACACCATCATAGGAAATGCTTGCAACTATAGTATTGGCTTCATATGCCAAGCTATCTTGTTGGCCAAAAATGGTGGTGCATGTTTTTTCAAGATTAATGGTCGCGCCCTGAGGAAACCATATGCCATCCCGCGATACTCCCGTTAAGTGCTGTGCCTTGCTGGCGTTTATGGGTTGGGCTGAGTCTTGGTCAAAGCCCGCGCTTACTAATTGCTCATTCAGTAAGCTTTCATTAAATTCAGTGCCGGGCTTAAGCGGCTGAAAAATACCCTCCTCCCGCCAAAAGGGTTGCCAGGTTTTTTTGGCTAAAGCAAAAGCAATATAAGTTAAGCGCTGCAGCAAGGGGCGTGCACGAATCAGGCCCGGATGGGCTAAAGCAAATGCATGGGCCGACGTGCCTGATGCAGGCTTTAACCCCGCATCTAAAACTCGAACAGTTTGTCCCTGCTGCAACAATACTTGAGTAATTGCGGCGCCAGCAATGCCTGCGCCAATCACTAAAACATCATGCTCGATTTGAGACACTTAAGTGCTAAGGCGCGCTTCAATCTTGCTGCGAGTATCTAATAACTCTTGAGGTAAGCGCTCTTTTAGTTGCTCAAATAATTCGGTATGTAATTTCAGCTCGGCATTCCAAGCTGCTTTATCGACTGAGATAACGGTATTAAATTGCTCAATTGAAAAATCAAGCCCTGCCCAATTTAAGTCGGCATGTTCTGGGCAAATACCAAAGACTGTTTCTTGACCTTTACCTTTGCCTTCTATCCGCTCCAAAATCCAAGCTAGCACGCGCATATTTTCACCAAAACCTGGCCAGACAAACTTGCCCTGCGCATTCTTGCGAAACCAATTAACACAATAAATTTTTGGCAACATTGCGCCGTCACTGGTTAATTTTTTGCCAACATTCAGCCAATGTTGAAAGTAATCACTCATGTTGTAGCCGGCAAAAGCAATCATTGCAAATGGGTCACGCCGCACTACACCAACCTCGCCAGTAATTGCCGCTGTAGTTTCGGAGCCCATGGTCGCGGCCATATAAACGCCCTCGACCCAATCACGGGCCTCACTGACTAATGGCACGGTGCTAGAGCGGCGTCCGCCAAATAAAAATGCATCAATTGGCACGCCTTCGGGATTATTCCAATTGGGATCTACCGCCGGATTATTGGTGGCGGCCATCGTAAAACGGGAGTTGGGGTGCGCTGCTTTACGGCCCGCTGAACCATCTGCTGGCGTCCAGTCTTTGCCTTGCCAGTCGATTAAGTGGGCTGGCGGTGTCTCGGTTAAGCCTTCCCACCAAACATCGCCATCATCAGTTAATGCCACATTAGTAAAAATAACGTCGTGATTTAAGGAATCAATGCAATTAGGATTGGTAACTCGGTTTGTGCCAGGAGCAACGCCGAAATAACCTGATTCTGGATTAATTGCATATAGGCGAGTTTTACCAGTAAGCGGGTCTTTGCGCGGCTTAATCCAAGCAATATCATCGCCAATGGTGGTGACCTTCCAGCCCTCAAATCCTGCGGGTGGAATCATCATTGAGAAATTAGTTTTGCCACAGGCCGAAGGAAAAGCAGCAGCGATATGGTATTTTTTTCCAGCTGGGTTTGTTACCCCCAAGATCAGCATGTGCTCGGCCAGCCAGCCCTGATCACGGCCCATGGTAGAGGCAATGCGCAATGCAAAACATTTTTTGCCGAGCAAAGCATTGCCGCCATATCCAGATCCGTATGACCAAATTTCGCGGGCCTCAGGGAAATGAACAATATATTTTGTGGTGTTGTTTGGCCAAGCAACATCTTTTTCACCCTGAGCTAGTGGCTTACCAACCGTATGAATACATGGCACAAAACTACCATTTGGGCCTAGCTGATCTATTACTGCTTTGCCCATGCGCGTCATGATGCGCATATTAATCGCCACGTAGGGGCTATCAGAAAGTTCAACTCCAATATGGGCAATGGGCGAACCGATAGGGCCCATTGAAAAAGGCACCACATACATTGTGCGACCACGCATGCAACCAGAAAATAAAGGTGTCAAGGTTGCGCGCATTGTGGTGGGATCAACCCAATTATTTGTTGGGCCGGCATCGATCTTTTGCTGCGAACAAATAAAAGTGCGATCTTCGACGCGCGCTACATCCTGAGGGTCGGATAAAGCTAAATAAGAATTTTTTCTTTTTGCTGGATTAAGGCGCTTAAAAGAGCCTGCTTGTACCAAGAGTTGGCAGAGCGCGTCATACTCTTCTTGGGATCCATCACACCAATGCACTTGATCTGGCTGTGTGAGCGTTACAATTTCTGCAACCCATTGAATTAATTGCTGATTTTTAACATAATTCGGTGTACTTAAACTTATCACACCGTGAATTGCTGGTTGGTTCATCGAAAACCCTCACTGCATTTTTTGTAAAGATATCGATTTTATCATTTACAGCTTCATTAAAGTCCTTTTTACTGCGCCTTAAATTAGCCTTTAAGCGCTACTTACCAATACAAAATTGGCTAAATATTTTTCCCAATAATTCATCTGGCAACGTTCTTCCTAAGACTTGTTCAAGGCATGCTTGGGCCAGACGTAACTCCTCTGCAAATAACTCAAGGGTTTGGTTGCCGTTTAGACTATGAATCTGAGCCTTTTGTAAATGCGTTGCCGACGATGCAATACACTCAAGATGGCGTTGGCGAGCAATGAGTAGGTCCTCATTACCTCCATTCCAACCAGGGCGCTCTACTATTCGCTTAATTAGCTCATCAATGCCTAGGCCCGTTTTAGCAGAAACGCACAAGCTGCCTAATAGTTGACTGGCTTGGATTTGTAGCTTAGAGCATAAATCTGCTTTATTGATCACCTCAAAAAATATGGCATGCCGAGGTAGGGCAGTTTTAATGCGATTTTGCATTTCAACTTCTTCTTGACTCATCGCTTGATTTTGTTCGCTGCCATCGCGTAAAAAGAGCATTGCATCGGCATGGCGTATCGCCTCCCAAGTGCGCTCTATGCCAGCCCGTTCTAACAGGTCATGGGTAACACGCAAACCTGCAGTATCAATTACATGCACTGGCATACCGGCCAAGGTAATAGTAACTTTTATGCGATCGCGGGTAGTGCCAGCCAGGTCGGTAACAATCGCCACGTCGTCACCTGCTAGCCGATTAAGTAGCGAGCTTTTACCAACATTCGGCGCGCCCACCAAAACCAGCTGCATGCCATCACGTAAAATCGCGCCTTGCGTGGCAGCCTCTTGAAGCCCGACCAAACGTTGACTGATTGTTAACAAGCGCTGGTGTGCCTGCGCACTTTCTAAAAAATCAATTTCTTCTTCTGGAAAATCAAGGGTTGACTCCACCAAAATGCGTAGTTGTGTGATTTCCTCAACTAAAGCATTAATTGCCTGAGAAAAAGTGCCCTGCAGTGAGCGCGTTGCGCCAAGCACTGCGGCCTCGCTTTGCGCACTAATTAAATCTGCTATTGCTTCAGCTTGTACCAAATCAATTTTTCCATTGAGGTATGCGCGCTGGGTGAATTCGCCTGGCTCAGCAATTGCGAGTCCACTCTTTTTGCCTAGCTCTAAACAGCGTCTGACGACCATTTGCAGTAATTGCGGACCACCATGACATTGCAGCTCTAAAACATCTTCGCCAGTAAAAGAAGCGGGCTCTGGAAAAAATAGGGCTAAGGCTTGATCAATAGTTTCACCTGCGGCATTTTTTAGACTTACTACGACCGCTTGTCGTGCTGGCATTTCTCTGCCAACAATAGCATGCACTAGCTCAGCTTGAATGGGTGCGCCACTAATACGTACAATGCCAACCCCCGCCCCACCAGCCGCAGTGGCAATTGCAATAATGGGGATTTTTCTAGTAAGCATTACTGCGGTCCTAGGCCGCCTGTTTTTTTCCAAACATTTTATTAATTTGCCACTGCTGGGCAATCGATAATAGATTATTCACGACCCAGTAAAGTACAAGTCCCGATGGAAAGAAAAAGAACATCACCGAAAAAATTAATGGCATGTACATCATTACCTTAGCCTGAATAGGATCGGGCGGCTTGGGGTTTAATTTGGTTTGAACAAACATAGAGACAGCCATAATGATTGGCAAAATATAGTATGGGTCAGGTATCGAAAGGTCGTGAATCCACCAAATCCATGGGGCATTGCGCATTTCAACCGACGACAACAGCACCCAATACAGGGCAATAAATACTGGGATTTGCACCACCACTGGCAAGCAACCCCCGAGCGGATTAATTTTTTCCTTCTTATACATCTCCATCATTGCGGCATTTAATTTTTGTGGGTCGCCTTTAAGTTGCTCGCGCATTGTTGTTAACCGCGGCTGCACCTCTTTCATGCGTGCCATTGATTTATAACTAGCAGCCGATAGCGGGAAGAAAACAAACTTGATGAGTACAGTTAGCAAAACAATAGCCCAGCCCCAATTATTTACATAACCGTAAATTTTTTCTAAAAGCCAAAAAATGGGTTTAGCCAAAATGGTAAGGTAGCCGTAATCTTTCAATAATTCAAGGCCCGGCGCTATACCCTCCAGCATACTTTCTTCTTGCGGACCAATAAATAAGCGCGCCTTTTCGGTCACGGTTGCACCAGTTGCAATTGTGCCCAATGGAACTTGCATGCCGACGCGAAATAAATTTTTGTCAATTTTTCCCGCATAAATATCGCGCACGGTTTTATCAGCGGGTATCCAAGCACTCGCAAAGTAATGCTGCACCATTGCTATCCAAGCTGGCGATGCAGCGGGCACGTCTTTAGGTATCTCTTGTTTGCCTTTATCAATGTCAGCAAAACTCAGTTTTTGAAATTTATCTTTTTGGGTATAAACTGCGGGTCCCGTAAAGGTACTATAAAACTCGCTCTCTTGTTTTTCGCTACCATCACGTACTAATTCGGTATACAAAATAATTGGGCCAACGTTGGCGTTCGTTTGTGTCACGCTGTGTCCCACCTCGACCACATAAGAGCCTGGCACTAATAAAAATAGCTTCTCGAGCTTCACGCCGTTGCGCTCGGTAGCCATCACCAAAAAGGGTCGGCCTGCGCCATCTTTGCCCGATGTCTGCAGCTTAAATACTGAATTGTGATTAGGCAGCTCTAGGTTACCGCCAGCGATTAGTCCAGAACGTGCAATATATTGATGGCTTTGATTGAGCTGTAATAGCTCTACCGGTGTTTTGTCTGGATTAAATTCTTGGAGTAATTTTG
>CAMCUP010000050.1 GCA_945878885.1 Polynucleobacter meluiroseus | reverse complement strand
CGCCAGCGAATGACCAAACCCCACAGCGAAGTGATAATAATGGCGGCAACAAAAGTAGTGAGATTAAACTCTGCTTGAAAACCAGGAATGTAGCGGCCGACATTGCTGGCAGTGCTTGCAGGAAAACCAGTAATTTTGGCAAACCAAATGAGCCAAATCATGAAGCCAATGATTGTAAAGCTGAGCATGGCAAACCAATCGATAAAGCTAATGAGGTTACGTTTTAGAATTGGTAAGCTAAAAACGGCTAATACGGATAGCGGTGGAATCAAAATAATTAAATCATGATCATTGGCTTCGGTACGAAATAAGTTATAGAGCAACCCCCCTAGTGCAATTCCCAGCGGAATACAAATATGTGGTGCGCGCCATGATCCGACTTTTTTCTGTCTTACCCAATGCACGATGGCAATTAGAGCTAGTGGCCAAACAGGCCAAGCATAGAGCCAAAAATTAATACTTAAAAAACTGAGCGATTTGTAAGAAGGATAAGCTTGCATGAGAGGCCAATTAAGCCAGCCCTCGAGGGCGACAGCTTGTTGTGCTTCACTTAAGTCAAAAAATATCCACAATAAAGGCCAAATGAGTAGCCCAATGCCGCCTAAGGCAATTGAGGTAAGCGACCAACGAAAGCGGAGTCGTGCATTGCTTGCGATGACTGCACCAGCAGTGCCGATGGCCAATAAGGCGGCCATCATTAAATTGCCCGAGAGAATAACTATGGCTAAACCTAGGCCTGTCCACAGACCACCCTGCCAAGGTTTATCTAAACCCCGAATGGTGCCATAGAGCATGAGGCTCACGCCCATTAATTGCGCCATCATTGGCGTAGTTTCGTGGGCCTGCTGAGCAATACCCACACAAGCTAAGAAAATGAGCAGGGCACCATCGGCCAACGTCATGCCATAGTCTTTAGGGTTAGGTTGGCCGCCAAGCGCAAAACTCATCGGCTGTACTTCAGGGCGTCGCCCCAATAAATAGCTAGCGTACCAAATAGCTAAAGCAGCGGCAAAAAAACAGAGCGCTGAATAAATACGGCTAGCATTGACTAAGCCAATTAAGGGGCCGAACCAATCCATCAAGAGGGCGCCCAACCAATAAGGCAAGGGGGCACCCATTGATAGATCACGACCAGCCAGATGTGGAACCAACCAATCTTGTACATTGCCGTGATGCAAAGTCCACATTACACCAAAACCAATTGCATCTTCGTTCTTCCATGGGTCACGCTCAAATAGACCGGCTAATCCGTACACTAAAGTCAGCGAAAAAATAATGACTCGTGGAATTGAAGCAGTAGAAGCGGCAGTTAATTTGACCATCAGTTAGGAGAATTCAGATTTTCAGTTTTTATATTGATTATTTCTTTACCAATGTATCTTAAGAATGATTGCGCTCGGCTTCGTAATAAAAAAGGCAGCATAAGCTGCCTTATTGCTACCACGGGGGATGTAATGCTTACCCCCAAGGTAATTAAGCTGGTTTTTTAGTAGCAGCTTTTTTAGCTACTGGTTTTTCAGTTGCTTTAGCTACTTTAGCAGCTGCTTTCTTTTCAGCAGTTTTGGCTATGCCATCACCAGTAGCCTTAGCCACTGCTTTACTACCAAATTTTTGGCGGAATTTCTCAACTCGACCAGCGGTATCCATAATTTTTTGGGTGCCAGTGTAGAAGGGGTGCGATTCAGATGAAGTTTCGACCTTCGCCAATGGATATTCTTGGCCATCTTCCCATTTGATCTTTTCTTTGGTCACAATGGTTGAGCGAGTTTTAAAGCTGAAGTTGTTGGAGACGTCGACAAAGACGACTTCGCGGTAATCGGGGTGAATGCCAGGTTTCATATTGAGTCCTTTGGGCGGGTAGCCGTTTCAGCCCCTAATTTCAGCCTAAAAAGGGGCTGGAGGGGGAAATACTTGCCCAGGTGTTATTGGAAAAGCAAAATTATGCCATGAAATCAATGGGAAAGGCTAAATTTAGCCTTTTTCAAGGGTAGGGGTTTAGCCCCCGCGTCGCATTAAATCAAAGAATTCCGCATTGTTTTTGGTTGATTTGAGTTTATCGACAATAAAGTTCATCGCCTCAATTTCGTCCATATCGGCTAATAATTTACGTAAAACCCAAATTTTTTGCAGATTTTCAGGTTTAACTAATAATTCTTCGCGGCGAGTACCTGATTTATTCAGATTAATTGCGGGGTAGACCCGGCGCTCGGCTAAGCGGCGCTCGAGGTGCACCTCCATATTGCCGGTACCTTTAAATTCCTCATAAATTAAGTCATCCATTCGACTACCAGTTTCAATTAAGGCAGTAGCGATGATGGTTAATGAGCCACCTTCTTCAATATTACGGGCTGCACCAAAAAAACGTTTGGGGCGCTGTAAGGCATTGGCATCAACTCCGCCCGAGAGCACCTTTCCCGATGAAGGCACTACGGTGTTGTAGGCGCGAGCTAAACGCGTAATTGAGTCGAGCAAGATGATGACATCTTTGCCCATTTCAACTAAACGCTTGGCTTTTTCAATGACCATTTCGGCTACTTGTACATGGCGCACGGCAGGCTCATCAAAGGTTGAAGCCACCACTTCGCCGCGCACTGAGCGTTGCATTTCGGTAACTTCTTCAGGACGTTCATCGACTAAGAGCACGATTAAAATAGCATCGGGAAAATTAGTAGAAATAGCATGGGCGATGTGTTGCATCATCACGGTCTTACCCGATTTAGGTGACGACACGATGAGACCGCGCTGACCAAAGCCAATGGGCGAAATCATATCGATGATGCGCCCCGTTAAGTTTTCTTCTGCCTTAATATCGCGTTCTAAGTGAATAGTGCGATTGGGATGCAAAGGCGTTAAGTTCTCAAACATAATGCGGTTTTTAAGCGCCTCGGGTGCAAGACCATTAATCTTGTCGACTTTGACTAAAGCAAAGTAACGCTCACCATCTTTAGGTGTACGAACTTCACCTTCAATGCTGTCACCAGTATGCAAATTGAAGCGACGAATTTGCGCTGGCGAAATGTAAATATCATCGGGCGATGCCATATACGACGATTCGGGTGAGCGCAAGAAGCCAAAGCCATCAGGCAGGACTTCAAGTACACCATCACCGAAAACAGATTCGCCTGTTTTAGCGCGTTTTTTGAGAATCGCAAACATGAGTTCTTGTTTGCGCATCCGCTGGGTATTTTCAATTTCGAGGCTAGCTGCCATTTCAAGCAGAGCAGAAACGTGGAGGACTTTAAGTTCAGTAAGTTGCATAGGTTTTAGGTAAGTAAAGCAGAGTAATTAAAGAGAATAAGGATAAAAAAATAACAGGAAAAGATCAGGGTAATTAGGAAAAATAAAGGCAATCAGAAAAACGAGTTTTGGAAAAAAAAGGGAGCTTAAATAGAAACTGAGGGGGGGATGGGGGTGCCGAGGATGGTGGCTGTATCGAATAACAGCGCTATTGAGATTGGATACTACACTAAAAAAGGAAAATGCTGCAAAAAAACCATTTTCATCAACCCAAGCCCTATAAGATCAGGGGGTGAGCTGATGAAGGGGCATGCTTTACAGATGACTATCAATAAAAGCCGTCATTTGCGATTTTGCCAAAGCGCCGACCTTTTGAGCAGCTACAGCGCCATTTTTGAAGAGAATGAGGGTAGGAATGCCTCGAATATTAAATTGAGCTGGAATCCCTTGATTTTCATCAACATTCATCTTGGCTATTTGCAGTTTATCGCCATATTCTTTAGAAAGCTCTTCTAAAATGGGACCAATCATTTTGCAAGGACCACACCACTCTGCCCAAAAATCAAGCAGTACAGGTTTATCCGATTTCAGCACATCTTGGTCGAAAGATGCATCACTCACATGTTTAATGCCGGCACTCATGACAATTCCTTCAATATATAGGTGGGTAGCGTTACAACGCTTATATTAGCATTTAATGAATACCGCCTTTCCTCAAGTTGCTTTGCCAGCATTTGGTAGGCCTGCTAGCGTTTACGCTTGGCAGGTAATACCCGATAACACTGCTTTGGCGATTTTGGCCAAGGGTATTTGGCAATGTGCTGTGCAAACTGGGCAACGACCACTAGTAGTTTTGAGTACTGCGGGGCCAGTAATTGGGCTACGGGTTGCGCTAGAACAATTTCGTCCAGAAAATTTAAGCCTTATCTCTAATCCAAGCATTGCTTTCTTGCCACAAGTAATGAGTGCTAGCGATTGGCTTGCATCAGCCCCAGGTATTTGGTCTTTTCCGCCAGCACAAAGTGCTTTAGAGCGGTGGTTAGCGGTTTATGCAACCTTAAAAAAACATCCGCAATTGCAAGCTTGGTTTACGGCAGATAGTGAAGCAGGTACATGGGGTTTGGCTCATGCCATTATTGAGGCATGCGATACCCTCTCGGCAGCTGCTTTGCCCCAATTACAAGCAGAGCTCGATTTACTATCGCAACCCTCTGAAGCTTGGTTTGCTACCTTAGAAACTATTTTAGAAAAAGCCCTAGCTGCAACCTATCCTGAATTGGCGCGTCAAGTTGTTGATCAAGAAGCTCAGGTCTTATTGCATTTTTGGCGTTACTTAAGTAGTGCTGGTGACCCCATATTCCGGCGTCACTTTGCCATGGCAGCGCACTTACAGGCAGCCAAAGAGTTGAGCATCAAAGCACAGACAGAGTTTGCACGGCCTCTTATTTGGGTGCAAACCGCTGATGCAAAACCCATTGAGCAAGAAATAACGCAAGTTTTTTTAAACGATTACGCGCAATTTGCAGTGGTAGTACAAGTTGAGATGGCTTGGCAAACAGTTGCGCTTTGGCCTGAAGCGCTTTCAAGTTTACAAGTAGAGCAAGCTCAGGCTGTGCTTCCAGAACAGCAATTAAAACAAGGGCAGCAATTACAGCAAACACAACTAGATAGTGAAGCTTGGCAGGTCACACAGATTGCACAGAATTTAAATACGGCACCAGTGCAAAACTGGCGTTTAATTGCAGCACGCAGTTTTGAAGAGCTAGCATGGGCTGCAGCCCGCAGCATTGAAGAGCATGTAATTGCTGGTAAAACACGCATTGCTTTAGTAGCGCAAGATCGTTTGGCTGCTCGCAGAACGCGGGCTTTGCTAACTCGTCTTGGGCCGGCCCTTAAGATTCGCGATGAAACTGGATGGAAATTATCAACCACGCGTGCTGCCGCAGCTTTGCATAGTTGGTTGGTGTTGCTACGCGCACCCGCGCATGGGCCAAGCGCATTAGATCTATTAGAGTTTTTAAAAAATCCATTTCTAAATTTACCGCAATATTTAAATCAGCCACCAGAGGCTTGTCTGGGTTTGGTAGCCGAACTAGAGGATCTTTTAATCGCCCGGCAGGCGCAAGTAGGCTGGGAAACTTTTTATTTGGCGATTGAAGGGGTATCGGCTTATTCAGCACCAAGCCCACCAAATCCTTTATTGCTTCAGTTAATGCAATGTATCCGCGGACGTCTGAATACTTGGCAGCAATTAAACATGAACTGCACTACTGCGTATGAAGCCCTCAGTGCCGATTTAGAAGTCTTTGGCATGGCTCATGGCTTAGAAAAAGATTCTGCTGGTAAGCAATTATTAACCGTAGTGCGTAGTTTTGAATTGCGCTCAAGCCGTTTTAAAAATCAAAAATTACGCCTAGGCGAATGGTTAAGTTTATTAAAAACAGTAATCGAAGAAGCCGCCTATGAAGAGTCGGGCAGCGAAGCGCCTGCGAGTCTCAGTATTTTGCCACTGAGCTCTATGCGACTACGCCAATTCGATGCAGTAGTTGTAGTTGGCTGTGATGAGCAACAGTTGCCGGCTTATGCTGAGCCACCTTTGTTTTTTTCCGAAGCGCTAACTCATTTTCTTAAGGGCTCAACTATTGCTGCACAATTTATTCAACAGGCTAAAGATTTATCGCAATTATTAGTGAGCTGCCCACAGGTAGATTTATTGTGGCAAAGCAAAACCAATCAGGCAGAGCCCTTAAGACCCTCAGCATGGATTCAACGCTTACAACTTGATTTTCCCAAATGGCAAATTGAGCCAGCGAGTGTTAGCCTGCGTGCCGGTAAAGCCCAGCCTTTGCAAATGGCAAGCGCGCGTTTAAGCCGCGACTTGCCGATGCCCTTATTAATGAGTCCAAGCGCTTATCGAGCCTTACGCGATTGTCCTTATCGATATTATGTGCGTAGTTTGTTAAACCTAAGAAAGCTACGCGACTTCGAAGAGGGCTTTGACGCTTCCTTAGCGGGTCAAACTTTACATAAGGTGTTGCGCAATTTTTTTGATGCACTTAAAAGTGCCGAGACCCAATTACATCTAAATCTTAAAGCAAACTTGCCGGCACGCCGCACGTGGATGTTACAGAATTTATCACAAACTTCTGAGCAAGTTTTTAAACGACTGATCGAGGGTGATGCCAGAATATTAGGCATCTTACGCGATTGGCAAAAACAAATTCCTAGTTTTGTTGAGTGGCAGTTAGACCGCGAAGCTAAAGGTTGGCATTTTTTGAATGCCGAAGTACAGCTAGGCTTTGATTTAATTTTTGAGGATGAGGCAGGTATTGAGCATGTTATGCGTATTGAGGGTCGCGCCGATCGTTTCGATGTACATCTTAATAATCATGAAGCTGAGGTTATTGACTACAAGCATCAACGCCTAGATAAAATAAGCTTGCGATCACAAAACGTATTAGAAGACCCGCAACTTCTCATTTATGCGCGGGCAGCCAATGAAAGTCAGCTCATTGCCGGGTGCCAAGTAAATCACGCTGCATGGGTTGCTTTAAAACCCGAAATTAAAAATGACAACTTAAAAGTACCTCGCGCGCTAGCGATAGAACAAATGCCGATATTAATAACTAAGTTTGATGAGCAACTTACTGAGGATATGTCACAACTCTGGTCGGATAAACCATTAACTGCATTTGCTCCGGATGGGGTGTGTTTGTACTGCGAAGCTAGAGGCATTTGCAGGAAGGGGATGTGGTGAACGAATTAGCACCTGATTCTCCAGCGAAATTTGATGACGCACTAGTTGCTTGCGACCCCAATCAAAGTGTAATTGTTTCAGCTTGTGCTGGTAGCGGGAAAACTTGGTTACTGGTTGCTCGAATGGTGCGTTTGCTTTTAGTAGGAGTTAAGCCTCAAGAAATTCTAGCTTTAACTTTTACACGTAAAGCAGCACAAGAAATGCGCGCACGTTTGTATAGTCTTTTGGCACAATTTGCACAAGCTAGTGATGCGGAATTACTAACAGAGCTTACAGCTCGCGGTTTAAACTCTGAGCAGGCTAGGGCGGCTTTGCCGCAAGCACGAGCATTGTATGTTACCGTTTTAGCTAGCCCACAGGGTATAGTTATTGACACCTTTCATGGTTGGTTTGCTAGGCTATTGAGTGCCGCACCAGTTTCAACTGGTATTCAGCCGGGCTTTAGTTTGCGTGAAGATGCAAAGCGTTTGCAAACCGATTGCCTAGATGATTGGTGGGCTAATATGCCAACCTCGCTTAAAGCCCACTATGACGTGCTCTTGGAAAATTTAGGCGCGCATGAGACACAGCAATTTTTACTAGGCCATTACAGTCTTTTTAAGCAAAGAGGTTCCTGGACATTTTTTGCAGAAGCCTGTGCTCAGCAGGGCATTACGCCTTTGCAGCATCTCGAGCAAGCCTTGCCGCTGATGAAAAAACCAAACCCGCTTTTAGCACTCTGGAACGCACCTCAAATCAAGGCAGATTTGGAGTTACTACTGAGCTACTTTAGTCATAGCAATGCTACTGAGCGTGCTTATGTATCGGCGGTGCAGGTGGTAATCGATTGTAAGTCACGTGGCGGTGATGTAATGGAAATTATTTCTTTATGGAAGGCTATTTTCTTGAATCAAGAAGATGGTTATCGTATCGCCAATAATAAAGTTGCAGGCGATTTGAAAGATTTTCTAAAACGAGAAAAACTTGCAGAGAATGGACATGTTAATTTTAAACAATCCTGGGGCGAAGCATTCCTAGAATTCATCTTATGGCAGAAAGATCAACGTGCCTATGCATTAAATCAAGCTTGGTTTGCAATGAGCACGGCAATGTTAGATCATTTGAAGGTTACCAAAGAAGCCTTACGCGTTCGCGACTTTGATGATTTAGAAATTGATGTGAGCAGATTAATGGCTCATGCTACAAACGCAGCTTATTTACAAGCCCGCTTAGACGCCAAATATAAACATATTTTGGTTGATGAGTTTCAAGATACCAATCCTTTACAGTGGCAAATTTTACGATCTTGGCTAGAGGGTTATGGGCTTGATGAGTCTAAGCCTAGTGTGTTTATTGTGGGCGATCCTAAACAATCAATTTATCGCTTTCGCCGTGCAGATCCAAGATTATTTAAAGAGGCAGAAGATTTTCTCCAACATGAATTAAACGCAGTTTCTTTAAATCAAAATATTACTCGGCGCAATGCACCAAAAATAAAAGACGCTGTTAATAGGGTTTTTGTAGCTGCTCGTTTGCCAGAAGGCTACCCCTTTACAGACCAAACTACTACCTGGAAAGTGCCAATTACTACCTCGAATGCACCTTTTCTAAAGTTGCCCTATACCCAATGTGGTGAGGCGGCTTTACTACCCCTAATTCCGCTAGATTCTCAAGAAAATCCGCCCCGTAAAGGCAGCGCCTTTGAGGATGCTATTGTCGATGTCAGGGAAACTGCTGATGTGAAGCAACGCTATACCGAAGGACAGAGGGTCAGTGAGCTAATTCATCACATTATGCAAACACGCATGGTAATGGATGCCAATAGTGGAAATTCCTCTTGGCGTAAACCGCGGCATAGCGATTTTTTATTACTGGTTAAACGGCGTAAATACTTAAGCCAATTTGAGCGTGCCTTACGTGAAGCTAAATTAGCCTTCGATAGCCCACGTTTAGGGGGTTTGTTAAACACACTAGAAGTTGATGATTTAATTTCCTTACTCATTGTGCTTGTAACTCCTAGACATGATTTACCCTTGGCTCAAGTATTACGAAGCCCCATTTTTAGTTTTAGTGAAAAGCAAATGCAAGTATTGGCTACCGAGATGGCAAAGCAAAGTTATCGCTCTTGGTGGGATGCTTTGCAAAATTCTGCTGACCATGAGATAAAAAAAGCAGCGCACTATTTGGAGCATTGGCGTGTATTGGGAGAGCGCCTACCCGTACATGATTTACTTGATGGTATTTTTCATGAGCGAGATTTACGGATGCGTTATGCCCAGGCTTCGCAAGCAATTTCGCGCCCCCAAGTGCTAGCCAATTTAGATGCATTTTTGGCTTTAGCATTAAATCAGGATGGTGGTCGTTATCCGAGCTTAAGCCACTTCATTGCTGAACTCAATGCCATGCGACGTGGAGATGATGATGAAACACCTGATGAGGGAGATGTCGATCTGCAGCTAGAAAAAGAAGATGAAGTAAGTGACCTGACTGAGGAGGATCGTCATAAACGCGTCCGTTTGATGACGATTCATGGAGCGAAGGGGCTAGAATCACCATTCGTGATAGTGCTAGATGCAAACCATACTGCAGGAACCCATGAGCACCGCGGCGTATTGCTTGATTGGCCTTCAAATCAAAGTAGTCCAAGTCATTTATCGATGTACACCCTCGCTACTTTAACTAGCCCACGTAGCGAAATTCGTGATAAAGAATTGGCGATTGCAAAAAATGAAAATTGGAATTTACTGTATGTGGCTATGACACGCGCTAAACAGGGCTTATGGATTAGTGGGGTCGCTCATTCCAAAGGCAATGACATAGGCGTTGATGAAAAATCATGGTTTAGCAGGGCGCTTCAAGGTAATTTACCGCTGTTTGAGGAGGATTTATTGGCTCCAGCAATAGCAGATTTGGGTGTGAGTGAGAATAATACCCCTCAAGAAACAAATCAGGCTGGGGTTGTTTTCTCGATTGATGACTTCCAAATTAAGTGGGAGGCAGCGAAAACCCATCAGCAGCAATTAATTAGTCAGATTGAAGATGGCATTGTTCTGGATGCTTTTGCATCTGTAGTGGATCAAAACGCGTTAAATCCGGATATTTTGGAACAAGGAAAGCATTTCCACCGGCTAATGGAATCCTTCTCCATGCAGACTGGTGTTACTCCCGCCAATTTGCCCGATGTGCAAGAACTTGCTGTTTGGTTCAATATTGATAGGGATCTCGCATCTCTTGCGCTCGAGCGCGCTCAAGCTGTATTAAATGCTCCAGCGCTCAAGCCTTATCTCACGGCCGGCGATTGGATTACAGCTTGGAATGAACTGGATATTGTGAGCACTAGTGGAAAAAGTTTTCGGCTGGACCGCTTAGTAGAATTTCCTGATCGTTTAGTCATACTTGATTTCAAGCTCACGATTCCATCAGTGGAGGATGCTAAAACACAGGTTAAAACAATTCAGTATCGTGAGCAGTTAAATAATTATGTGCAAGAACTCACTCGAATTCGGCCTGACAAATTGGTCGAGGCTTATTTAGTTTCTGCTACAGGGGAAATTCAG
>CAMCUP010000049.1 GCA_945878885.1 Polynucleobacter meluiroseus | reverse complement strand
ATACTCGATTTTTTGCATATTTATTTTTACCATCCATAAAAACGGCTCACAGCAGGGCCAATTACTTGCTGGTCCTTCACCATGTAGTAAGCAGGAAATTGTGCACCAGTTGCACACGCATGATTTGGTAATATTCGCAATTGAGTGCCTACCGGAAAACGACTGGTGATATTTTGCTCATCACAAGGATTAACTTGACTTAGAATGCCATGCTCCTGATTTGCCCCTATGAGTTGGAAACCATCAATGACCTTGCCACTTACATCACAAATTTGCCCATATCCGTAATCTTTAGATTGCTTTTGAGTGCCGCGATCACGGCTCATTGCCATCCATCCTGCATCTACAATTGCCCAGCCTTTATCTACTTGATGTCCAATAACAGTAGTTAAAACGCTGAGTGCAATATCGTTTGTAGAACAAACTCCTACATTTGACATTACTAAGTCAAAGAAAACATATACGCCCGCTCTTACCTCAGTTACACCTTCGAGCTGCTGTGCTGATAGTGCAGTAGGAGTTGAGCCAATGCTGACATTGGGGCACGGAAGGCCAGCTGCGCGCAGTCGCATGGCCGCCCGAACACAAAGGCTACGCTCTTGCTCGGCAAGCATTTGTAATGCGGCTGGGGTATTGAGGTCATAACTTGAACCAGCATGTGTCATTACCCCACCTAAGGTTTTTTTATGCTGATTCAAAATGTGGCCGATAGCGAGTAATTCTTCACTATTGGGATTCACGCCAGAGCGATGACCATCAGTGTCAATTTCAATCCAAACTTCAAATGGCAGCTTATGCACCTCTGAGTAAGCTATGATGGCAGACGCAGATTCAACACTATCGGCAATAATCTTTAAGGCACACCCTCGTTGAATTAATGTGGCCGCTAGCTTTAATTTTGGTGCAACCATTCCCACTGCATATAAAATATCACTTATGCCGGCAGCAAAAAATTGTTCAGCTTCTTTTAAGGTGGAGACCGTAATTCCCTGTGCTCCGGCTGCAATTTGGGCCTGCGCTATTGCAATACATTTGGTGGTCTTTACATGCGGTCTGAATGCAACCCCTAACTTATTCATGCGCTGTTGCATATCTTGAATGTTACGCTCCAAACGCACTGTATCTATTAATGCAGCTGGGGTTGCTAACTCATCGAGTTGCATTCTGAATAAACCTCTTTAATAATGCGTAATTAATTTGAGCTTTGTTCGTACATTATTAAAACTAGAATTATGACTTTGGATTCATGCGATAAAAAACTAACAAGTCATTTCTTTGTACTGGCTCTGCGATGTCATCCTGAATATCTTTTAAAAACACTGCAAAGTCTTGGGTGTCTTCAAGTGAGGCTGCATCAGCAGCATTTTCCCAAATGCCAAAGCCCTCAATATTATTTAGAGCTTGATTGCCCACAATAATGACATCATGAAGATCTGGATGATGCGCCATTACCTCTACAGCAAACTGGTGATAGCGATCGCATACCTTTTTAAAAGAGCCGGGCTTTGATTTTAGTGAGAGGTGTCCAACATGTGACATATATATACTTTCTATAAATTGATAATGTAAAAGGGTTTACTGCAAAGTTAATGATTAGTACGCAGCCGCCTTACTTGGCTGTTTAAAAGGCCTTTTATAGCATACATCTATCTGTTTTTTTACGCCTAATAATAAATACTAGATTCCTAGGGTAGTTAGCGTAAAGTTTGCTTCGCTGCGATATTTTGAAGGAAAAATAATAAAAGCAAATTACTTATCTAGCTTGGTAATTTTATTGCCCTGAATGCCTAGGCCAGCCATTAAACCTTTTTGATTAAAAATAAAGGCATAGATGTCACCTTGCATGTTAATAGAGGTTGTCGATGTAGCGGCTCCTTGATCGAGCACTACAACGCTAGGACCTGCGCCAATTTCAAAACCTTGGGTTGAATATAGGGCGTCGAGTGCGCTTTCTTTCATAAAGAATAATGCATAACCATAGGCTTGAGCCCCAACCTGCAAGCCAAATGAACCTCCGCCAGTATTAAAATAGGCGATCGGCTTCTCTTTTTTCCATAACACGCCTTCCCCATATTGTCCGCCAATCATAAATCCTGCTTTGGCTATGGCCGGAAAGACGAGGACTGCAACTGCAGTCTCGTTTAATTTTCGGGCATCAGAATTATTTTTGAGAAGACTGCTTAGCGCACTTTTAGAGCTTTTATTTAACTCAATAGCGCTTTCAGCATGTGCGGGTTGGCTCAAGGCTAGACAACAAGCTAGGCTAATAATGTAAAAATACAATTGTCGAAGTCTTATTTTTAAATAATTAGAAACATTATCATTTCGTGGAATCGTTAGGCCGGCCGAAAGCAGAGTGAACTGGTTTGCCATTTAAAATTCTTTCATGATTAAACATTTCTTCAATATTATATTCATCTCTGGGTCCATTCCAAGAATGTTTAGATCTAGTGTTTCTTCAAATAATCTATTACCCAAGTTACATCGCTATCACTTGGAAAGATTGGATAGTGAACAGCCTCAATTAAGCCATGGTTAACAATTAAAGTGGCTCGCTTTAATAAAGTCATTCCTTCCACATAAAAGGTTGGCAAATTAAGGGCCCTTTGAAATTCAAAGTTCATATCACTGACCACGGGAAATGGGAGGTGAAGGCGATCAGCCATCTCTTTTTGATATTCTATAGTTTGAACGCTCAAGCCAAGCACCTCGGCACCAAGCGACTGTAGTTCTTGGTAGTGATCTCTAAATGAACAACTTTGTGGCGTACAGCCTCGTGCGCCAGGAATTTGATCCCACCCTTCGGGCAATGCAACATTGGGCTGACCTGTCATTGGGTAGCAATAAATGACTAGCTTGTTTTTCATCTCTCCAAGGTTGATCGTCTTACCATTAGTGGCATTTAATGAAACATTAGGAAGCTTCATTCCTTTTAAATGATTTGTAGCTCCATCATCTACCGGAATAGGTAAGCCTGTTGGCAGTTGATTGTAATTGCTTGTCATTTCATGAGGCCTTTAGTTTCAACAAATAGTAATGATAAGGTGTTTAGTTCGCCTGCACACTATTCTTTGGCCCTATCCGGCTCAGGTAATGCAATAAATATTATAGTCAACATTATTATTACAACGAATCGAAACACGGAATCGACGCCATTCCACTGCTTTGACTGCCACATGCAAAACGGTTCGCCACGGTAATCCCCCTATTTTTAACATAAGCTAAAAATAGGGGGATTACCGTTTATTGGCGATGATTTTGAAGCGACATCAATATCTTATTTGGATATATTCTTCAAACTTTCTAAGGTAGTCATGAACGGAATTGGCTTAAGCCTTTCTGACCCTTCATATGGATTACTAAACAGGAGGGCAATACCCAAGGCGATCCAGATACTCAAGCAATAAAGGATTAGGGCGGTAATTCCCGTCTTTATATTATGCCGATGGACTGCAGCCACGCTTATAACGGATATCAGGCCCAAGAAAATGGCCAAGATCCATTTTCCATCGGCGCTACCCACATAACCCAAGGACAGTCTTTGCCTGCGGGCAGTCCGTAAATCATTTAGCGCACCAATAAATGCGCTACTCATTGTTGAATCTATACAAGTAAGACCCTTACCTGATGCTTGACTGCAGGCAGCGACACCCAGCCAGATACTGAGCTCCATGGCATCGATCGATGCTTGCGCCTTTGGGCTGGGGGATTTATTTTTTGAATCAGCCCACTCCTCGTTGAGAACACCTTCTAAGTATGTTTGCACGGTTAGCTTGATATTTTTTTGTAGCTCTGGAGTGCCAACAGGAATATTTAAAATACGGGTGATTGCTACAGACTCATTGATAAGCGCTGTTCTTGCATAAGAATAATTCTGCCATGCATCTGAAGACATAAAGCCCATTAGAAATGCAAACATGACTGCTGGCAAAGATAAAAATGGCGGTATAAGCGGGACTTCAATGAGGTGATTGAATAATGGAGTCTTATAGACTAGATAGTAAGAGAGCAGCCCCATTCCAAGGCTCCATAAAAACGTGATAAACAGGGGCGCTAATTGCCCAGTAAAAGGCTCAAAAGGCATATGGCTCGTATCCTTAAAAAATTCCAATTACATATCTAATGCCAATTACTCGTAGGCTGTAAACAACGCTTACAAATAATACCTTTGTTGAAACAGAACGCCCCCCATAGCAAAAAAAATGCCCCAACAAGTGGGCTATCGTGATTCATGGTGGCCTGGGGCGGTATCGACCAGGGCTAGAACATGTCTATATCCGCTCTTGGGCTAAGGCTCACTTTATTCATAGTGAGTCCACATTCTTAAAATACGGACCGTCTTTTCTTTACGAAAGATTTCATAAACTAATCGATGCTGAATATTAATCCTGCGGGAGTAAGCCCCTTTTAAGTCGCCAACCAGCTTTTCATAAGGCGGGGGATTTTGTAAGGGGTCTATTTCTAAGATACCTAATAAAGTCTGTGCTTTATCTTTTAGACCTGCGGCAGACAATTTTTTAGCATCCTTAATGGCATATTTGGAATAGATTAAATTCCAAGTCACCATTTCAAAGCCTTTTTACTTTTAGTAATAGGCTCAGCCATAGCGTCTTTAATCGACTCACGCATCCCTGGAATTGCCAATAGATAAAGCGTCTCCTGAATGGCACTCCAGTCTTCTTCAGAAACTAAAACAGCATTTGCCCGCTTACCAGAAATGACTACTGGCTTATGTGTCTCAGCTGTCTGATCAATCAAACGGTAGAGACCTGCTCGAGCTGCACTTGCGGTTAATGTGGTCATGATTTCACTCCTTTTCAATATAGTACGCAAAAGCGTACGCTTTGTCAAGTGGCCATCTCATCTACCCGACCAAAAGAAAATGCCCCGCACGAAGCAGGGCATTATTTGAGTTTGGTGGCCCGGGGCGTAATCGACCAGGACAAAGAATACTTAATCATTTTCTTTAATCACCAAGGGAGTCCCAACTTCTCCTACATAAAACATAATGAGTTTTACAGGGACAGTATCTTGATTAATACCATAATGCCATTTATTAACCAACTCAACAATTGAGTCTCCAGAATTAAGAGTTAGTTGTTTTCCATCTTTGGTAATGACTGTTAGCTTTCCCTGCAACACAACTCCAGCATTGATGACTGGGTGTTTATGCATTGGCAATCTTATGCCTGGTGGTATTTCATAGCTGAGAATAGTAATTTCCGGGTTTTTTGAAGGATAGGGAGGCAGCTGGCTTCCATCCCACTGTTTAGTAGCTTTAAGTATTTGTGTAACCTTTATTTCGCCTAGATTTTGATTTGTGCTCGCATCGCCATCTTTTGATTGAGCAAATGTAGATATCGAGAGACAAACCAATAACATTGAAATTAAATACTTCATCCTTGACTCCAATTTAGGCCTCAATCTAAAGAGTCTAGCCTATGTCTGCTCTCATAAGCAACCTCCATTAGGCGTAACAACCCGCCTAATGGAGCGGGCTTAATAGGTTCGCCGATCCAAATTTATTAATTTTAATCAGTCCAATTTTTCGCTGGGCTATTAACTGCCTCGCTCCATGTAATGAAACCGCTATTATCTTTATCAATAAGTTTAAATTCAGCTTCAGAAATGCCCGCCTTCTTCGCCTCTTCTCTTGAGATTTTCTGATCCCCGCTAAAGTCAATTTTTTTAAAACTATATTTTTTAACTACCGTTGGATTTGCAACTTGCGGTGATGGGGTAATTGCTTGTGAAAAAACTGTTATTGGTAATAAACACAGTAAGGTTATTGCTATCTTGCTAAATTTCATTTTGAAACTCCAAGTTAATTATGTTTTAAATTTTACAAATAGGGGCAAGTTAAATACTGTTCATTTTACTTAATGGCCATTAATCCGAAGGGGGTCTGCTTCAAGCAGAATGCCTAGCTAAATTATAAGGGTCAAAGACTTTACGGACTATTTGATGTTGCCTTGCACGGTAAACTGATCCAATTAGCGCCCTAATTTGCATCGAATTTCAGCCCATAATCTGTTTAATATACTCCGCTAGTGAAAGATAACCTGATCACTTGGGTGGATTAAAGTTAGATACAAGTGGTGGATCAGGATTGGATGCAAATTAACACCTCTACTACTAAATTTTTGGTATTCTGTACCTTTCTATTTCAACTTATTTTGCCTTGAATATTTACTGGCTATCACTCTTTTTGGCAGGTTTTGTGGAGATTGGCTTGCCGCTTGGCTTAAAGCTCTATGGCCTCCCTAATATGAAAATATGGGGCATCGTTTTGGCCCTTATTAGTACGACGCTAAGCGGCATACTTCTCTTGTTTTCACTTAAGGAAATTCCTATTGGAACAGCCTATGCCATCTGGACTTCTATTGGCGCTGTTGGCACTTTCACTATTGGTGTTCTAGTTTTTGGAGACCCTAATATTCCGATACGCTGGTTTGGTGTTGCATTCATCTTACTTGGAGTTATTTTGCTAAAGATGGGATAGCCAAGCTCAGCCCATAAAAGAAAATACCCTGCACGAAGCAGGGCAGAGGATGTTTTATCCGCCTTGTGCTAGTTAGCCACTACATTAATGGCACCCTTCATTCCAGCTTCATAATGGCCAGGCTCAAAGCATGCCATGGCATATTGTCCCGGCTTTTTAAAAGTCCAAACCAATTCTGCTTGTTGTCCTGGTTTTGCTGAGATTTCATTCGTATGATGATGTCCTTTAGCTCCAGGACTTGCCATCTCCTTAGCGTGAGCGATGATCTCTTTTTCTGTACCTATTACCAGCTCATGATCTACCTTGCCCTTATTAACCAAAATAATTCGAATAGGTTCACCCGCTTGCGCTTCCCATGTTGCTGGAGCAAACCGCATAGTGTCATCCACCTCTACGCGAATCTCTTTCATTGATGGGGCAACAACTTGTGCTGGCGTGGCGTGGTCATGACTATGGCCATCACCACCATGCTCATTAAAGTAGGAAAGAGCATACAAAGAAGCGGCAATAACAAGGGCTAGACTGACCCCACCGTAAATGAGAACAGACTTCAGTTTTACCTTCCCCTTACCCTCCATTAAATACATTGCTAATAGAGACATGGCAAATCCAACAGGAACTACCCATGAGCTTCTAGCAGGAGAGTCTGGAAAATGTTGAAGTCCACCAGTAAAGAAACCCAAACCAATTGAGGCAACAATGCCAATAACCAGAACATCGGTCCAACTATGGTCTTTATCGGGGTTAGCAATCTTTTCTAGTATGCCGCCAACGAGATATATTGCGATACCAAATGCAGCAGTCCAGATGGCTCTCTCGCCACTGAAAAATCCATGAGTAATAGCGCCAGCGGTAAAGCTAATGCCCGTATATTTACAAAGAGATGAGATGTGACTAAGTGGAAAGTTTATATCTTTATCTTAAGGGAAATTGATGAATGTCGTTTTAAACCACATTGCTTAATGGGTTTTTCAGAGCAACGCCATCCTAAGCAACGTAGTCTCATCCGCCCGATCAAAAGAAAATACCCCGCACTAAGCAGGGCATTATTTGAGTTTGGTGGCCCGGGGCGGAATCGACCAGGGCTTCAGGATATTTGATCCTATCTCTTTATTAAATAACCAAATGAAAGTATTCGCTTACTACTTTATTGTCATAAAAACTTCTTCTGGGTGACATATTAATTACTTGGCCACAATTAAATTAAATACGGCATTCGTTTCTCGACCATCTGTATCTTGAACGGTAAATTTAATAGAATGTTCGCCTGCTGGCACTTCAGCAGTTTGAAAATTTATGCCATTCGCAGAGATTGCTGACTTGAGCCTTGGTGTTAAATCAACATATGGGAATTTCAAATAAGTCACCTTAACTGAATTCACATCAACTTTAGAGCCGCCGCGAGGCTCAAATGAAATTCTCAAATCAAACGGAGAGCTGACGGTGGAATCAGTGGCTGGGGTAATAAATTTAATTGAAGGCCCCCTTGAAATGCCACGGGTCACAACTTTAGTTGCGACTGGCAATGCAGCTTCCTGTGAAGTAATTAATGGGGCCGCAGATAGACCTTCTTGGAAAATCAAAAGTAGCGCTACAAATTTCAAAATTTTCTTGAAAATGCTCATAACCCCTCCTCTTTTATAAATTGCAGAAACAGTGCCTAAGTTAATGATAGGTTAACTAACTAAAATGCGATCAGCCAATATCTTCACCCCGAGTACGAGAAACCAATTCCCAAATTGTCTTATACCCTCTATTTGTATTATTTGAAATTGACTTGAGCTCAATCCCCCACCCTGGTTGCGCCCAGAATGTTCTGCTGAAACCAGGTCGAGATACTTCAAACTTATAAGCCCAGAACCTTCCCAGCGGCACCTCTACTTCTTCGTAAGAAACTATCGCTATATTGACAGTTTCATCAAAAGCTTCCTTGCTTGACTCTAAGGTGACAGTATTCCTACTGGTCCAACGCTTTCCTACCTCCAAAATATCCCCAGGCATATCTGTTCTAGGCGGATCAAATATAGTGATGCCCTGAACACCCCCAACACGAACTATGCCGCCATCCATCGTTCTGATTACAGGCCTTCCGTCTTTACTTTTATTGTTAATGTAAACCAAGCCATTTTCAATTTTTTCAACCTTATTGTAGGTATCCATAATTATCTTTCCGGTTAGGCCATCTGTCATGCGGCCAATAAAAGTATCGCCCACGCGAAAACGCTTTTCTCCATATTTTTGAGAAACACTATTTTTTCCGGCCTGTAAAGTAATCTTTGCTTTTTGCAGCTGCTCAATCTGATATGTGGCCTGCTCTGTAATAAATCCACTTGGATATTTTTTTAAAAATGCATAAAAATCATCAACATTTTTGCTGCCTTTTAACTTGTCCCACTCCTTCTTTTGCTCTGTATACTGCCTATCTAATTCAACTTGAGATTCTTTCTTAATAGACGCAGGTGGCAGGAAATAAAAATCCTCTTCTAAAGAGGTAGTCTCCCATGGAATTTGCGCGCCTTGTGATGCGCGCCTAACACCCAAACGAACACGCTTTAATACATCCTCAATCTTTGCATTGGGAACACGGATTTCTCGCAATAAATTTTCAGTAAATAACCCATTACTTCCATTGCCATCTGATGCAGTATTCCCAGGAGCAGTAGCATAGGCTATTAGACAGCCCGGGGGCGCATCAAATTGAGATAGTCCCTTTTGCTCAGTAGGTACTCTAGTTCCAAATGGATTATCCCGACATGCATCTAGAATGATTACATTCATAGGGTTTGCTGCTTTTGAAATCCCACCCAACAGGCTTGATAAATCAACCGTTTTGGTTTTCATATCTTCTAATTTATCAATTTCAGCATCAACTGGAATTAGATAATTTCGCCAACCAAGTTGCGCACCGTGGCCCGCATAATAAAAGATGCCTACGCCTCTGCTCTTAGCCAACTCTGCACTAAATTTTTCTATAGCGTTCACTAAAGTTGTGCGGCCAGCATCTAGTTGCGTGGTAACCTTAAATCCAACCTTTTGTAACTCATTGGCAATAGATTGTGCATCGTTAATTGGATTCTTTAATGGCGCATCTTTATACTTTGCATTGCCTATAACTAATGCTATCCGCGGAATGGCATTGAGTGTTGATGGTCCATCGGCCCAAACCTTATGCGCCCAAAACGGGGACAAAGTGGTTGCTCCAATATAACCAGCTCGCTTTAGCCACTCTCGTCGGCTTGGCAGCCCTGCTAATGAGAAGAAGACATTTTTCATTTTGAAATCATATAGCTATTGGGCAAGCATATAAAAGGTAAAAATTCATATTAATCTATGTTTTATTGTCTTTGCCACCATGAAAAAAACTTATAGATTTCAGGCATGTAATCTTCGCGCTGACTAATGACGACAATAACTCTTTCTTTTTTTGGATCCACTCCCACTCTCTGGCCCCCATACCCAACCCACCAATAACTATCTCGCGGGCCAAAATCTGCTACCCAAGTTTGATAGCCGTAATTACTAAATGATGCGCCTACTACTTGACTTTTATTAGCAATTTGAGGGCTAGTAGCATCTTTCATAAAACCGCTGAGGCACTTATTTGCACCATTTAACTGCTTCATACTCAACATAGCAAGTCTTGCCCAATCACGAATAACAGCACTGAACCCAGCCTGTGCTATTGCACGATTTTCTTTATCAATAAGCCAATATCCGGGAGCCTCTGCGCCAGCCTTGCTCCAAATATATTGCGCAAAACTATCAATAAACCCGCCTTGTTGCTCTGCAATCTCCGAGAGGGCAAGTGTATCTAGTCCGTTATAGGAAAATCTCGCACCACTTGCTCTATCTCTATTAGGAAACTGGTGAATAAGGTCTCGACCCGTGAGAATTTGCGATCTTTGCATTTGCCAACCATCACAATCAAATCCAACTTGACATCGATCTCGTTGAATTGGGTCTCCAGAATGTAAAGCGTCTTTTACTCCTGAGCTCATAGTCAAAAGATTTTTAACGCTTGCCTCTCCATAAACTGTATTTTTGAGAGCGGAACTATATGTAGCGCTCGGTGCATTAAGATCCAAGATCTTGCCAGCACACATCATGTTGCCAATGGTGTATGCAGTTAGGCTTTTACTCATACTCATAGAGAATGCTGGTCTTCTAGAATCTGCTGGACTTCGATAGCGCTCCATAAGAACTTGTCCACGATCTACAAGAATCATTTCTAGTGCGCTCGGATTCTGATCAAATAGTTGATTAGCCATTGCAACAACACCACGATCATCAGTATTTAATTCTTTATCTGGCAGGGGAATGGGTAATGTGCTGGGCTCCAGCTTAATATTACGAAATTCTGATGCCATGCCACCGGTTATGCGAACTGGTGAAACTTCAGCAATGGAGGCCGAGGATGCATGCTTGCTTAGCAGAAGTATTGCCATTAAAAATAATATGCGCACAATTTTCCTCACCAGTTATCATAAAATTTCTTGCTTCTTTTTGATATAACAGCTCGTGGAGCGCCAACGCTTTATATCAAATACTAGCATTTGAATTGAAATCTGAAAATAAAGCGTCCCGTAACTAGACGCTTGTCACTCATAGTTTGAACGGTCCGGCAGGATCGCCCATCCCCACTTGTAGGATCCAAGCACTAGGCCATTGTTCAACACATTAGGCGCATTCAAAACCCTAAGGACCCAAAAAGAAAATAGTCCAACAAGTGGGCTATTGAGATTCTTGGTGGCCCGGGGCGGAATCGACCAGGGCCTAGGATGTTTAATTCCGTCTCTAGACTGTTGCTTTAAAAGACAATTTACTCTTGCTCAATGTTAACAAATTTGTTAACATACACGGATGAGCTATTCCATCCTTTATTACAGCGAGCAGGTTCAAGAAGACATTATGAATCTTCCCGACACGCTTCAAGCTCGCTATATTGGATTGACCACTCGAATGATTGAGCATGGGC
>CAMCUP010000048.1 GCA_945878885.1 Polynucleobacter meluiroseus | reverse complement strand
GTGGCAATAATTTTTTCAATACTACGCTTTGCCAAAATAGCAGCAAGCACGCCCGTACCTGTACCAATATCGAATGCTGTGGAATTGAAGCTAAGCGCTTTTGGTAGCACAGCATTTGCCACCAACTCAAGATATTCACCGCGAATCGGGGGAAAAACGCCGTAATGGGGATAAATTCGTTGGGTGCCATTGGTATCTAAAGCCTTGATTACCACCCCTTTTTTACGCCATTCATGGGCGCCCACTAAACCCAATAATTCGCGTAAGGAAACCAGATAAGGCTCATTGACTTCCCCGAAAGCCTCATGGCAAGCCTCTACAACTAATGGTGCTCGGCGTAATGCAATCTGATGATTTTGGTCAACGCGAATTAAGATCTGCCCTAACGTTCTAGAACGTTGTGATTGTGCTAGACGATGGAGATTAAATACATCACTGGTTATAGTGGATGGCAAATTTTCATTGGACTTTTCCTGTACATTCTTTTTAGAGACGCGTTTTTTCTTCCGTGGGCGATCAATGCGCCGCGCAATTGCTTGTAAAAGTTGGCGGGCATTTTGAAAGTCGCCTCGCCATAACAATGCAGTACCTTCACATGTCAGCCGATACGCATCGTCTGCGGGCAGTGTATCGTCTGCCAATACAATTTTTTTAGGGGGTAGCAGTCGGTTTTCTGAATACCAAAGTGCCGAGTGGCTTTGTTCACCCTCAAGCCAAGTAATGGTGGGCTTATCAGACAATGGGTTCAAACAACGGTACTTTCTGACCTTCTTGGGTTTCTTGCATCACCACCTTAACGGCTTGACCAATATAAATTGCATCAAAATCACAATTGGTAATATGCGTTAGCATTTTAATACCCTCTTCTAAAGTTACATAAGCCATTGCAAATGGAACCTCTACCCCCCGGCGCATAACGGTAAATGAATAAATTTCTCCCTTACCGCTCGACTCAACCCAATGGGTTTGATCGCTGCCACAATGCGGGCAAATCGTACGGGGATAAAAATGGGGTTCATTGCAAGCTGAGCACATTTTTAATAGCAAACGCCCCTCTTGAGCGGCCTCCCAAAACGGCTTATTTTCGGCATTAATCACTGGGCTTGGTAAGGGTACATTCAAAATATTACTCATGACACTCTGCCCATAATTAAGGTGGCTGCGCCGTGACGTGTGCCAAGAGCACCGCCAATACCAGAGGCTAAAGCAAATTCCAGATTCGGAATTTGCACTGCAGGATGGGCTTCACCGCGCAATTGGCGCACTGCCTCAATGATCTTTGTCATGCCGCCACGATTGGCGGGATGGTTATTGCATAAGCCACCTCCATCAGTATTAAAAGCCAGCGAACCTTTGCCAGCAATTAATTGGCCGTGCTCGACAAAACGACCGCCCTCGCCTTTTTTACAAAAACCTAAATCTTCTAACTGAATTAATACGGTGATAGTAAAGCTATCGTAAATTGAAGCGTACCGAATTTGCTGTGGCGTTATCCCGGCCTCTGCAAACGCGCGTGGGCCAGTCCAGGCAACGCCTGAGTAGGTTAAGTCTACCTTGCCACCCATTTGGCCTTTAGCAGACTCAGCCGCACCCAGCATTTGGACCACTGGGCGCTTTAATGACTTAGCGATATCGGGATGTACCACTATGACTGCGCCACCACTATCGGTTACCACGCAACAATCGGCTCGGTGCAAGGGATCAGCAATCATTGGCGAGCTTAAAACATCTTCTACTGTTAGTACTTCTCGCAGTAAAGCATGGGGATTATGTTGCGCATGCTCTGAGGCGGCTACTTTAATCCACGCCAGCTGTTCGCTGGTAGTGCCAAACTCGAACATATGGCGCATAGCGCACATCGCATACGTATTTAAAGGTGCTGGTGAGTAGGGTTTTTCAAAAGCAAAATCAGGAGCAGCTGCATGTTGACTACGCACCTGTGTACCGCTCGAACCCTCTGATTTAGGCCGGCCTGCTAAGGTAATCAGAGCAACCTTGCATTGCCCTTGGGCGATTGCGCGAGCGGCATGACTGACATGGGCTAAATAAGAAGCGCCGCCAATATCGCTTGAATCAAGATAGCTGACTTTTTTTAAGCCCAAATAATCTACCATCGATACTGGGCCCATACCCGGAGCGTCGCCAGCACAAAAATAGCCATCAACATCGTTTAAGCTTAAGCCTGCATCTAATAGCGCACCACGGGCTACTTCAGCATGTAATTGCGCCACCGTATGATTGGGCGCTACTCGCAGCGGGTGCTCATAAATTCCGGCAATGCAGGCGTTTGATTTAGATGACATACATGATTCCTAGCTGCAAAGATTGTAAGGCGTCAATCAGAAAATTTTTATTTAAGTACATTTATTCAATAGTAATTTTCGATTGCACTATTAACTTACGCCAGCGCTCAACTTCACTCATAATAAATCGCGCAAACTGTTCAGGAGTTCCCGGCATTGGGTCGGCCCCTTGCGCAATTAATTTATCTTTAAATTTAGGGTCGGCCAAAATCAGTTGTAATTCTTTATTCAAACGATTTCGAATCTCCACTGGTAACCCTGCTGGACCTACTAAGCCATACCATGTACCCATGTCATACCCAGGCACACCAGCCTCTGCAATGGTGGGAATATTGGGGGCTGCAGGCGAGCGCTTAGCGGTGGTTACGCCTAAAGCCCGTAAATTTCCAGCCTTCACTTGCGGTAATGCACTAGGTAAATTCGGGAAAGCCATGTCTACTTGCCCCGAAATAATATCGGCCATTGCACTGCCGGTACCTTTATAGGGAATGTGGACTAGATCAATATTGGCCATTTTCATAAAAAGTTCAGCCGATAAATGGACTGAGGTGCCATTACCGCTCGAAGCAAAAGTGAGTCTTCCTGGGCTGGCTTTGGCTGCTGCAATTAGCTCACCGACTGTCTTATAAGGCGAACTCATCGGTACCACGAACATATTGGGCGCTGAAAAAACGCTACCAATTGCCGTAAAGTCTTTTATCGGATCGTAATTAAGATTCTTATACAACGAAGCATTGACCGCTTGGCCAATCGAAGGAAAATACAATACATAGCCATCAGGCGCTGAACGCGCGACTAATTCAGCGGCGATATTGCCATTGGCTCCCGCGCGATTTTCGACAATCACCGATTGCCCTAAGCGAGCAGACAAGTTCTCTGCAAGTGAACGCCCCACTGTATCGGCTGCTCCGCCAGGTGAAAAACCAACAATCAGTCGAATAGTTTTGGATGGATAGGTCGTGCTATCTGATGCAGCGAATGCTGTAGCACTCAATAAAAAAAATAAGGTGGCTATTCCTTTAGCAAGGATGAATATAAAACGATTTTCATGTCTCATAATGTAATCTGCCGCGTTGTTTTGGACTGCATCAGCCTAACTCTTTTTGCCATTTTGTATCTCAACTCCACTCAGTTCGCGCAACTGCTCAAAGCTTAAACCGTCTACCCAATCGAGTGCAACAAGCCCACTTGGGTTAACTAAAATTGTTGCTAAATCGGTATAAATACAATCTACTACGGCAAGCCCTGTAATGGGGTAGGTACAAGTATTAACAATCTTAGATACGCCGGATTTAGTCAGATGCTCCATCATCACAAATAATTTTTTTGCCCCTAAAGCTAAATCCATCGCACCACCTACTGCTGGAATAGCCTTAGGATCGCCAGTACGCCAATTAGCTAAATCACCTGCTACTGAAACCTGAAAACCTCCTAAAACACAAATATCAATGTGCCCACCCCGAATCATCGCGAATGAATCAGCATGATGAAATAGCGATGCGCCAGGCAACATTGTTACAGGTTGTTTGCCCGCATTAACAACTTCATGATCAATTTGCTCACCAACTGCCAAAGGCCCCATACCCAGCAAACCATTCTCACTATGCAAAATAATTTCTCGATCGGGAGGTAAATAATTAGAGATAGTCATTGGCTGACCAATGCCTAAGTTCACCGTTGCGCCATCGGGAATATCTTCGACGATGCGTTGAGCAATCTCTGCAGTAGTACGCTTTTTAAGTTGACTTAGATCCATGCTAAGACCCACCTTGA
The DNA here is from genome assembly GCA_945878885.1 of Polynucleobacter meluiroseus. Lineage (GTDB taxonomy): Bacteria > Pseudomonadota > Gammaproteobacteria > Burkholderiales > Burkholderiaceae > Polynucleobacter > Polynucleobacter meluiroseus_C. The sequence goes on along the minus strand of CAMCUP010000048.1, from coordinate 7,466 downwards.
ATTTATTCTGAGCGTCATTTTTTCTCCCCTCTACCGATACAGACTACGCGCTTCACAAAAATACCTGGGGTAATAATCGTCTCGGGATTTAACTCGCCTAATTCCACCAGCCGATTTACTTGGGCAATCGTGCAGGTTGCGGCAGTAGCCATGACAGGGCCAAAATTACGGCCCGTGCCGTGATACGTTAAATTGCCCCAGCGATCGCCTAGGTCGGCTTTAATTAACGCGAAATCGGCTTGAATCGCCATTTCTAAAATTTGCTGAACACCATTGATCTCTTTAATTTCTTTGCCAACCGCAAGCTCAGTGCCATAAGCAGTGGGGGTAAAAAAAGCCCCAATACCTGCGCCACCTGCACGGATGCGCTCGGCTAGGGTGCCTTGCGGTACTAATTCCAATTCAATTTTTCCGGCACGAAATAAATCATCAAACGCCCCTGATTCAGGTTGGCGGGGAAAAGAACAAATCATTTTGCGCACTCGACCCCCTGCAATCAATTTGGCAATGCCCAAGCCCGCATTGCCAGCATTGTTACTCACAATAGTCAGGTCTTTGGCGCCTTGTTCGAGTAGGGCATCTAAGAGTTGAAATGGAAGGCCTGCGCCCCCAAATCCTGAAACAAGAATGGTAGCGCCATCAAATATATTGCGAACTGCTTCTGCAGTATTGATAACGATTTTTTGTATCATTACTATTCTCCATTTTTATTGCCAGAATAATCAGCCAATGGTTAAGCGGGCGGATGATCCTCGGGATTAATGTCAAGCGCAATGAGAAAGCGCGACACCATATTGTATGCAGCAATTACACTCACCAATTCAACTACCGCAGTATTGCCCAAAGCTTTTTGTAAATTATTCATTACGGATTTATCCACCACGATATTGCGCGTCATTTGCAAAGTGAGATTGACCGTATCCAGCTCCACCTCATTAAAACGCGCTTGCGGAAAAGTCGGCTTACCAATATGGCGTAGTGCCTCGACTTGCTCTTCGGTGCCTCCTGCCTTACGAAAGGGTGGAGCATGATGAAAAAATTCATACTCAGCGCCATTTAAAACTGCTACCCCGCACATCGCCAGTTCACGTAGCTTAGGATCAAGCGATAAATTCTCCCGAATTTCGCCAATAAATGCGTTCCAACCCCGGGCCACTGGAATGCTGTGCAATAGCATGCGATCTAAATTAATCAACTGTCCACCGCGACGTTTACGAATTGCCGCCACTAATTCGGCTGGCTCTGCTAAATCAAGTGGTTGATAGTCAATTGAGCGAGGTGACATAAGTTAACTTTCTACTTAAAAGGATCAGAAGAATCGATTGACTAAATTACGGCGCATCTTTGATGCCATTTTCGATTACAAACTTACCCCATAGCGCAATCTGTTTGCCAATCCAATCTTTAGTGGCTTCGGGTCCGCCAGCCACAATATCAATGCCTTGGGCGCGTAATTTATCAGCGACTGCTGGGCTTTTCAGCGCTTTAGTAACAGCTTGATTCATTGCATTCACAATCGCGGGTGGTGTTTTAGCCGGTGCTAATACCGCCCACCAAGCGGGCGCATTAAATCCGGGGAAGCCACTTTCTGCAATCGTGGGGACTTTTGGTAATTCGGCGGTACGTTTCGTAGTAGTCACTGCCAAAGGAATAACGCCGCCACTATCGATATGCGGCTTGACTAAGAACACCGAGCCAATCGCAAGGGGAACCTGTCCACCCAGAATATCTTGCATCAAAGGTCCACCGCCCCGATAAGGCACATGCACCCAATCAAAGCCGGCAGTTTTGGCTAAACGCGCAATCGCTAAGTGCCCTAAGCTACCGACACCAATTGAGCCATAGCTAAACTTTTTCTTGGCTTTCGATTCTTCCACTAATTGCTGAAAAGTTTTAATGCCTGAGTTTTTACTAGCCACTAAGACCATAGCCGATGTACCAATTAAAGTAACCGGTGCAATATCAGTGATGGTGTCATAGGGCAATTTATCTTTTATGCTTGGATTCACGCCATGGGTATCAAAAACAATCGCAAAGGTGTATCCATCAGGGTCAGAGCGCACCATCGCTCCAGTACCGATTACGCCTGAAGCGCCACCAATATTTTCTACGATCACATTTTGTTTGAGTTCGGCCTGAATCGCTGGCGCCAAAATACGCGCTACCTGATCAACCGACCCCCCCGGAGGAAAAACTGCGATTAAGCGTACTGGTTTTTGCGTCGGCCAGGAGCCTAAGCCGGCTGCATTAGGGCTAGTTTGACCATAGGCATTAAGCCCCAATAAACTGGCAGCAAGGCCAAAAATAAAGCTCAAAAGGCAGGTTTTTGATTTGATGCGGTAACTCATATGGATCTCCTAAATACGGCGTTTTACGATACTTTTTACGCTTTTATTACTGCTGCTGGTGGCTCGATATTTCCAGCGGGAAGGATAGTTTAACCCCCCTCTGTGCTCTAGCGCAGGCAGTCCTCGAGAAGTGTATCCATCTTGTTTGATAATAGGGTATGCCGCCTATCTTAAATATTGCTAGCTATCAATTTGTTGAGATTGAAAATCCCAGCGAATTACGCCAAAGCGCTTTAGCCGAATGTAATCGCCTCCAATTGAAGGGCACGATTTTGCTTGCTCCTGAGGGTATTAATGTATTTTTAGCTGGCGCTGAAAATGAAGTACGTACCTTTCTTGCTTGGTTACGCTATGACCCGCGCTTTGCTCAAATGGAAGCCAAAGAAAGTTGGTCTGATACTCAACCTTTTGATCGTATGCTAATCAAAATTAAAGCGGAAATTATTCGCATGAATCATCCCACCATTCAGCCAAAAAAAGGGCGCGCTCAATTTATTTCCCCTAAACAATTATGTGCTTGGCTAGATCGTGGCACCGATGACCTTGGTCGGCCTGTAGTCATGCTCGATACCCGCAATGCTTTTGAAGTTGAGTACGGTACTTTTGTAAATTCCCTAAACTTGCAAATTGAGAAATTCAGCGACTTTCCTGCTGCGATTGAGCCATACTTTGCCGAATTACAAGATAAAACTATCGTTAGTTTTTGTACTGGTGGTATTCGCTGTGAAAAATCTGGCTTATATCTACGTGAATTAGGTGCTCAACACAGCTATCAATTAGAGGGCGGGATCTTGAAGTATTTTGAAGAGGTCGGTGCAAATCATTATCAGGGCACTTGTTTTGTTTTTGATGATCGTGAAGCCCTCGAGCCCACCCTTGAAACCATTGGCCTTGAGCAGTCGATCCGCAAAAACCCAATTAAAATAGTAGAATGATCATTGCAAACACGTCTACTCATCATCAAAGTCTTAATAAAAATAACAAACAACATTATTAAAATAATAAGCATCGCATTCGGGGATAAATTGATGAACAAATTGATGAATCGGCTTGCACTGATTTTTTTATCCATACAAATAGTTGCGCTGAGCTGTTTTACTTTGGGTTGGCCCTTAACTGGACTAGCGCAACCCGCCCCCTACCCCAATAAATCAATTCGTTTATTAGCACCAGTTGCTGCTGGTGGCGGCCTTGATAAAATTGCCCGCACTGTTGCTGAGCGTTTGGGGCATGCCTTAGGGCAAACCATCATTGTTGAAAACCTCACTGGCGGAGGCGGCATTATTGCTTCGCAAGCTACCGCTAAAGCAGCTCCTGACGGCTATACCCTCATGATAGGTTATGTCGGCACCCATGGCACTAACCCTGCAATACGCAAGCTACCTTACGATGCAATTAAAGATTTCACGCCGATTGGCATGATCGGTGCAACGCCAAATGTCCTCGTCTTAAATATGGCGCTACCAGCCAAAAATGTGAAAGAATTTATTGCCTATGCTAAAAAAAATCCAGCTAAATTAAGTTACGGTTCGGCTGGCCCTGGCACCCTCACCCATTTATCAATGGAGCAATTTAAGAATGAGTCAGGGATTTTTTTAGTACACATTCCCTACCGAGGTATTGCGCCTGCTTTTACTGATTTAATGGGCGGGCAAACCCAAGCAATGTTCCCCGCGTTATTTGCCGCACTGCCCTATATTGAAACCGATAAAATTCGTCCTCTTGCTGTAACTGGGCCAAATCGCAATCCTGCTATTCCTAATGTACCCACTTTCAAAGAGCTCGGTTACTCAGGGTTTGAGGGCCAGCAATGGTACGGCATTGTGGGGCCCGCCAAAATGCCAGAAGCTCTTGTCAGTAAATTAAATATGGAATTAAACAAGGTATTAACTAATCCCGAGTTTGCGGCAAAGTTAACTAGCGAAGCATTAGTAGTCATGCCGATGTCACCTAGCCAATTTGGACGCTATATGGCCGATGACATTGCTCGCTGGACTAAAGTTGTCAAAGACCGAAAAATCGAAATCGAATAAATCTCAGGAATCCAGTATGTCAAAAACAATTCAAGCAGCGGCCGATCTTAATGCCCCACCTGTAACCCAAATTCTGGCTGATTTTGTCGCCCAGCATCCTAGTCGTGGTTGGACTCCTGAAGTCGAACATGAAGCCCATCGCACTTTTTTAAACTGGCTCGGCTGTGCGATTGGTGCTGCACAACACGAAAGCGTCGCAACTTCTTTAGCGGCAATTCAAGAATTTCAACCTGCGCCACAAGCCACCATTCTGGGCCGCAAAGAGCGGGTTGACATGGCAGGAGCAGCACTCATTAATGGAATTAGTTCGCATACGTTTGACTTTGATGACACCCATTTAAAAACGGTGATTCATCCCGCTGGTCCGGTAGCCTCCGCTATTTTGGCCTTAGGCGAGAATATCAACACCAATGGGCGCAAACTGATTGATGCGCTGGTTTTAGGGATTGATGTTGAATGTCGTATTGGTAATTGTATGTATCCCGATCACTACCATCGTGGTTGGCACATCACTAGCTCAACTGGAATGTTAGGTGCAGCCGCAGCTAGTGCTCGCTTAATGGGACTCAATGCCCAGCAAACTGCAATGGCACTAGGTATTGCTGCTTCGCAACCCATTGGCATGCGCGAACAATTTGGCACTATGACCAAACCTTTTCACCCTGGTGGTGCTGCGCGCGCGGGACAACTCTCAGCCTTACTTGCAAAACATGGCTTTACTGCTAGCAGTAAAGCACTTGAAGCTGGTCGGGGCTATGTCCAGACCGTTTCAACCAAAGCAGATTGGTCTGAAATCGAGCGCGGGCTAGGCAAAGTCTTTGAGATTTCCCTTAACACCTATAAACCCTTTGCTTGCGGTATTGTGATTCATCCGAGTATCGACGCTTGTGTGCAACTCAAAGCCCAAGGTTTGAAACCAGAAGAAGTAGAGCGCATTGAATTAAAAGTGCATCCATTAGTCTTAGAACTTACTGGTAAGAAAACACCGCAGCTAGGTCTCGAGGGCAAATTTAGTGTCTACCATGGTTGTGCTGTTGGACTCATTTTTGGTCAAGCTGCTGAAAGTGAATATGCTGATGACATCGTTACCCGAGCTGACGTTGTTGCTTTGCGCGATAAAGTTCATGCCACAATAGATGCTTCGATCAATGAGGCGGCTGTTGACGTTACTGCATTCTTAAAAAATGGCCAGCAAGTGCATGTATTTGTTGAGCATGCAATTGGTTCGGTTGAAAATCCCATGAGCGATGCTCAACTCGAAGCTAAATTTACTAGCTTGACCGAGCCGATTATTGGCAAAGAAAAAACCCAGCAATTAATTGCTGCGCTGTGGAGTCTAGGCAAAGCGCCCGATTTAAATACCATCTTGCGCTTAAGCATTCCTTCATAACCTTAGAGAAAATATGCAGATGAAAACGCGCCCCAATATCGTCATTCTGGGTGACTATGAAAAAGCCATTCGCCGCTTCTCAAATTGGGATGCTCTCGAACAACGCGCGAATCTAACATTTCATCATCAACCCTTACGCGATGAAGCGCTTTTTGAGGTCATTAAAGATGCCGATGCAATTGCTATTGTGCGCGATCGTGCACCCTTAAACAAAGTCTTGCTTGACCGCTTAAATAAACTCAAATTTTTGATGTTTACTGGCGAACGTAATGGCACTCTCGAAGCTGCTGCGCTAGTCGAACGTAATATTTCCATGGCTTGTTCACCTGGTGGACCATCTAAAGAAACCACGACAGAATTAACTTGGACTTTAATTTTGGGAGCCTCCAAGCGCCTGCTTGAACAAAATCAGTTAATGACGCAAGGCGGCTGGCGTGACCAGCTATCAGTATTACCAATGCTCAGTGGTGAACGCCTAGGCATCATTGGTTTAGGCGCAATTGGCAGTCGGGTGGCTCGCGTTGGGAAAGCCTTTGGTATGGAGCTTGTGACCTGGAGCCCAAACATGAATGTAGCGCGCGCGGCGGCTGAAGATGCAAAATCTGTCAGTCTTGATGAGCTCCTTAGCACGGCTAAAGTTGTTAGTCTGCACTTAGTAGCATCACCCACTACTAAGGGTTTAATTAATGCAGAAAAATTAGCCCTGATGCGCGCTGATTCTATTCTTGTGAACACTTCGCGCTCCAGCTTAATTCAAATGCAAGCCTTGCCTGCAGCCCTAGCCGCAGGTCATCCTGGTCAAGCTGCAATTGATGTATTTGATCTTGAGCCCTTACCTGCAGATGATCTTTTGCGTAAAACGCCGAATTTATTAGTTACCCCACACTTAGGCTTTATTGCCGAACCTATTTTTGCCGCTTTTGCCGACGGCATCACGCAAACCTTAATGGCGTGGCTCGATAACAAACCCATACCGCATCCATTTAAGCCTTAACTTGAAATCAGTAACACCAAGGGATCTCTTTTTTGGATTTACTAAAATCGGTTTATCGGGTTTTGGTGGAGTACTGCCGTGGGCCCATCGTACTTTAGTGGAACAAAAAAAATGGCTAAGTGCAACTGAGTTCAATGCTATTTTAGGTATTTGTCAAATTGTGCCAGGGCCCAATATTATGAATTTAGCGGTCTGCATTGGCGCTCGCTTTGCTGGTGTAAGAGGTGCCATTGCCGCTGTTGCAGGTCTGGTATTAGGTCCAATCACTCTAGTGTTGGTGCTCGCTGCCCTCTATGATGAATACAGCAACCTCGCTGCTGTTCAAGGAATATTGCGTGGAATTTCTGCGGTTGGGGTCGGGTTGATCGCTGCAACGGGTTTTAAAATGATGCGCAATGAATTTCGTTATCCTGCCATGCTTATTGTGGTGGTGGTCACTTTTGTGGCTGCAACCGTATTTCATTTGGCACTTGGCTGGGTGGTGGCCATTGCTCTTCCTCTGGGCTTATGGCTCGCATGGCAAAAGGTCAAGAAACTATGACTGCCTTGCTCGGCCTATTTCTTAAATTCTCCGCCTTTTCCTTAATCGCCTTTGGTGGCGTAAATGCTTTACTGCCTGTGCTCTACGATATTTCTGTTAATCAAGAGCGCTGGATTGATGCGCAAACCTTTGCTAACTATTTTGCCATTGCGCAAGCGGC
>CAMCUP010000047.1 GCA_945878885.1 Polynucleobacter meluiroseus | reverse complement strand
AAAACTAATCCAATTAGTACCCTAATTTGCAACCAATTTCAGCCCAACATCTTTTTAATATAGTCCGCTAGTAAAAGATAACCTGATCATTTGGGTGGATTAAAGTTAAATACAAATGGTGGATCAGGATTGGATGCAAATCAACAACTAGTTAATTTGCATAATAAAATGACCATTAGATGGTTGAGACATATTAACAGCTGGGCCAGTACCATCAGACTTTGCCCCATTCTTAAACTGAATAGTTAATTGATCCCCTAGTATTGTGCAATCAGCTGTCAAGCATGAAAATTGATGATTATGGAACTCCTCTGCATTACCAGAGTTTCTGTTAATGTCTATATTTAAACTATATACATACCCCAGCAAATAGCTAAACCTGCGCCCATTGGCATCAGCAGCGGTATCTGTTATTCCCATAACAGCATACGCATACTCTGGATTTATGCTGTTATCCATCATATTGATAACAGAACTATACCTCCCATCTTTTGGAGTTAAAGCAAAATTCTGTTTACCTGGCCCAGTTTTATTTTGATCGCTCAATGTGCAAAATTGCGTTCCTCCGCAAAAAGGAGTCTGATTATTCACAGTTATGCTGGAAGGCGCCTTAATGTCGATGAAATCTGGTGAACGGCGGGTGTTTCGGCCCGGGACACTGTAGTCGTAGTCTCCAGGCTCCGCTCCACGATACTTTACACTTGATCTATAAGCCTGGGTTAGTCTGCCTGAAGTATAAGAAACCTCGCTACCAACTAAAACGCCCATCACATTTCTAGCGGCAGTTGCGCCTGTATAATAAAATTTCGAGTAAGTTGTCTGACTGCCATTAGAGCAATTTGCCACTACATATGGCCCCCATGGAGTATTCGGGCCTGAATACCACGCCGAGATATTGGGCTGATAAGAAGCGCCATCCGCATTTAATCTGGAGCAACCTAGATCTTTGTTAGCGATACTTTGTAAAATGGGAAAACCATCCATTAGGCCATAAGTGGCAGGTAAGCCATCAGTGACATTTGTCAAAGCTGCTTGAGCATAGCTTCTTACGTCTTCTTTTTGTAGGGCTACAGTTTCTCCTTTAAATGGGTTGCCAAAAGCAGACAACTTAGCCAGCCTTGCTACCTCAAGCACATTAAGCTCATCTATAAGCATATTTTGGAACATACCTTGATAAGCGGTAATTTGAACCAATAAACTAATAATCATGTTGTTACATGCTTTACGAATAGCTAAGAAATCACCAACTGCGTTTATCATGCCCGGATCTGTTGCGCAGACGTTATTCAGGTTGGTTTTTATGAGATCAAATCGGGTTGGTTGTGCTATATCAGTTAGCAGCTTTCGTTGGGCATCTAAAGAACTTATTAGCTTTATTGCGCCGGCCTGAATTCCATTTTTATTGCTACCTGGAACCATCGAGGCATTATCTAAGCCGCCAGTTTGAGCAAAAAAATCAACGAGACTTGCATATTGACCTTTTTGTGGGCCGACAAACTTTTGGTAACTGGCTATTACACCATCCATGTCACTAATAATCGTTTGAATCTCCAAAAAGCTAGTCTTAGCTTGATTCAGTGAAACGGTATTTTGTATTGCGTTAATCGAATTCTGTACATTGTCTAGGCCAGTTTGCAGACTCGTTAATTGGGCCTTTAATGAATCTAACTGATCAAAAATTGCCTGGAATCGGTTTTCAGTGTCATCACAGGCAGCACCAAAAAGAGCCGCTATTCCTTTTGAAATGGCCCCGAGGTAGGGTATGTTATCTACTATTTTATTTGTTACATCAATAGACTGTCCTCCCCACCCTGCGACTGCACCTGCGGCTCCACCCAAGATAGCGGCAGCCCCCTTAGTGGTAGCACTGCATTTTGGGGTTGGCGCAGCAGCAATGACTGGCGAAGCGGCAACGATTATTTTTGCTTTGACTGGGGATGCCGATGCACTTGAAAGAGGTGTTGCAAGTATTTCACCTTTGTCTAAAGAAGCTTGTAGCTGTTGATAGTACCCCGTTGCAGATTGCGCTCCTGTCGCTGCAAAATAGGTATCACTATCCATCTTTAAGTTAAGAAAAAAATCTGGCGTCTGCCCTTGTGCTATTGCTGCAGCGTTACTTTTAGAAAAATAGTGGTTTACCTCCGCTACACTCAGATGGTTCTCTTCGGGGTTGGCCTTATCCAATTGCCCAAAAAGATAGGCGCCGAAATGAGTTGCAGAAGCATTGATTGATGTAAAGCTAGCTGGTGGTGAACTACTAGTCCAAGCACCCACTAAATCGCCATCTGCGTTATAAAATAAGACGGTGTATCCCTCCTTAGTGTTAGCTGCAATAGTAAGGCTACAGGTATTGGCACTAGGGCAAGAAAAAGGGCCACTATAAAGGTTGGTATTACTAGAATCAGTGGTAATGCTAACGCTAGTAAAATCTTGGCTTACGCCATTGGCGACTGAAAATTTGATGTTGCCATTAGGATTACCCTCTTGGGTACTTGAAGTGCCATCGCCGCCACAGGATACAAGACCTAACATCACTAAAGGGGTAACAAGCCCAATAATTAGTGATTTAAACTTCATATACTCACCTTTAGTTATTAATATTATGAAATATGGAAAATTCACTACTAAATCCTAGCATAGGTAAAAGAGAATAAAAAGACGGGATTTCACTAGATTAGCCAAGGGTTGCTACACCAAAATATTAAATAATTAGAAAAATACCCCTACCCCTTTTGATTTGAAACGTTGGCGGGGGATGTTTCTATAAGCCCGCTTACCCCAGTGCAGGAAACTTCAGTAAGGGTTACCCCTTGAGCAAAATACTATGTATAGGCTAGCGAACTGAAGCGGTCGAAAAGGCTTGCGGGGGTATGGTGGGGTCAGGGTTATGGGAAATTGATATGGGGTAGCCCTACACATAAAAAACCACTCCGTAGAGTGGATGGCCTCGAGTGCTGGTTTATAAAGAGGGGATGACGCTCATTACAAATAGCCATAAAACGAGCAAGGAGGATTGGGGAGGAGACCACAGAATGTGATGCGCTAGGGATATGCTATTTTCAATAACCTCCTTATTTAGTATCTTGCAGTAGTTACTCTACTCACAGCTAGCCCTAACTACCAGCCACTCTATGGAGTGATTTTTTATTAGTTAATTAATTTCTGCTGTTCTCGCAATAACTTATTTATCTGCTTAATCAACTCCCTAACCTCTAGGCTTTTGCCGGTTTTGTAGGCATTCTGCCCTGACCTTTTCTTACTGTTGATTTGCATCCAAAACTGATCCACCATTTGTATCTAACTTTAATCCACCCAAATGATGATGTTATCTTTCGCTAGTAGCCTATATTGAACAGATGCTGGGCTGAAATTGGCTACAAATTAGGGCGCTAATTGGATCAATTTTGCATGCAAGGCGACAGTAGATAAGCCTATGAACAAGCAAAAGGGGAGCACTAGTAATTTCTTTTTCATATAGGAGTCCTTAGTTATGATTTTTATGAAATATGGAAAATCTACTACTAAATCCTAGCATAGTTACTCATTCTTGAAAATAGTGACTCAATAAAAAACCACTCCGTAGAGTGGCGTAATATGCATTAAATCACTTCTGTTTACTCCTACTTAAAAAGTAAGCAGGACAGTATCAACACGCGGGTCAGTTTTGGATGCAAATACCTAGGCTAGGTGGATCAGTTTTGGATGCAAATTAACAGGCAAAAGTCTTATTAACAAAAATTTCTACAAAATCGTGAATAGTTAATTGAGGATTAAATTGAGTCATATCCTCTATATAACTTTTTAACTTACTATCCCTATTTTTTTGAATTGCCCAGAAAAACACATTTTCTACTGAACCCAACCTTTGACTCAAGGTTCCCTAAAAATTTTCTGCGGCAGAGCTAATCTTGCCAGACTTAATTGTCCTTAAAAAAGTATCGTAGTCTGCCTCATTTTGCTTGCTATACGCAATTGAAAAGTTAACCATAGCATCATCTAATACCTCCCCTTTACCACAGTAGCCAGCCAGCACGGCGGGGTCGCCTGATCTGGCGTGCGCATTCGCTAAAGCCCAGCCAAAGAGTTTTGCAAAATCAGGAAATTCTTTAGCAGGTATATCTTCTTCTCCAATAGAGATACCGCCTTTCATATCACGCAATTGGCGGATATAAAAATGTCCCTCAGCTTTGCCAAAGCCCAGAAAAAGATCCGGCGCGCCCTGAATGAGGGCTTGACCATCGATTACGCGTTTGCCCTCATTATGAAACTTGTTACTAGGAAAGTAGGGTGCTAGAACCGATTTTTGGGCCTCTTTCAATTGAAGAAAAAGGGGGTCATCCACATCTTGACCCTCAAAATACATTGCCCAACATGCAGTGCCAACGCTGCCAACTCCAACCACTTTACGCACCCAGTCAATCAGTTTGTAACGCCTCAATAAATGTTGGCGATCTGGAGCCAATGATTTTGTATAAGTCTGAAGAACATCGTCGAGAAGCTCTGATATTTTTGTGCCTTTACGGATTGAAACATCAGCATGCACTATTAATGGAGGGTGTTCAATAAAGCGCGGGCCATGCGGTGTTTTTTCTATTAATTTGTCTAGAACACCATGATTCGTATTTTTTCGCGCTTTTTCGAATAGGTTTTTTAAATATTTTTGGCTTACTGTATTCGCAGAATTAGTAACAGCAGTTATTAATGCTTTTTCGTCTATATACGTCCTTTTTAGGTCGACATAAGGGATGGTTGCATATCGATGTAGTGAATTGCGATAGGCAGTGCAAATATTTCGTACGATCGTCTCACCATAGACTTGGTCTTGACCTAGTTGTTGGCTAACAATCATTGCGCTTGCGGTCAGGCGTTTTAAGTCCCAATCAAAATTACCAGGTAGTGTTTCATCAAAATCATTAATGCCAAAGACCAATTGATGCTCAGTGGTTGAAAAGAAACCAAAGTTACTGACGTGCATATCGCCACATAATTGCACAGTAATAGCAGGGCTTGGAACGCTGGCTAAATCCTTAGCCATAATGGCAGCCCCACCACGAAAAAATGCAAATGGATTAACAGCCATGCGTGCATGGCGGATTGGAATAAATGGCTGAAGCCGAGTTTTTGCTTGAGCAAGCAAAATATCAATCGGCGTTTGACGGTTATTTTTTACAGTAAATTCGGCCAGCGAAGAGCGGCTTGTCTGTTTGCGAATGGAGTTTCCGAGATCTAAGCGTTCCTGATGGCTTGGATTTTTACTCAGAAATGAATTGTAAAGACTACTTCCCATAATTTTATGATTCCTCTAATAAGGATTTTATTTATCATAACCAATCCGATTGCCACTATCGTCAACCATATAGAATGTTATGTATTGTTGATGTCTTTGCCGAATCTGTTTAGCTAACTCTTAAGTCAGAGTGCCCTAACTACCGACCGTTTGTATCCGCAAGTCGCGCGCGGCAATACGTACTTTTTCAGCTTCATCTCTGAGGGCTTTAATTTCTGCAGGGGATAAGCGCTCAATATTAGAGTAGTCTAATTTCCATTGTGCATCTGTTGACCAAATTAATGGTGACTGAACTGAAGTGCGGGGTGCAGGGGCAGCTTCTAGAATGCGTAATGCCAGCTCAAAATTAGCATCTTGTGAGGCGACGTTGTTAGGTATAGCAGCCGCATTCCCCAAAGGGAAGTCGCTAAATAAAAGGCGCGGTACGCCGCAATATTCAACAATATCTTTGGCTGCCCCCATAATGACTGTGGCAATGCCTTGCTCTTCAAGGTAGCGTGCCAGCAAACTTTGGCATTGATGGCAAATGGGGCAGTTAGGAATGAGAATAGCAACGTCTACTCCATCTGCTTTACAAAGACTGGCAATTGCTGGTACATCAACTTCTAGCGTGTGACGTTGACTACGATTACTGGGTAAGCCATAGAATCGTGGCGATAAAGCTCCGAGGCGTTTGCTTGCTAATGCTCTTCTAGCGGCGCTCAAAGGAAACCACGCATTCATTTCGGCCATATCGGCATTTTTACGATCTACTCCTACGTGCGAGATCCGTAAATCGGGATCGATTGCCGTTGGAGCTGCATACACCTCATAAAACTTGGCTAGTGCGTTATAAGCAGAGCCGGGTCCTTGATTACCTTTGTCGGCTTGGTAAGGAGCGGCGGTAGTGATTAAAGCTAGAGTAGATTCGGCGAGAGGCTTTTTTAAAGGGCTAAATGGCACGGCTAGATAGTGTGCCCAGACGTATGGGTTTTCATAACCAAGCCCTAAATAATAAGAGCGCGTACGTTGCATATAACTTACTGGCTGATCCCAAGATGGAGCGAACTCGAGCTCTTCAACGGTTGCATTTTTCTGTTCTACACGCATAGGGCTTTTTTTCAGGTTAAGGGAAATGAATAACTCTTAAGATTGCATGAATAGGGGTAAATCTGAACAGCTAGCAGGTTATTCAGAAAATAATAATATGGTAAATTATTTTAACTAGTATCACCGTATTCTTAGTAACCTTAAGCGAGGACATGACTGCCTAACTTGGCAAGCCAACTGAACGACCGTAAGATTACCCCCGATCAAATATAATGGCCTATTAGCCTGTTTGTGAGCGAAATCTGCTCATCAACAATTGAACTTACTTTGGAGCTGCAAATGACTAATTCACCCTCAGACAAACCCGAATTTGGCAAAGAACAACAAGAAGAGGCTGTCGGCATAGTAGCTTTCTACCTCATGCCTGTATGTGTTGCCATTGTGGTGTTAATTGGCGTTTATTTTGCCAAGCAGTGGGCGGGTTAATTGCGCCAATTAACTAACCTTGGTATTTTTCTTATTCCTCTGGGCCTCATTTCCTGCGGTTCAATTCAAGAGGCTGCCCAGGAAGATTGTGCTGGAGCAGGTTACCGGGCAGGATCTGCAGATTACAACAATTGCGTAACTGTTCGGATTCGAGAGCGAAATGCTGATTACAGCAATACCTTCTTGCCAAGCAACCAGGGTTTCCAGTCGAGCGCTCCGAAGTAAATCTAAATTTAAGGGTAAACCCTTAAATTTATCCTATTCCTTTCAGGTATTTCGCTTAGTTTGAGCTTAGTCAAGAGTTTTTAGGCTCGAAGCATTAATAATAGATTTCCAATTAATTTCGTTATTTATCAAATGATTTATAAATCTAATACAATAGAAAAGCTAGTTTTAGAGTCAATACCTTTTGCATGGCTACTACTTAAATGAATAAAGATTAGGAATAATGAATCATCCCAAACCCGCTGGTGAAATGAAAGCTGTTGCAGTAGCAACGATAGACGACCTAAGACAGCGCATTCGGCAAAAAAGTAAATTAAAGGGTCGTCAACCTGATGATATTTCTGTATCTGAGGTGCAGCAATTAATTGGCCTGCCGCCTTATCGACGTGACTTATTAATTGAATATTTACACCAGTTGAATGATGAATATCGTGCTTTGCATGATCGGCATTTAGTCGCCTTATCTAAAGTTATTAATGTATCGATGGCAGAAGTGTATGAGGTTGCAACTTTCTACCATCACTTTGAAGTAGTCCGTGGTGATGACCCTGTTGCGGAAATTACTGTGCGGGTTTGTAATGGCCTCTCTTGTGAATTACATGGTGCGCAAGATTTATTAGCCCGTTTACCAAAAGTTTTGGGCGAAGGTACCAATTTTGCGAATGTCAAAGTCATACCTGCCCCTTGCGTGGGACGTTGTGAACAAGCTCCTATTGCCGTGGTAGCGCAATATCCTGTTTTGTTTGCCTCAGTAGATAAAGTAGTTACGGCAGTTGAAACAAAATCGACACACCAGCCGATAGGCAAAAATGATGGCGATTTCAATCCAATTAATTATGTGGAGAAAGGTATTTCTCCGCAGGGTACCAATCAGCCAATGTCACCCGCGTATGTTGGTTACGAAGCTTATCGCGCAAAGGGCGGCTATCAGTTAGCCATTGACGTAAGTACCGGCAAGCATAGCCCTGAGGCTGTGTTGGTGGCGATGGAAAATTCCGGTTTACGTGGCCTAGGTGGCGCGGGCTTTCCTGCAGGCCGCAAGTGGCGAATTGTGAAAGACCAAGCCGCACCAAAATTAATGGCAGTAAATATTGACGAAGGCGAACCTGGTACCTTTAAAGACCGTACTTATTTAGAGCGCGATCCCCACCGTTTTTTAGAGGGAATGCTAATAGCCGCGCAAGTTGTAGGCATTGATGCTTGCTATATTTATTTACGCGATGAATATCATGGCTGCCGTGAATTACTGCAGGCTGAATTAGCCAAGCTACAGGCTAATCCACCTTGCGCATTACCGACAATTGAATTGCGCCGTGGTGCAGGCGCCTATATTTGTGGTGAAGAATCGGCGATGATTGAAAGTATTGAAGGCAAGCGTGGCGAGCCGAGAATGCGGCCGCCCTATATCGCCCAAGTTGGTTTATTTGGACGTCCTACCCTTGAGCACAATATGGAAACGCTGTATTGGGTGCGCGATATTGTGCAGCGTGGCCCCGAATGGTTCAGTTCATTTGGTTTGAATGGCCGTAAAGGTTTACGTAGTTTTAGTGTCAGTGGCAGAGTGAAAGAGCCTGGTGTTATGTTAGCGCCAGCGGGTATTACGATTCAGGAACTGATTGACAATTATTGTGGTGGCATGGAGGCTGGACATACGTTCTACGCCTATTTACCAGGCGGTGCATCGGGTGGTATTTTGCCAGCGACGATGAATACTATTCCGCTTGATTTTGATACGCTGCAGCCCTATGGTTGCTTTATTGGCTCTGCAGCAGTGATGGTGCTAAGTGAGCAAGATAGCGCTCGGAATGCCGCCTTAAATATCATGCACTTTTTTGAGCATGAGAGTTGCGGACAATGTACACCTTGTCGTGTAGGTACAGGTAAGGCAGCTACTTTAATGCAGGCCAAGCAGTGGGATCAATCAACCTTAGAAGATTTGGCTACTGTCATGGTTGATGCCTCGATTTGTGGATTGGGCCAAGCTGCACCGAATCCGATTCGTTGTGTCCAAAAATACTTCCCGCAGGAGATTGCATGAACGCGCCCGTAAATCCGCAGGAACTCGCATTACAAACGGTTGAGTTCAAGCTCGATGGCAAAACGATTATTGCTTATGATGGCGAAACGATTTTAAAAGCAGCTAAACGCCATGGTATTGATATTCCCCATTTGTGCTTTAAAGATGGTTATGCACCGGATGGCAATTGTCGTGCCTGCGTAGTTGAAATTAATGGCGAGCGTACTTTAGCCCCGAGTTGCTGTCGTAATGCGACTGCAGGGATGGAAGTCAAGGCCCAAAGTGACCGTGCTGTTAAAAGCCAGAAATTAGTTTTAGAAATGCTCCTCGCGGATATGCCTGATAAAGGCTATAAGTGGATAGGTGATGACGAGAGCATGCAGTTTGGCGAGCTGAGTAGTTGGGCCAAGCAAATGGGTGTCACAGTACGCCCTGAATTAAAAGCGCTGCGTCGTGAACAACCCAAAGCAGATATTTCGCATCCAGCTATGGCAGTGAACTTAGATACTTGCATTCAATGTAATCGTTGTTTACGGGGCTGTCGTGATGAGCAAGTAAATGATGTGATTGGTTACGCGATGCGTGGTAGCCATAGTGAAATCGTATTTGATTTGAACGACCCTATGGGTGAGAGTACTTGTGTAGGCTGTGGCGAGTGCGTGCAAGCTTGCCCCACCGGCGCATTGATGCCTAAAGGGTTAATCGGTTCACAAAAAGTGGACAGTAAAGTTGATTCAGTTTGCCCATTTTGCGGTGTTGGCTGTCAAATTACTTACAACATTAAAGATAATGTGATTGTTAGTGTTGATGGCCGCGATGGTCCTGCAAACCACAATCGTTTATGTGTTAAGGGTCGCTTTGGCATGGATTACGTTCATAGTCCGCAACGTCTTACTAAGCCACTTATTCGTAAAACAGATGTGCCCAAAGATGAAACCGCCTCACAAGACCCAAATGATTGGTCGAGCATTTTCCGTGAAGCAACTTGGGAAGAGGCTTTAGATGTTGCAGCGAGTAAGCTAAAGGGCTTGAATGAAAAACATGGCCGCAAAGTCTTGGCTGGTTTTGGCTCGGCTAAGGGCAGTAATGAAGAGGCTTATTTATTTCAAAAACTAGTACGCACTGGATTTGGTAATAATAATGTCGACCATTGCACTCGCTTATGTCACGCCTCTAGCGTGGCAGCCTTATTAGAGGGCGTTGGTTCTGGAGCGGTAAGTAATCAAGTCAACGATGTGGAAAATTCCACGATGATTTTATTGATTGGCTCAAACCCAACAGTAAATCACCCAGTTGCTGCTACTTGGTTTAAAAATGCCGCTAAACGGGGTACCAAGGTGGTGTTAGCCGACCCACGTGTTACGGGCATGGGAAAGTATGCTTGGCGCATTATGCAGTTTAAGCCTGATACTGATGTGGCGATGTTAAATGCAATGATTTACACAATCATCGAAGAAGGTTTGTGTGATCAGGAATTTATTAAAAATCGTACTAGTAACTTTGAAGCCCTCAAAGAAAATGTCAAGGGTTATAGCCCAGAATTAATGGCGCCTATCTGCGGTATTCCACCAGAAACATTGCGTGAAGTAGCGCGCGAGTTTGCGACTACGAAGTCGGCGATGATTTTATGGGGCATGGGTATTAGTCAACACGTACATGGTACCGATAACGCCCGTTGTTTAATTGCTTTATCGACCATTGCGGGCCAAATTGGTAAACCAGGTTCGGGCTTACATCCCTTACGCGGACAAAACAATGTTCAGGGCGCTAGTGATGCTGGTTTAATTCCGATGATGTTCCCAAACTATCAGCGGGTTGACAATACTAACGCGCATGATTGGTTTGAGAAGTTTTGGAAGACCCCATTAGATTCAAAACCTGGCTATACCGTGGTTGAGATTATGGATAAGATTTTGGCGCCAGACAGCGATCCCGATAAAATTCGTGGCATGTACATCATGGGCGAGAATCCTGCTATGAGTGATCCCGATTTAAATCATGCACGCCATGCTTTGGCTTCGCTAGAGCATTTAGTAGTGCAGGATATATTTATGACTGAAACAGCTTTATTGGCCGATGTGGTCTTGCCAGCGAGTGCTTGGCCAGAAAAAGTCGGTACAGTGAGTAATACCGATCGAATGGTGCAAATGGGTAAGCGTGCGATTCATCCACCAGGGGATGCAAAACCTGATTTATGGATTCTGCAAGAGTTGGCTAAACGCATGGGCCTCAACTGGAAGTATGCGGGGCCTGATGCGGGTGTAGCAGAAGTGTTTGATGAAATGCGTCAAGCCATGCACGCAGCAATTAAAGGCATTACTTGGGATCGTTTAGAGCGTGAATCGAGCGTCACTTATCCCTGCTTAAGTCCTGAAGATCCAGGTCGACCGATTGTATTTAATGATGCTTTTCCAACCGCAGATGGCAAGGTAAAGCTAGTTCCAGCGGATATTATTCCTGCCAATGAGCGACCCAATACCGAATATCCGTTTGTTTTAATTACGGGTCGGCAGCTAGAGCATTGGCATACCGGCAGTATGACGCGACGTGCGACCATACTTGATACGATTGAGCCGATGGCGACTGTATCCCTGTGTGGGGACGATATGGTGCAGTTAGGTGTGACTACAGGTGATGTAGTGACGGTTGCTTCACGGCGTGGCACAATTGCAATTCATGTGCGCCGTGATGATGGCACTCCGCGTGGCGCAATCTTTATTCCCTTTGCGTATTACGAGGCTGCGGCTAACTTAATTACTAACTCTGCATTAGATCCCTTTGGCAAAATACCTGAGTTTAAGTATTGCGCGGTTTCTGTAGTTAAAGGTGGTGATGCTGCGGTTAAATTAGGTTATGGTACCAACGATGAAATATCTAGTGACAAGGTAGCAGCACACACCTAAAGTGGATACTGTATTGCAAAAAAACGCTGAATTGCCAGTACTCATTATTGGTGCTG